>JAFYHO010000082.1 GCA_017539125.1 Actinomycetaceae bacterium | reverse complement strand
CTACTACGTCCGAGAAGGCGCGGCGACCGTCGATTCCGACACGGGCCAGGTAACATTCCTTCCGCTTCCCCCGAAGGCTCGCCGTCCGCACCGCGTCACTATTGTCGAATGGACGTGGGGTGGCGCCGCGCGGGCGTATAGGTCGAGCCTTGGCGGGTGTATGCTGCGGTATTGGCAACGCCGCGCTTGATACCGTTTCCGTACACAAGCGGGAACTTATAGACTCCAGCGGTGCGCACAACATAGCAGTTGGCGGTTTCGCGGAGAATGAGAGAGGTCCCGTCCACGGTGAACATGGAGAGGTCCTTTGCGACCGCGACGAGCTTTTCAGCGTCAAAGCTGATTGCGTCGCCGGTGGTCTTGTCATGGAGCAATACGGCCTTCCCTGCAACGAGGGCGGGGTCGCTGTAAACCGTCAAATCGGTTACGGGGGTTTCAGTTGCTGCTGGCATAGACTTTAATTATTGATAATGTTAGAGTTAAAGGAGTCGATAAACGCCGGTGTAAATCCGCCTTCGACGAACGGACGGAGAATAGCCATATCCTCGTCCGATAGTTCCAGGGGGCCCTCGGATTTGAAGATGCGCATAGCAAGGTCAAGGGAGGCCACGCCGTTTACGTTTTTGTAAAGCAGGTCGGCGAGCTCTTTTCTTGCGTCAGTTTCTACGATTTGCTCATGGGCAATATCTTGAAACATTTTGAAGTGCTGAAAGTTAATTTTTGGCATTGTTCTTATTTTTAGTTATGGAAGAATTGACAAATCCAGCAACCGGTGTAGGTCGTTCCGTTAATTGTTGCTGTCATAGATGCGTTATATATCAGCAGGCACATTTCACGCGCGGTAGAGCTGATACTTGTTACGTTCATTCCAACGTGCCATTGATTTTCGTGCTGTACCCAAATCGGGTGCACGCTATCCCTCGGGGAGATATAAAAAGCGTTGGTTGTCATGTGAACAAACAAGTATTCCTCTCCGTCTTGCGGGCTCGAGGAAACATAGAGCGTTCCGTTTTGTCCGGTGTTGTTTACGATTATCGTGTGCGCCCTTGTAGGATAGTCGGAGGCAATCCTATCCGTATAGATAAATCCACCCGTAGAATAATAAACAAGTGGACGCAAGCCGGAAATCATGCCGCTCACGCAATCTATCGCAATATTCTTTTGGAATCTGGTTACGTTAAGGCTCATGCCGATACCATAAATCGGCAGACTTTGCGTATTGCCGAGCCCGTCAAGCCACGCCTCCACGGCCTTACCACCAACATAACTATCCCCGTACACCGAGCCGCCGATAGTAAGTCGCGCCTTGACGTTGCTATTACTGCGCTTAAACTGCAAATAGTTTGCGTACAGCGCCATACCATTGTCGTTAGAGCTTGGCGAGCCGCTCGGCGTTGGCTGGGACCCCGCGATACCGAGGTGGTCGGTAGCAATCGTGAATCCACCGATAGTACCGCCGGTAGCAGTAAGGTTACTCGTTGTAATGGCCCCGCTGATAGTTGCGTTGTTTGCGGTCAAAACACCTGCTTTTGTAACCTTGAAAGCACCCTTACCCAATGCGATACCGTCAGTTCCGATATACACGCCGTCGTGCGTGGTGTCGGCTAAAGACTCCATGCCGTTGTAAAGCGACGTTTGCCCGATATGGAACGAGCCGATAAGGCCGGAAACGGAATACAGCGCACCTGCCGCGGAAACGCGGAACTTACCACCACCGAGGCCGATACCGTCAGTACCCAAATACACCCCGTCGTCAGCGGAGGCAAAGGAGGCCATGCCGTTGTAAAGCGAGGTGGTCCCAATTACGAACCCGCCAATAATACCGCCGTTCAAAGCGTAGAGGCTGTTAGTTACAATCGTTCCGTCCTCAAAAATGCGGGTTTTTGCGGTTGTGGCGGCGGTTGCAAGGTTGGTAATGCCCGCGGCAATCATCAAAATACCGTGGGTAGTTTCCCTGAATCCAGCAATATCGCCGCTTGCGTTGATAGCCGCCTTGACGGAGTTGTTTTCTTTCACTCCGATAAACGAGGACAACACCATACCGCCAGCAATAACCGTGTCGTCCTTCGCGAGCGCCTGCGTGAGATACGCAACGTCGGAGGACGCGGCTTTTGCGTCAATCAGCGACTTTTCGTAAGCGTCGATAGACTCGGCCAGCGTATCACGATAGCCGTACCACGCGGCGATATACTCATAGTCAGCGTCGCGGGCCTGCGTGGTCGTCAAGTCTGCGGTGTACTTATTAAGCGCGGTCAATGCCCGGGTGGTCGCCTGCGCAAAGTCGGTGTAATCGCGTACGTAGAGCGTAGCCTTCGCAACAAGGGTATCTCGCTCCTCCTGGATATTGGCCTTGATTTGAACGAGGCCGCGCTTTTCCATAGGGGAAATAGCGCCGTCCGCACCCCAAAGAGTCAGCTCGCCAACGGCGGCTTGCGCGTCCGAAAGAGCTTGGTTTGCGGTCGTTTGCGCGTCGTCGGCAGCCTTCTTTGCAACGTCGGTCAGCACCTGCATTACGTTATTCAGTGCCACGTCGTAATCGCGCAGGAGCGCCGCGTAAACCTCGCGGGAGAATCCCTCAAACGGCCCGTCGATATTGAGCTGGACCGCGTTAAGGTACTCGCGGAGCGCAAGGTAGGCCGCATCAAGGATGATGAAGGCATAGTTCTCCTTGATCATACTGCCCCACGAAGGCATGGGAGGTTGCACGCCTATGCCTAGGAAACTCAAGCCCGCCTCCAAGAGGATGGCCGAAGCGAAGTTGGCTGCCGACACAACGATGATGGGATTGAGGATGTTGGGCAAGATGTG
>JAFYHO010000081.1 GCA_017539125.1 Actinomycetaceae bacterium | reverse complement strand
GACATAACGCCTCCTTAGAATTCTTGAGCTTGTACAGCTGTAATGGCAATTGTATTGACGATATCTTCGACGGTTGCACCGCGCGAAAGATCATTGACGGGCTTGGCAATACCCTGCAAGATTGGGCCGACCGCGATAGCATTTGCGGCGCGCTGGACCAGCTTGTAACCGATATTGCCAGCCTCGAGAGATGGGAAAACAAAGGTAGTAGCTTGTCCTGCAACAGGCGAATCAGGAGCCTTAGACTTCGCTACGCCCTTATCGACAGCCGCATCGAATTGGAGCGGACCGTCAATGAGCAAATCAGGACGCTTTTCTTTGGCGATACGTGTTGCCTCGATAACCGCCTCAACGTCCGGGCCTTTACCGGAAGAGCCCGTCGAGTAGGAGAGCATGGCAACGCGAGGCTCAACGCCGAAGTTCGCCGCTGTCTCCGCGCAACCGCTTGCAATATCTGCGAGTTGCTCAGGAGTGGGGTTCGGGTTGACAGCGCAATCACCAACGACCCACACACGATCTTCAAGAAGCATGAGGAAAGACGAAGATACAAGGCTGACATTGGGCTTTGTCTTAACAATCTGGAAAGCCGGACGTAGAGTGTCAGCCGTTGTGTGAACAGCACCGGAAACCATACCGTCAGCATCGCCCATGTGGAGCATCATGACGGCAAAATACGATTCGTCTGCAACCTGTTCGCGGGCCTGCTCAATGGTCACGCCTTTATCGGCACGCAGGCGTGCAAACTCTTCGGCGTAGCGGTCAAGAATTTCCGGATCGTCCTTATTGACGAAGGTTGCTCCGCTGACATCGACGTGCAATTCACGGGCGTAATCAAGGATTTCTTCGCGGTCGCCGAGAAGAATCACATCAGCAACCGAGAGAGCCAAAACGCGCGAAGCGGCACGCAGAATACGCTCATCTGTCGATTCGGGAAGAACGATACGCTTGCGCCTCGATGATGCCTTCGACATCAGATTTTGCGTAAAGGCAAGTGGAGTGACGACGTCCGAGCCACGCTCAAGAGCCTTAACGAGGACAGGGAGGGCGTCCTCGGCGATTTCGTCACCGTCAAGCAAAATGATATTGGTGTGCGGGCCCCAATTCGGAATCTGCTCGGGCAGGCGGGGGTTGGGGGAGGTGACGATTGTTGCGCGCACAGGGGCGTGCTCGCGGAAGAGCTCGTGAGAAGCCATGTGAGCGACTTCGTCCGCGTCACGATTTTCGCTAGAAATCACGAGAAGGGCCGGGGCAGACAGGCTAGCTGCTGCGCGTCCATGCAAAGAAAGCAGGCCGGGGCGGACGGTGTCTCCGTCAAGCCAGCCGATAATCAAAACAGCGTCGTAACCGATACTAAATTCACGGTAGCGCTGAATAAGAATCTGCATAGCGCGGCTCTCCGAGCGTAAATAATCGGAGCTCTTTGCGCCGTAAGCATCAGAAAGATCTGTCATGCCTGCTTGAGTAGCGAGTGCGACAAAAGCGGCATCTTCTTCAATTGTCGTTTCCGTGAAGGCACGGAAAACGCCAACCTTGCCGTACTTCTTTTGCAGTGCAGCAAGAGTTGCACGTGCAGCTTTTTCGCTTCCGGAATCCGGTTCACCAACAGTGAGATAGATAGAGTAAGTCATCAGTAGTCCTTTCTCGAAACTTTCCATGTCTTACATACAACATTTCAAGCATAGTCTAGTGACGTGTTATGCGTTGTGCCTAAGCGGCTATTGCCTGCTATTACGGCACTTCCAAAGTAAGTGTTTGCCCAACTCTTTCATAAAACTTCTTTTTTGGCAAGTCTCTGCGAGTTTTTATTGTCGCGCGTCTTTACTAGCTCTTTACCTTTTGAACGAAAGTGCTGTGT
Source organism: Actinomycetaceae bacterium (assembly GCA_017539125.1). Lineage (GTDB taxonomy): Bacteria > Actinomycetota > Actinomycetes > Actinomycetales > Actinomycetaceae > RUG11864. The sequence continues at coordinate 3,403 of JAFYHO010000081.1, read as the reverse complement.
CTCGTCCCCGTCATTGTTCGTTCGCTGTTCGCGGCTTCGCCGCTTGCGGCAACTTCCTCACTCCAGTCTGGAACGCAAGCGTTCCGACCTTCCGTTCGTCGTTGTTCGCTCACTTACCACAGCTTCCTCGCTACAGTCTCGAGTAAGCGAGCTTCCTCAGACCTTCCGCTCGTTGCTGTGCGAGAAGGACGCCCTGCGTCCGCCGAAGCGATCTCTACTATGAATTTCATTAGGCGGTATTCTCAAAACGTCCTGCTTGTGGGTTAAGATAACGGTATGTCAGAAGTTTCTTTGCGGCACATTACCAAGACATATCGGGGCGGCACGCGGGCCGTTAGCGATTTTAATCTTGAGGTGGTTGACGAGGAATTTCTTGTTTTTGTTGGCCCTTCTGGTTGCGGAAAAAGTACGCTTTTACGGCTGATCGCGGGCCTGGAAAACGCCGACGAGGGCGACATTTATATTGACGGTGTGCGCGTGAATGATATGGCTCCTGACGAGCGCGATATCGCCATGGTTTTCCAAAATTATGCGCTCTACCCGCATATGAGTGTCTATGAGAATATGGCGTTTGCCCTGCGCTTGCAGTCGGTGGAGAGCGCCGAGATTGACCGGCTTGTTCGCGAGACGGCTGATTTGTTGGAGATTAGTGACGTGCTAGAGCGCAAGCCCAAGGATTTGTCGGGTGGTCAGCGCCAGCGCGTGGCAATGGGGCGGGCTATTGTGCGCTCGCCGCGGGTTTTCCTTATGGACGAACCCTTGTCGAATCTTGACCCGCAGTTGCGCGGGCAGCTGCGCTCGCTGATTTCTCGCCTGCACGCCCAGCTGGGCACGACGTTCATTTACGTCACCCACGACCAAATCGAGGCAATGACCCTCGCCAGCAGGATTGTCGTCATGAAAGAGGGTGTTATTCAGCAGGTTGGCGCTCCGCAAGAGGTTTACGACAATCCTGCCAACACTTTTGTGGCTCGTTTTATTGGGTCGCCAGCGATGAATATTATCGAGGCGGATGTTGTGGAGGGTGCTTTGGTGATTGAGGGGATTCGCTGCGAGCTTCCCGCTGTTCTTTCGAAGCGTGATGACGGGAAAGTGCTTGTGGGGGTGCGTCCGGAGCGTGTCGATGCGCGTGTGGCTGACGGTTTGCAGGTGAGTGGTGACGGTGACGGGGGTGCGCGTGACGTTGTAAAGCTGGACGGCCATGTTGACGTGTGTGAGCCGATGGGGGCACATACTCTTGTGCATTGTCGCTGTGGTGAGAAAGATATACAGGCTTTTGTGCGCGTTGGCAGCATCGAAAGCGGTCAGGCAGTGCGCGTGACTTTCAACGTCAGCGATATGCACTTCTTTGACTACAAAACCGGCGAAGCGCTATAGATTAATTCCCGATGCCGTGATGAGGAACCATAGCGTTACGGTCTAAGGCTTTGAAGGTGTAGCCAAGATTTTTGTAGTACTCGATGACTTTGGGTAGCGCCTCAACAGTGGTGTCTTTTGCTTGTGAATCGTGCATAAGCAGAATAATGTTTTCCTGATCGCCAAACTTAGTTGCCTCGGAAATCAGGACATCAGCTGGGTGATCTGCTCCGTCACCACAACTTCCTGTCCAGTCATAGTATTGATAGCCTCGTTCTTGGACGCTGTGAGAGAGCTCGGACATGATTCCAGAGGTGTAGTTGCGTGAGATTGTATTCGATGAACCGCCAGGGAAACGAATAAAAGCTGGAACGTAGCCGATTTGCTCTTTAACGACAGCGCCGATTTTGTCTAAATCTGCGTAATAGGCGTCGGTTGACGCATACACGCCTGCGTAGTCGTGGCTATAGGTGTGCAGACCAATTGTGTGCCCTCGTCGATAGGCCTCGCCAATCCACGAGTAGTGTTCTGGGGAAAGGCCAACGACAAAGAACGTCGCCTTGACGTCGTAATCGTCAAGGACTTTGAGGACTTTTTCGGTGTTTTGCGAAGGACCATCGTCAAAAGTGAGATAGACAGTTTTTTCGCCGTTTGGCTCGAAACTCCATGTTGTTTTTGCTGGGTCGACGGCGAAATCTGTGTCTCTCCATGAGAGGTCAGGGGTAGGGGTGTTCTTTGGTGTGGGGGACGGTGCGGGTTCTTGGCTTTGTGCTGTGTCTGTTGAGGGTGTTGTGGCGGATTGATTTTGTTCGTGAGAGTTATTCCATGTAATGAGCAGCGCAGCCACAACGACTAGAGCGATAAGGGCGATAAGAGTGGTGGCTAGAAGGCGCAATTGGCGGGTTTTGTGATTACGTTTTTGTTGGGAAGGGGTATGCTCAGGTCGTTTAGAGGGGTGTTTTTCTGGAGTTGTTGACCGCTTACGAGATGTGCCGTGTGAATTCGAGGTGTTTGATGGGTGCTGTGGACGTCTTTTCATATTTCCCCTCAGGTGAGTGTATGTGCGTGAGTGTCTCGTGTTTAGAGGGTAACACGTGAGGTGGGGGGATTTCGTTTTTCGTGGGAGTGTTCCACAAAAAATGGTGTTTTCACCATAGTCATGTTCCCGCCACTTAGCGTGCGGACGCACTAGGCTGGGAGCATGAGCATCGCAGAGAATTCACCTGTAGAAAACCGTCCTGTTCTTGTCGTTGATTTTGGCGCGCAATACGCCCAGCTGATTGCCCGTCGCGTGCGTGAGGCGCGCGTGTATTCGGAGATTGTCCCATCGACGATGAGCGCTTCCGATATGTTGGCGAAGAATCCCGCCGCGATTATCCTTTCGGGCGGGCCGAGCTCGGTTTATGCGGAGGGTGCGCCCTCGCTTGACCCTGCTGTGCTTGAGGCTGGCGTGCCTGTGCTTGGCATTTGCTACGGCTTCCAGGTGATGGCTGCCGCTTTGGGTGGCACTGTTGGTCGCACAGGCGAGCGCGAATATGGTCATACGCAGGCGCGCTGCGAGATCGGCTCGACGCTTTTCAGTGGGACTCCAGGCGAGCAGGTCGTGTGGATGAGTCACGGTGACGCTGTCGTGCGCGCGCCTGAGGGCTTTACCGTCACGGCTTCGACTGACCAGACTCCCGTTGCGGCTTTTGAGGATGACGAGCGTCGTCTCTATGGTGTGCAGTGGCATCCCGAGGTGCGTCATACGGAGAACGGTCAGGCTGTTTTGGAGAATTTCTTGTATCAGGGGGCGGGTTTGAGCCCTGATTGGACGCCTGATTCCATTATTGACTCGCAGGTGGCTGCGATTCGCCGCCAGGTGGGCGACGCTCAGGTGATTTGTGCGCTCTCGGGTGGCGTGGATTCGTCGGTGGCTGCGGCGCTTGTCCATAAGGCTGTGGGCGACCAGCTGACGTGCTTCTTTATTGACCACGGTCTGTTGCGTGAGGGTGAGCGTGAGCAGGTCGAGCAGGATTACGCCGCTGGCATGGGTATCCGCATGTTT
>JAFYHO010000080.1 GCA_017539125.1 Actinomycetaceae bacterium | reverse complement strand
TAGGTTTGGCATGCGAGACGGTTTCTTTCAAATCCTCGAAGTTGATAGAGCCGAGTAGGAGGTAGACGGCGACAAGACCGATGGCGACCGTCACGACCGTTTTGGCGGAGAAGCGGTGTATTTGCATCGGTTCGACTTCGAGGTCCTCGCCGAAATCCTCAACGATGAGATCGCGTAGCTTTTGCAAATCGCTTTTATCGGCAAAGGCGGAGATTGTCTCATTGGGGAGAATGGCTCGCTGGAGCATGGGAGCAGTCGAAATGAGCAAGTCAGGCGATAGGCAGCGCCGCGCAGATTCAACTGCCCGCTCTGGCCCGACAACAACCGCGAGCATGGCAAGCCCCTGAGCCATATCGACGCGGCGTGACACTTCGCTGCCCGCAATCGTCCCCGATTCCCAATGGCTTATCTCTAGCCGATCCCCACACAAAAGCACACAATCGGTTGTGATATTGCCATGCGAAATCCCGCGGTTATGAGCCAATTCAAGGGTGTGCCAGAAACCGTCAAGAGCCTCGTCACTAATATTGCCGTGGCGCTCATCGGACAGCGGAATCCCCTCAGTCACCTCGAAGGCGACCATATAGGAGGTGTCTGTGCTGCCCACGCGAACTGTCCGCTCAGGCACAAGCCCGTTATCGCGCGCGGTCAACTCCATGAGCATGATTTGTTCGGCCTGCTCGCCGATCGTGGGCTCGGAATGGCGGGTGGCAGTGCGCAGGCGCACCTTGTCCCAAATCCCTGCCAGCATACCGACGATTTGCTTGTCGGCGTCTAAAACGGCGGCGTGATAGACCGTGCCATCGCTGGCAACGAGAAGATAGTTGCGGGCAGCGGCAGAGCCGAGCGGCGGATGGTATTTGCGGCGCAAGGCGACCGCGTGGCGCGCAGGGTCAAGCCCGCGAGCATGCACAATAGACTCCTCCGAGTCGTTGAGGAAAACGCCTGCTTCTTCGCGGCTGAGCCCAGGCAGCTCGAAATCTTCGGCACGGTCAATGAAATCGCGCAGAGTCTCCCGCCCTGCTTTATCGACGAAACCGAGCGGCTCATTGCTCGAAATCTGCCAGGCTTGCAGCTCATTCAAGGCAACATCGGTGTCGATACGGACGATTTCTTTGGGCTGGATGTTGGCGTGGCGCGCTAGGCGCACGAGGTCAATACCGAGGGCACGCTGCGGGTCGGCACCAATCACGTAGCGCGAGAGCTCGCCGAAAACCAGGCCGATAAGGACGGTGATAACGGCACCGGGCAAGGTTTGGCTTCCTTGAAGGACGGAAATAATGACGACGAAAAAGAGGAGCGGCCAGCCAGCGGAGACAATTTTGGATTTTTTGTGTCCGCCCGTCACGGCGAGCAGCGCTGAAAGCACCGAAACATACGGGAGCAATTCGAGGAAAGAAATAGCAGCGAAGGACTCTTCGAGTTCGGCTGTGAGGGGTGAGCTGGAGAAGTAGTGGGTGAAAATCCACAGGAGAATGCTTGAGGCGATGACGGAGGCAACGGCGGCGACAAGAGCGGTGACGAGTGTGCGCCAGCGTTTGTGCCAGATGAGGTCAACAATGACCGCTACCGGCAGGAAGAAGGAGATAAGCCCCTCAATGATATTGAAGGGGAAGAAGAGAATTGTCTGCAAAATCGTGGAGGTGTTGTGCGCGGCGTCGTTGACAACAGCGACCACGGTCGATTGCGCGTATATCGCCAAAAGCATAACGCCGATAATGCCGAGCAGACCGAGGGCGGCGGAGACGAGGTCGCGCGGGCGGCGTACCCATGAGGGTGAAATGTCCACAAGAAGCGTCTGACCTTGGCTTTTGGGCATCTCAGGGGAAGCGGTATGACGGGCTTGAGGCTCTTTGTGTGCCTGCCCGCCTGCTGCCTTCTCCTGTTCCATAGATAGAAGTCTAGAACTTCTCCCCACCAATAGGGTAGAAGGTGTCCATTAGTGTGAGTAAGATTTGTAGTGCAGCTCTGCCCTAGCTTTGCCTTCGACAAGCTGTGAGAAAGATAAATACGCGTCGGGTACGCCTTCGGCAGCCCGCGCGACGTAAAGAAAGGAAAACCGATGAGCGGTTTCGACTTCGACCTCGATGCTCTCAAGGCAAAAGCTGCCGAGCTTGCCGACAAAGCAGGACTCGATAACTTGGCAGCGAAAGCACAAGAGGTGAGCGACAAGGCAGGTTTGACCGATGTGCTTGCCAAGCTTCATGCAAAAGTGGATGCTGACGGTGACGGCACGCCCGACATTCTTGAGAAGGTTGTTGAGCTCGCCGACAAGGCTGGCATTGACGAGTTTGCTGACAAGGCTGCTGAGATGGCAGACAAGGCCGGTTTGGGTGCAGTTGCTGACGCAGCTCGCGACCTCAGCGACAAGATCAATCCGGGAGACGGTGCTGCTGTCTAAAGCACATTCATCGTTTTCGACAAAGGGTGGACACTGAAGTGTCCACCCTTTTTCACCCCGTCGTTGCGAGGAGGCGCGTAGCGCCGACGAAGCAATCTCGAGTGGAGGTTGCCGCGCACGCTTCGCGTGCTCGCAACGACGGAACCTGCCCCTTAATCATGGGATTGTTCCCAAAGGGGGACGGAGCGGGAGACATCCCACGCAATGTCCCCCGCTCTACGAAAGTCACCATAATGCCTACAACCGCGTTGAAGGGAAAAACGCGGGAGACGGTTAACCCTCGTCTAGTCAGCGAGCTGCATAGCCCAGCACACACAACACATCGGACGGTACAAAATCCGATAAAAGCCATGCAACTTCAAACTGACACAAGCTAATGAAAGCACACGAACCTGAAAAAACCCTGAAAGCCCACCGTTATTGCACGAAATGAAATGTGATTCACCTCCTTAACACGAAAAGCGTGGTATAAAAGTTATGTATCGCCTACGTATATAGGGAAGAGGACACCTATGCCACGCATGAATGTCGAGTCGTTCAATCTCGACCACACACAGGTGCGCGCTCCCTTCATTCGTCTTGCCGATATCAAGCGCCTACCTCATGGTGATGTTTTGACGAAATACGATATTCGTTTTTGTCAGCCTGGACGCGAACACCTGGAGATGAAGGCCGTCCATTCAATCGAGCATTCTTTTGCCGAGTTTTCGCGCAACCATTGCGACAGCGTTGTCGATTTTTCTCCGATGGGTTGCCAGACGGGTTTTTATCTCATTCTTGCCGACGAGCCCGAGTGGGAAACGGTTGCCGCTCTGGTCGAAGAAACTTTCCGCGATATTTTGGAAGCCACGGAAGTCCCTGCCGCTAACGATGTCCAATGCGGTTGGGGCTCGAACCACAGCCTTGAAGCGGCGCAAGCCGCGGTAAGCGCTATGCTTGCAAGGCGCAACGAATGGGAGCAGGTCACGCTATGAGTACACGTATTTTTGCTGTTCTTCTCACCGCTCAAGACGAGGAAGTCCAGCCGATTCTTGACATTCTCACTACTCGAGCCCTCAAACCCGTCAAGCAGAATACCGCTGTTGGAGAGGCCTGGCTCGGCGCGTCCACTCGCGGCTCGGTGCTCGTCGTCAAAACTGGTGTCGGTCTGGTGCAAACGGCGTGTACGCTCTCGTGGGTGCTCTCGGCGTACACCCCGCAAGTCGTGATTTCGACGGGCGCGGCCGGAGGTTTAGGCAAGGACATCAAGGTTGGCGATATCGTCGTCGGCGACCGTTATATGTATACGAATGCTGACGGCACCGCTTTCGGCTACACCTTCGGGCAGGTTCCTGGGCAGCCAGAGTTTTTCAAGGGCGATGCGAACGCACTCAGTGTCGTGCCTGAGGAAGCCAAGGTTGGGCTCATGCTTTCGTCGGATTCTTTCGTCACCGCTACAACCCTGCCAGATACACCCAAGCGCTTCCCTGGCGTGTTGAGCACCGATATGGAATCGACAGCGGCAGCGCAGGTGTGTGCGAATTGGGGTATTCCTTTCGTCTCTGTGCGCTGCATTTCGGATTTGTGTTCTATCGATTCTGCGAAGGTTTACAGCGAACATCTTGACAATGCGGGCGTCACTTCAGCACGTGTGGCGATTGAAATGCTTGACCAGCTCACCCACTCGCGTGGTACACAGAATCAGCGTTTTTCGCACGATTCGTTGACGGCTGCCTTGTTGCTCGTCTTTTCCGTAGCGAATGATTTGACCAGCGGCGACCCTGAGACTGTGCCGGATTCGTTGCGTGAGGCTGTCGAGGCACAGGCTGGTGACGATAAGCAAAAGTTTGTTAAGCCAGTCTTAGAGCGTATCGCTGCTGCTCAGGCGGCTATTGCTGCTGATTCTTCGATGACGTTGACGGCAAGCCAATACGAGAAGTCACGTAAGTACATGATTAATGCTAGCGGTGTGAAAACTGAGCGCGGCTCTCTGGTGTGGCCGCCGACGTCCCAGACGATTATTAAGCGTTTTGGCGGCTATTGGAATGACGCTTTGAGTTCTATCGGTTTGAATGTGCTCTCTGGACGCAAACGTGGCGGACTGCGCTTCACCGAGAAGAGCTACATTTCTGCTTTGCGTTCTTTTGCCGCATGGTGTGCTCGCAATTCTGTCTCGCCGTCGTACAAGGCCTATACGCAATGGGTGGCAAAGACGGATAAGAAGGGCAAGGTTCCTTCGGGCGCTGCTATTCGCCAGCGTTACGGCTCGTGGAGCGAGGCGACCAAGACCGCCCGTATCTAAAATGCGTCCCAATCAGCACCGAGCTGGTCGATAATCCAGGCGTACTCAAAAGCCTGTTCTTTCCAGCGAGCATAGCGCCCCGAAACACCTGTGTGTCCCCCAGCCATATCGGCTTTCAACAAAATCGGCCGCCACACGGGGTCGTTCGTTGTCCGCTCGCGCAAAACATTGACCCATTTGGCTGGCTCTACCCACGAGACGCGAATATCGTGAAGCGATGTCGTCACCAACATCGAGGGATACTCGCATTCGCGCACGTTATCGATTGGCGAATACGACTTCATGTATTCGTAGACTTCGGCGGATTCACACGGATTGCCCCACTCTTCCCACTCGTCTGCCGTCAGCGGCAGCTCGGGATTGCACATTGTCGTCAGGGCGTCAACGAAGGGCACGCCTGCGTGAACGGTGCGGAATAGTTCCGGCGCGAGGTTGATTGCCGCGCCGACGAGCAGGCCACCGGCGCTGCGCCCCTCGGCTGCCAGGCGTCCGCGTCCGACCCAACCTGAGTCCTCCAGCCAGCGCGCACAATCGATGAAGTCGGTGAAGGAGTTGATTTTGTTGAGTTCTTTGCCGTCCTCGTACCAGGCGCGCCCCATCTCGCCGCCGCCGCGCACATGCGCCCAGGCGAGCACGATTCCGCGGTCTAGCAGCGAAATCAGTGCCGGTTTGTAATAGGGGTCGTTGGAGGTTTCATAGGCTCCATAGCCGTAGAGCAGCCCCGGATTGTCGCCGTTGGGGCCGATGTCTACGCGGTGGTAGAGGGTCATGGGCAGCTGCGTGCCGTCTGCGGCGGTTACGTCCACGTGCGTCGCCGTGTAGCGTTCGGGGTCGAAAATTTCGCGCGGTGTTTCTTTGATGACGGTTGCCGTCGTGGTGGCGATATCGTGGCGCGTGTAGCGCGGGGGCAGGATTGGAGATTCTTCGATGACGATGAAGTCAGTGCCCGTCCAGTCGTGGTGACGTGGGTTGTCCAAACCGCAGCTTGTATCGGTGTCCAGCTTGTAGGCTTCGCCCCACATCTGATCCGTTTGCGCGTCTGGCTCAGTAGTGCGAGTAGTTCGCCGCATGATACGCACTTCTTGGTGCCCGCCTGAGCGCATACCGATTGCTGCGAAGCTCTCGAAGGCTTCCACCCAGCTGATTCGCTCGCCCTCCCCTGCTTCGAGGACTGTCTGCCATTCTTCGGGTTCGCTAGGACCGAGCGGGGCGGTGGCGATTTCAAAATTGGCATTGCGCGCATTGTGGAGGATGAGCAGGTGTTCGCCTGCCACTTCGACGGTGTAGTCGAGTCCGCTGCGTCGAGGGCAGACGAGTATGGGCTCGCGCTCTGGATGGGCGCGGTCGATGAGGCGCACTTCGGTGGTGCTTGACGATACCGAGGTGATGATAATCCAGCGCCCGTCACGCGAGGTGGAAAGCCACAGCTCAAAGCGGGGGTCGCCTTCTTGGTAGATGAGGCGATCGTGGTCGGTTTGCCCGAGTGGGTGCAACCAGATTTGGTAGGCGCGCCACGATTCGTTCAGGCGCGTGATGAGCAGGCTTTCCCCGTCTGCCGTCCATGCGATGGACGGGCTGATATCGTGGACGGAATCGTCACGAATGGCTCCTGTTTCGATGTCGAAGATGCGCAGATTGAAGTATTCGTCGCCAGTGTAATCGCAGCAGAGTGCCCCGGTTTTTCCGTCGGGTGAGGGCAGGAATGTCGAGGGGGTGAAGAAGTCGTGTCCGTTGGCGAGTCCGTTGCCGTCCCAGACGCATTGTTCTCCGTTTTCTGCATTGAGTTCGTGAAGCTCGGGACGGCTGCCACGGTCGGGGATGCGGAAAAGGGCGGGGTATTCTTTGCCTTGCCAGGTGCGCTGATAGTACCACCAGCCATTGTTGAGAATCGGGATGGAGGTGTCTGTTTCGAGTGTGTGGGAGGTGATTTCTTTGCTAAGCGTGTCGATGAGAGGGGTGAGGTGGGTTGTGCAGGCGCGCGTCCAGGTATTTTCGTGGCTGAGGAATTCGCGTGCGTCGGCGTCGCTCAGGGTACTCAGCCATGCGTAATCGTCAATGCGTATGTCGCCATGCATGACGTGTTCGACGGGTTTTTTCTCTGCCCGCGGCACCCCACTCAAATTTTCAGCCGAAATGATTACGTCCTCTCCTTTAAGCTCTAGCACTTTAGCAATTCGTCATTCCTTTACCTCGTCATTATACGCGGCGACTTGTTTTTGTCTAGGGAGTTAGCGTAGGCCCCGAGACAAAAACAATCGCCGCGCCCAAACCCACCACGAGGCGGAATGACGAATACAAAACAAAACCCACGCACCATAAGGCGGAACTGGTGTGTGGGTTTTGCGAGTTTCTGTTATCTCAATTAGCCAAAGAGCTTCGAGAACATCGAACCGCTGTTTTGAGGTGCAGCGTTCTGCGGGCAGGTACACTGCTGGTCTTTCGGCACATTGCGCATCACGCTATCGACGTGCTGGCCGCAACCGCCCCATGTTGTCTTTCCGCACTTCGGGCACTTGACGGGATAACACATAATAATTCTCCACTTCTCTTGGTCTTATCTGGCATTCGATAGCCATAGGGGTAACTAACTTTAACTCCTTTTTATTCCCAACATGAGCTACCCCACACGGTATTTTTCTGCCTACGAAGAAGTGCGCCTTCATGGCGCACTTCTTGACGTAATTAGGCGAGCATCAAAAAGAGCTTTTCGATTTCTTCTTCCTTGGGAACAAAGCGATCGACTTCTTCGCCGTTTTCCACGCCAACGCAATCATTCATAATCATATAAATCATTGCATAGCTCGCTTTATCCAAAGCCTTAGAGACAGCCGCAAGCTGCGTTGTTACGTCGCGGCAATTTTCACCAGCTTCAAAAGCGCGAATAACTGCATCGAGTTGGCCGCGTGCTCTCTTCATTCGATTGACAACGCGACGGCGCCTTTCTTCGTATGCCTCCTCGGGGGTTGGTGAGGATTTCTTGGTAGCCATAGGTATACCTCTCGTTAGCTTTTGTTAAGCACAGTAGCAAGTTCACTGCCTAGAACTTGCCTCAGGCTAAGCATACCACCATCAAGGCTCGAAGATTCAATACCTTGCGCACTCAAAACACGATGTGCAATATAGGAACGCAAACCGGATTGGCACACGAGACGCACATGGCGGCCTGCCGCGGCTGCGCGCACTTCGTCAATATGCTCACGCAGCGTATCGTGAGAGATATTCATCGCGCCCTTGATGTGTCCCATCTCGAACTCATCGGGACGGCGAACGTCAAGAATAAAATCGTTTTCCATTGCCGATGGGAGCTCGTTTGCGTACCACAGCTTGAGATTTCCATTCAGGACATTGTCACCGATAAGCCCAGCCATGATGACGGGATCTTTCGGCATACCGAATTGTGGGGAGTAGGTGAGGTCGAGGTCAATCATGTCCACGATAGACTTGCCCTCGCGGATTGCCTGAGCAAACAGGTCGATACGCTTGTCTACACCGTCACGCCCGACTGCTTGAGCGCCGAGGATTCTACCGTCCTCTTTAGCAAAAAAGACGACCATATGCATTTCTTCTGCGCCGGGGAACCAGGAGACGTGCTGGTAGGGGTGCAAGTGAATGGTGTGGTAGTCGATTCCAGCGGCATCGAGAGCGCGCGAGTTTGCGCCTGTCATGCCGGCACCTTGGGTGCCGACCGAGACAATTGCCGTGCCGAGTGCCGGAGGAATCGGGCGGGCTGTCTCGATGTTATAGATTGCGTCTGCGACATAGCGGCCGGCACGGGCGGCAGGGCCTGCGAGGGCGACAACACGGCGAGTACCGGTAACAGCATCGACCGAGAGCGTCGCATCGCCGACTGCCCAGACATGCGGGAGGGAGGTGCGACCGTGCTCATCGACCACGATTGCGCCGCGTTCGCACTCGACGCCGTCACGCTCGAAAGCTTCGGTAGCAGGGCGAACGCCCGCCGAAAGAACAATGAGATCGGCTTCAATACGCTCGCCGTTAGAAAGAACAACTGCATCACTTTCATCGCCAGGCTCAATCGCGGTAGCGGAAATGCCCTCGTAAATGTGCAGGCCAGCGCGCTCTAGTTCTTCACGAATGACGAGGGCGATTTCTGGCTCGACAGGGGGCAGGATGTGGTCGGACAGTTCGACGACGGAGACTTCTAGCCCACGGATTGCGAGGGATTCGGCGGCTTCAAGGCCGATGAAGCCTGCGCCGAGAATGACTGCGCGCTTTGCTCCCGCATCGACTGTTTCTGCCATGGTGACGGCGTCATCGACCGTGCGCAGGGTGGAGACGCGCGGCGAGTCAATGCCGGGGATTGGCGGCACGAAAGCGTTCGCGCCGGGGGCAAGGATAAGCTCGTCATAGTCGATTTTTTCTGTGCCGCCCACGGTTTCAACAGTGATTGTCTGTGCTTCGGCGTTAATGCCGACGACATTGTGGCGCAGGCGAATATCAAGGTCGAGTGCGCCTTTGAGAGTTTCGGGAGTCTGGACGACGAGCTGGGCTGCGCGAGGTACTTGGCCGCCGACATGGTAGGGCAACGCGCAGTTTGCATAGGAGACGTAGTCTCCGCGGTCCAGAACAATAATTTCTGCGTCTTCATCAAGGCGACGGTAGCGGGCGGCAGCGCCCATTCCTCCTGCAACTCCTCCAACAACGACGAGCCTCATGTGTCTCTCCTGTCTGTGTTTTTGCCGCAGTCTTGTGCGGTTGTGCTACGCGTATTCTACGGATATGTATATACCCAGAGGTATATTTTTCGATAAGTTCAACGGGCTTTATACCTGTATTATTCCCTATCCTACCTGTGTCCCTCCCCACCCCACACCCGTCATTCCGAAGAAGAACGAAAAGGGACGCACCAGAGTGCGCCCCTTTTCTGTACTTAGACCTACTATGAGGTGTTTAGGCCCTCGCGGCGGCGATACGCTCACGGAACTTCGCAAGCTGCTCGGTGATTTCGGTAGGAAGCTTGTCACCAAACTGCTTGAAGTATTCCTCGGTATCGTCCATCTCGGCAGCCCAAGCGTCCGGGTCAATATCGTAAAGCTTGTTCCAAACCTCTTCGGTCACTTCATCGAGACCGTCAAGGTTGAAATCTTCATACTTCGGATACAGACCAGTCACGCCCTCAATAGCATCGACTTCGCCAGCTGCACGCTTGACGATCCAGTCAAGCACGCGCGAGTTGTCGCCGTAACCCGGCCAGAGCCAGTTGCCCTCGGCATCCTTACGGAACCAGTTGACCTGATAGACCTTGGGGAACTTGTCGCCAAGCTGCTCCTGCAGCTTGAGCCAGTGTGCCCAGTAGTCAGCCATGTGATAGCCGCAGAACGGGAGCATAGCGAACGGATCGTGACGCAGGGAGCCGACCGTACCCTCAGCAGCAGCAGTCTGCTCGGAAGCAACCGAAGCGCCAATGAACACGCCATGTGCCGGCTCATACTGCTCGGCAACCAGCGGAACATTGCTTGCGCGGCGGCCACCGAAGAGAATAGCGTCAATCGGCACGCCTTGAGGTGCTTCCCAATCAGGGCAAATAATCGGGCACTGCGCTGCAGGCACTGTGAAGCGGGAATTCGGGTGCGCGGCAAGCTTACCCTCAGCGGCGTCAGCCGGAGTGTAATCATTGCCGAGCCAGTCGATCAGATGATCAGGCATCGGATCGTCGATACCCTCCCACCAAACGTCGCCGTCATCAGTCAGAGCAACATTCGTGAAGATGGTATTGCTCGTCATGGTGTCCATAGCCATCGGGTTGGTGCTGTACTGCGTACCGGGGGCAACGCCGAAGAAGCCTGCCTCGGGGTTAATCGCGTACAGACGGCCGTCAGGACCAGGACGCATCCATGCGATGTCGTCACCAAGTGTCTCGACCTTGTAGCCGGGGATAGTCGGCTGGAGCATAGCAAGATTCGTCTTACCGCAAGCCGAGGGGAATGCGGCCGTGACGTGATACTGCTTGCCAGTCTTTTCGTCCGTGAGGCGGAGAATGAGCATGTGCTCAGCCATCCAGCCGTCGTCGCGTGCCATGACCGAAGCGATACGCAGAGCGAAGCACTTCTTGCCAAGCAGAGCATTACCGCCGTAACCGGAACCGTAGGAGATAATCTCGCGGGTCTCGGGGAAGTGGGTAATGTACTTGTCGTCATTGCATGGCCACGTGGTGTCGGGGCGCTCGTTGCCCTCAGCATCGCGCAGCGGGTAGCCCACAGAATGCAGGGCGAGAACCCACGGCTTGCCTTCACCAATAAGCTTGAGGGCGTCGGTGCCCATACGGCTCATGATGCGCATATTGCAGACAACATACGGAGAATCGGTCAGCTCGATACCCAGCTGGGAAATCGGGCCACCAATCGGGCCCATCGAGAATGGAATGACGTACATCGTGCGTCCTCGCATTGCACCGTCAAACTTCTCTTTCAGCAGAGCCCTCATCTCAGTGGGGTCATACCAGTTGTTGGTCGGACCAGCGTCCTCTTCCTTCTCGGAGCAGATGTATGTGCGCGCTTCGACGCGAGCAACGTCCGAGGGCAGAGAACGACCGAGGAAGCTATTGGGACGCTTCTCGGGGTTGAGCGGAGTAAGCACTCCTGCGTCAACCATTTCGCTCGTCAGACGATTCCATTCTTCATCAGAACCGTCACACCAGTAGATTTCT
>JAFYHO010000079.1 GCA_017539125.1 Actinomycetaceae bacterium | reverse complement strand
TACCTATCGCAACCCAGCGAAACCGTCACACTAAAAAATCCGCGAAAAACGCGAAACTTTAGCGTTCCATGACTTCTTCGACCGAAGCGCCCAGCCAATCCTCAATCAGAGCATAGGCGACCGATTCGCGCGACGGCAGGGTCAGCTTTCCACGGCGCAGCTCGCTAATAAGCTCCTCACGTGAGAAGAAACGCGCGTCTGCTATCTCGATACCGTCGATATTGATTTCCTCATCAGTGGTATTCGTCCAGGCGCGGAACGCGAGCATGAGTGAGCGCGGGAAAGGCCAGGGCTGGCTGCCGAAATACTCCACCCTATCGACCACCACGCAAGTCTCCTCGAAAGTCTCACGTGCAGCGGCGGCCTCGGCGCTCTCCCCTGCCTCGACGAAGCCCGCCAAAACCGAGTAGCGCTTACCCGACCACACGGGATTGTGTGCGAGCAACAAGCGGTCGTCAGCGTCACGAATCGCCACAATGCAAGCGGGGTCTGTGCGCGGGAAATGCTGATGGCCGTTCTCGCATTGCGCCTGCCAACCTGAGGGGTGGATGGCGACCGGCTCGCCGCAGCGCGAGCAGTATTGCAGCGCGCGCACCCAATTGTGGATGCAGACGGCGATAACCGCGAGCTGGCTCTCGTTGGCAGACCATTCATGCGCCCAGAGGTTGATGGGGCGCATCATGGGCGTGCCCGCCGGTTTGACGTCAGTATCAGGCAGAATATCGGTGACATCGCAGGCAAAATAGGGCGTATCGCCGACTCTGCCGAGATAGACGGCTTCGCGGGAGTTCCATTCGCGCGCCGCCTTCGCCTCCAAATAGAGCAGGCGTGAATTGTCTGTGGGGTCAACCGCAACAGAGTTTTCTGCCACCAAAATAAAGCGGGCCTCTGGCGAGCGCCGTGCCAACCCGAGCGCCTCGGGGTCGTTGCGCGTAATCTCGTCGCGGTCGATATTTCCGCGAGAAAGAACAAGTGTCGAATCCATGTTTTACCTTACTCCCTGGCGAGCGCACCTGTGTTCGTGCCCTCACTTTTCCTCTTACTTGAAATAATAGTGCCGTGAAGGCTTCTGATACACCATATTCGTACATCGAATCTGAAGTATTTTCGACTGAGCGTCTTGTCTCGCGCCCACCGCGCATGGGCGTTCACCTCAATGAGCATGGCGCCGATTTCGTTTTGCGCTCTCCGCACGCCTCGCGTGTGCTTGTCTGCCTCATCGACGAGGATGAGGAGGGCAACCGCAGCGAGCGCCGCTATGAGTTGAGCCGGGCTCCGCATTTTTGGCAGGGGCATATTCCTGGCGTGAAGGCTGGCCAGCTCTATGGCTACCGCGTCTACGGCCCTTGGAATCCGGATAGTGGGCAGATGTCGAATCCCGCGAAGCTGCTGCTTGACCCGTATGCGCGCGCTGTGAGTGGCACTCCCCGACTTTCTTCTGCGCTGTATGGTTTTAGAGTTGACGAGAATTATGAGCCTGTTGACCGTTACGCGATGAACGATGAGGATTCTTTGCCGTTTATGCCGTGTGGCGTGCTCACTGAGGAGAAGCCGCGCGAGATTACCCACCCTTATACGCGCCGCCGCGACACGGTTATCTACGAGGCTCACGTCAAGGGCTTCACGAAGCTCCGCGAAACCGTCCCCGAGGACGAGCGCGGAACATACAAGGGTTTCGCCCACCCCTCGGTTATTTCCTATCTCAAGGATTTGGGGGTGACGGCAGTCGAACTGCTGCCGATTCACGCAAAAATGGACGAGCCTTTTTTGACTCAGCGCGGGTTGACGAATTATTGGGGTTACAACACTCTCGCCTATTTCGCGCCCGAGCCCTCGTATGCGACCGAGGCGGCACAGCGCGCTGGTGGCGCGGCGGTGATTGACGAGGTCAAGGCGATGGTGGACGCCTATCACGAGGCGGGTTTGGAGATTATTCTCGATGTCGTCTACAACCACACCTGCGAGGGCAAGCTGGACGGCACGACAGTCTCCTGGCGCGGAATTGACCAGAGTTCGTACTATATGAGCGACCAGCACGACCCTTCGCATTATTTGGACACGACCGGTTGCGGCAATTCTCTGGATTTCCGCCGTCAATCGGTTATCAAAATGACGCTTGATTCGCTGCGCTATTGGGTCGAGGAGATTGGTGTTGACGGTTTCCGTTTCGATTTGGCGACCACGCTTGGGCGCAATGGCGAGACTTTCGATTCACACCACCCCTTCTATATGGCGCTGGTGACTGACCCTGTTCTCAGTTCCGTCAAGCTCATTAACGAGCCGTGGGATATGGGTCCGATGGGCTGGCAGACGGGCAATTTCCCCGGACCAACCTGCGATTGGAATGATTATTTCCGCGACAGCGTGCGCGATTTTTGGCTCGGTTCTGCCGCTGCGGCTCATCACGGGCATTTCTCGAAGGATATGCGCGATTTTGCGACGCGCCTTTCTGGCTCAGCTGATTTGTTTGGTCTGGGGCGCGCCCCGGGCGGGCGTGGCCCGATTGCTTCTATCAATTTCGTGACCGCCCATGACGGTTTCACCCTGCGCGATTTGGTTTCGTACAACGGGAAACACAACGAGGCAAATCTGGAGGAGAACAAGGACGGCACTGACGTCAATCGCTCGTGGAATCACGGGGTTGAGGGTGAGGCTTCTGGCGATGTTGAGGCCGCCCGTCGGCGTTCAATGCGTAATCTTCTGGGCACCCTGATTCTTTCTGCCGGCACGCCGATGGTGGTGGCTGGCGACGAGTTTGGGCGCACTCAGGGCGGCAATAATAATTCGTATTGCCAGGATAATGAGATTTCGTGGGTGAATTGGGAGTGCGAGCCGTGGCAAGAGGATGTGCGCGAGACGGTTCGCTATCTTTTGGATGTGCGCGCCCGCCATGAGGTGTTCCGCCCGGAGGATTTCTACACGCACGCTGTTCTTGATGATGACGAAATCGCTGAGTTGGCGTGGTTTGATGCTTTTGGCGAGTTGATGCCTGATTATTGTTGGTTTGACCCGAATTATCCTGTGTTGCAGATGTTGCGTTCTGGTTTTGAGTATGACGATAACGATGTTCTCATGGTGTTTAATCGTTCCTCGCAGCCGCAGGCGGTGACGCTGCCGCAGGGGCGCGGTGCGGATTACCGGCTGGTCTGGGACAGTGCGTGGGAGCGCCCGCGTGATTCCCACGAGGTCTATGCTCCTGCCGCCCGCACTCGCCTCGAGACGAACTCCATGCGTCTCTTCCTTGCCGACTAAAGTGTGTCAAGGGAAGTGTGTCAAGGGGACGGTTCTCTTGACACATCCGGAGGAAAAAAGCGGGGCGGAGAGGCTAAGCCTCGTCCGCCCCACTGTGCGTAGTCGGCGCGATTACTCCACACTCACTGCCCGACGGCGGCGTAGTGTCAGGAAGCCGCCAAAGCCAGCAAGCATGAGTGCCGTGATTCCTGCGGCGCCCACAGATCCACCTGTCTTGGACAGTGGCGTTGTGGGAAGTGGCCGCTGCGAAACTGCTGGCGGTGCAGGAGTATTCGACGGTATTGGAGTAGATGGCGTAGGAGTATTCATCTTCTTCCAGCGCGCCGTATACGTTATATTTCCATTCTCGTCCACGGTGCGATCCCAGCCGTCAAACACGTAGCCACCACGCTCTGGGTTGGCCGGTGCTGCAGGCTCGTCCGCGCCCTTGGCAATGGTCGTCTTTTCTACATAAACCTTGCCATCACCGTCAACGTAGGTCACCCAGATCGTCTCTGGCGTAGGATCGCCAGTCGGAGTCGGGTCTACGGTCGGATCCTCCGTCGGTGTCACGCTCGGGCATGGCGACGGCGTCGGGCATTCAGGGCAGGTCTTTTCCTCAATCCAGTTCGCCGTGTAGCGGACATTGCCATCGCCATCCTGCTCACGCAACCAACCGCCGAAGATGTAGCCGTCACGCGTTAGATTCTTAGGCTGACCGGGCTCGTTGGCTCCACGCTCGATATCTGTCGATGTGGCTTCATCGCCGTTGGCGGGATCGTAGGTGATAGTCACCGTGTCGGTCGGCTCAACAGTAATCTTGTTCCAGCGCGCCTTATAGGTGACGTTGCCGTCAGCATCGAAGCTGCGATCCCAACCAGCAAACTCATAGCCCTCGCGGGTCGGGTCAACAGGCTGACCGGGCTCGTTCTCGCCGCGGATAATCTCGACTGATGTCGGAGGCTCGCCGTTGCCAGGGTCGCGCGTGACCGTGATTGTCTCGGTCGGAGGCTTCTTGATCCAGCGCGCCTTGTAGGTGACGTTGCCGTCCTTATCCACCTCGCGCATCCAGCCACCGAATTCGTAGCCATCGCGCGTCGGATCGGCGGGCTGACCAGGCTCGTTGTCGCCACGCTCGATGGTCGTCGAGGTCGGATCTGCACCGTTGCCATACTCGTAGGTGATGACGATCCGCTCAGCCTCGGGAATCTCCTCCCACTGAGCTGTGTAGGTGACGTTACCGTTTTCGTCCTCGACGCGCTGCCAGCCCACGAACTTGAAGCCCTCGCGGGTCGGGTCAGCGGGCTGACCAGGCTCGTTCTCGTTACGGTTGATGGTGTACGTATCCGAATCCTCACCGTTGCCATAGTCGTAGATTACGGTCACTCGTTCAGCCTCAGGAATCTCTTCCCACTGAGCCGTGTAGGTGACGTTACCGTCATCGTCGATTGTGCGCTTCCAGCCGATGAACTTCCAGCCGTCGCGGGTCGGGTCACCAGGCTGACCAGGCTCGTTGTCGCCGCGCGTGATAACCTCACGCAGCACTTCTTGCTCGCCCTCAGGCTTGGACGGATCGATGTACTCAATCACCTTCTCGCCAGGCTCGGGAATCTTAATCCACTTCGCCTTGTAGATGACGTTGCCGTTCTCGTCCATCTCGCGCAGCCAGCCACCGAATTCGTAGCCGTCGCGGGTCGGGTCACCGGGCTGACCGGGCTCGTTCTCGCCCACCTTGATAGTGTCCTCCAGGATTACCTTCTCCTTGGTCGGATCTTCAGGATCTGGATCGACATAGGTGATGGTCTTTTCATCAAGCGGCTGGTTCTCCACCGTGAGCGTTGACGTTGCCGCGTTGTAGCCCTCAGCGGTTAGGTCGATGAAGAGCTCCTTGAACTTCTTCCAGAGAGTGTCATCACCCTCGGTGACTTTCTCAATCCTCACTGTGCCCTCGTCAACCTTCACCTTGATGGTCCACGAGTAGACGTCGCCGAGCTTGTGATTCTCGGGAACGCCCGTCTCGACGAGGCTCCAGCTGCCTTCAGCGTCAAGCCTGAAGGTTACTGTGCCGTTCTTGCCGGTCACCTTTGTGAACTCTGTGCCGTACGGGTCGGACAGGGTGAACTCGGCGCCAGCAAGCGGCTTGCCCGCGGTATCTACCTTGACGACGGTGATCTCAGCCGGGGTTAGGACGATCTGGTCAGAGTACACGACCTCTTCGGTGATGTCGTCGTCACCGGGCTGGACGGTCACGGCAGGTACCGAGTCGCGGTCGGGGTTGTAGCCCTCGATATCGGGCGAATCAACCTTAGCGAAGTTCGCCGCCTCGGGGTTGTCACCCACAACTGTCCAGTCGGAGCCGTCCTCCTTGTAGGTCACTTCGCCGTTGTTGGGGTTGACCGTGCCGATGCGCGTGAAGCGTACTGTCTGCGTCACCGGAGCAGAAGCCTCGGAGCCATCCTTGGCGTAGGTGTAGGTGATTGTGCGTGTTACGTCATCAGTTTCGATGTTGTTGACGACGTGCGGCGTGTAGGTGGCAGTCACCTCGTTGCCTTGCCTATCGGTGCCCTTGACCGTGATAGGTGTCGGGTCGCCATACCAGTCGGCCTTCGGGTTGAAGGTTATTGTGCCGTCATCGTTGAGCTTGTAGGTTCCGCCGTTCACCGTCACCGTGCCGTCGGAGTTCAGCGTGCCACCTTCGGGAACGACGAGCTCACCAGGCGTGACGGGGTTATTCGGGTTGACATTCCAGTCAATCACGCCCGTCTGCGCCTCGTTAATGCCACCCCAGGTCTCGTCGCCGAGAACTTCGCCAGCACTTGGCGTGTAGGTATTCGTGATGGTGTAGTCCTGAGCAGCCCCGGCCTCACCGGAATCGGTGTAGCCAGCCGTCGCGAGCTCGCGGGAGACGTCCTCACGCACGGTGTACGTAATGAGCGTGCCCGCCTCGTCGAAGCCAGGAACGGTGAAGGCTTCGGTCTTCGCCCAGCGGTTCGCATCATCCGAGGCCACATCAGTGGCGCTCAGTGTCACCGTCTTACCGGTGTCCTCGCCATTGGCGAAGAGGCGGAAGGTAACCGTCTCAGGACGCTTCTTGTCCTGGTTATCGGCGTCGTCCCAGACCTTCGCAACGGGGATTGTCACGTTATCGCTATCGATGTAGGTGTTCCTAATCACCACTTTCACATAACCGCTATTGATATCTGGCATGGTGAAGGTGGCGCTCGTGTTGGAAAGCTCAGCGCCTCCAAGTGGAGTATCGGTACTTGTCACCAACACCTCGCTTGTCGAGGCAACTTGCTTGCCCGCAACATCGTAGCCGCTCTCGGTGACGGTCACCTTAGAGCCGTAAGGAATAGAAACGCCCTCAAACATCATCCACTCCCCGGACTTCTCATCCTCGGAGTTATTCTTTGTCTGAGTAACGGTCTGCTCGTTGCCTTCCAGATCGGTGTAGGTGATAGTAAGGGTGAAGCCGTCTGGCAGTTCAGAAATACCAGAGTAGAACTTCTGCACATACGCCTCATGGGTCTTCAGCGTATTGAGGATTTGACCGCCGGAGGGCTCATATCCACTATCGTTCGAGTAGGTGGCCTCGTAACCCGCAGGCACATCTTCCTTCCAGAAGTAGCTCACTGCCTTGGATTCGCCACTCGCCAGCTCGTAAGCGGGCAAGCCCTCGATGGTCGCCGTCCATCTATCATCAGCAGCCACCGTGAACTTCTTGCCCGTGTCCACGTAACTGCCAGTGTTGCCGACCTTCTTATACAGATGCATCGTCACGGAATCAGGACGTGTACCGAAGGCGTTATTATTGTCCTGCCAACTCTTCGTCACTGTGGCCGTGGTCGTCTCAGGCGTATGGATATTGGTGATGGTGTAGCCGTTTGCGGGGTCGCCCGTAATCTGCGTGGTGTAGCCGTCAATGGCGTCCTCGCGGACGGTGTAGATAATCTGCTGGCCGTTCTCGTAGGCGGGCAGGTTATCCCATGTGACTGTCATATTCTGGGTGTGGCCTGCACCGACCGCGAGCGACTCAACCTTCACGTCCTGCGTGGTTGTACCGCCCACCGTCTTATCGAGGCGGACTATGGCGTTTGCACGCTTGCCGTCCACGTTGCTGTTATCGTCCCAAACCTTGGTGACCGAAACCGAAGTCGTGGCGGGTGTACGAGAGTTCGTCACCGTGAAGCTGCCGTCCTGGTTGTCAGAGACCGAAGCCGTGTAGCCAGGAATTGCTTCCTCGACCACGCTGTAGGTGATGGCCTTGCCATCGTGGTAGGTTGGCAGGCCAGTCCATGTAGCCGTCATGTTCTGGTCGTGGTTGTCGCCCGTGGCAACGGTCTTGTCCGCGAAGTTCATGGAGACGAAGTCCGAACCAGCGATTGTGCCCTTGAGGTGCAAGGTCACATCGGCACGCATACCATCCTGGTTGTTGCCGTCGTTCCACCTCTTGGTCGCTGTGACGCTTGTTGTCGCAGGCGTACGTGTGTTAGTGACGGTCAGCGTCTTGGTGTCGTTGTCGCCAGCCAGCTGAACAGCATCAGAGTACGTGGTTGTGTAACCCTCAATCGCGGCTTCCTCAACCGTGTAGGTAATCTTCTGGCCGTTTCTGTACACCGGCAGGTTGTGCCATTCGGCTTCCTGCGGCTTGCTCATATCAGCCGAGATGGTCTTTTCGCCAACGGTTTGCGTGACAGCGTTTTCACCTGTGCCTGTCGTGGCCTTCAAGGTCATAACAGCATTAGCGCGCTTGCCGTCCTGGTTGTCGTTGTCCTCCCAGACTTTCTTGACTTCAACACAACCCTTCACAGGCTTGTGCGTATTCGTCACGGTAAAGCCGTCAACCTGGTTACCTGTCACAACAGGAGCCTCATAGCCAGAAACCTGCGTTTCGACAACGGAGTACATGACAGGCTTGCCGTTCTTGATAGCAGGCAGGTCAGCCTTAGTGTCAGTCCAGTTGCCATCGGCATCCGCCTCGAGCGTGAAGGTGTGAACAGGCGTGGTGTTCTTGACGTACCCGGCTGGAGTTTCGCCAGAGGCATCAGTCCACACATGCTCATAGACCTTCACATCCACCGACTCGGGACGCAGACCATCAACATCGTCACCGTCGTCCCAGACCTTGGTGACGTTAACGCTCGTGGTTTCACCAGCAAGCGTGTTTGTCACAGTGACTTCTTGCGGGTCAACTGTAATCGGGTCGCCCACATTTTCTGCCAAATCGGCATCCACATCTTCTTGAGTGGCTTCGCGTGTGGTCACGCCGTCAAGCTGAACAGTCTGCGCGGCACTATAAGTAGTCGTGTAGCCCGCAACGGATTCCTCGATGACCTTATAGGTAATCTTCTCGCCACCCTCATAGACAGGCAGGCCAGTCCATGTAGCGGAGCCGTTACCGGAGACCGTCTTAGCGTCCACGCCAGCGCTGACGTCAGCGCCACCGCTCACCGTCTTGTACAGGTGGAAGGTCACGTTATCAGGTCGCAGACCAGCCGCATCGTTCCCATCAGTCCAGTTCTTGGTGACAGTCAAGCTGTCCATCGCAGGAATGTGGGTGTTGGTAATTGAAAGCGTCGCGGTCGCACCTTCAGTCAAGGTCGCAGACGGGTTCACGGGGACCAAGTTGGCATAGCCCTCAGGAACCGTCGGCTCGCTGAGCGTGTACGTAATCTGGTTGCCGTTAGCATCGTAGAGCGGCAGACCCGTCAGGCTTGCGTCAGTCCAGCCACCTGCCTCGTTCAGCTTCACCGTTGTGGTGTTAGTGGCGCTCTCGCCAGAAACAAACACATCAGCAGGCTGGTTCTCGCCAACCGTAGCCGTCACAGTGAAGCTCACCTCGCCCGGACGCTTACCGTCACGGTTGCCATCGTCATTCCAGTTCTTGACGAGCTCCAGATTGCCCGTCTGCTTCTTATACTCGTTGACGAACTTGACCGTAGCCCCCTCATTATTAGGCATGAGGAAGTTCGTATCATCAACATGAATCTTCGCATCATCATCCGGACCCGTCGTAGTCACCTGCGTGAAGGTGTACTTATCCGCGTCTCGATAGTTGTTCTCGTGAACATGAACGGTGGTTCCCGGAACAACATTCTTGAGCGTCCACATGTACGTGCCATTGGAGACTACTGCATCGTCAATTGCGAGCTCGACGTTCTTCACTACACGCGCATCATTTTCAACAGCCGTGTAATTCGCGTGAATGACGAAATCGACAGGAATCGACGATGCGGGGATAGGCTCGCGCGTCTCGGCATCGAGGAACTGCTTTTGGACGGTGACGTCGTTCTTTGCCACAGTGTTCGTGACGGTGAAGCCGTCGGTTATGTTGCCCGTATATGACGGCGTGTAGCCGCTGGGGACGTTAATCTCCGTGACCGTGTAGGCAATCTCTGTGCCGCCGTTCTTGTACTTCGGCAGGTCAGTCCACTGGTAAGCCCACTCGGTTGTGCCTACCTTAGAATCCTTGTTCACCGCCACAGGCGAACCAACAGGCGTGCCGTCAGCCTGGAGCTGGAAGCTGACTGTCGTTGGGCGGTCATAGCCGAAGGGGGCGAGCAGTTGCAGAGCGAGGTCGCCCCACACCTTGGTGGCCTGAATATCAACCGTCTCGGGTGTGTATTCGTTGGTGACAGTGAAGCCATCGACTTGGTTGCCGGTCACAACAGGTGTATCTGAATACTTACCCTCCGTGCCGGCCGCGCCAAAGACACCCGTATCACTGACGTCCTCGCCGACTGTGTAGAAGACGGTCCTGCCGTTCTTCGTCCTCGGCAAGTTGTTTACCGTACCTGTCCAAGCGCTCGTCTCTTGCGTGGTAATGCCTGTGCCTGTGGCGCTGTCATCTACCGTACCGTCAAGAACTATGGTCGCCACAGCCGTATCGTTCTTGGCATATCCGGCTGGGGTTTCACCGGAAGCATCGGTCCACACATGCTCATAGACGTTTACGCTCACCGAACCGGGACGCTTGCCGTCGCGGTTGTTATCGTCGTTCCAGACCTTGGTGACGCTCACCGTATCGGTAGCAGGCACGAGGGTGTTCTTGACGTCAATCGTCTGCGGGTCAGCCGTCGTGTCACCGTCGAGGGTCAGCGAATTGCCCGTCTCGGTGTAATCCGTAACGGTCGCATCACCGAGCACCTTGTACGTCGTCGCATATCCGTACTCGGCTTCTTCGATGACGACGTAGGTAATCTTGTTGCCGGCTGCGTCATAAACAGGCAGGTCATTCCATGTGATGCCGGTAGTCCACTCGTTCTGCGCTTCGCCAGCAGGTTTCACGATTTCCTTCGTGGCAACCTCGACCTGAACAACGCTAGTGCCGTCATCACCTGTCACCTGCTTGTACAGGTGCATGACGACCTTATCGGGGCGCAAGCCCTCGGCGTCATCCCCGTCATCCCACACCTTGGTGACCTTCAGGCTATCCTTCTTGGTCGATGTGTTGGTAATGGTGTCATTCGTGACGGTCGTGGTCGTGTAGCTCACGGCGTAATCGTCGGGCACAGTACCCTCAACAATGCGGTACTCGTACCTGTAACCCGAATCGTCCATCATGTCGAGCACAGGGTCAACAAAGCCCGGGTTTTCGCCAGAGGCAACCTGCACCTTGATATAGTACGGGCTATCGCCTGTCTCGTTCTCCCACAGGGTGAGAAGAGTGCGCCCAGCATCGTCGGCAGTCAGCGTTGTCCAGTCGGCATCTGCCGAGGTCTTGCGCTGGAGCGTGATGCCCAGAGCGTCCGTACCATTGTTGGCATTGACGTGCTCATCGGCTTCGCCACCGACCCACGTCTTAGTGCCAGAAATCGGGGTGGGCACAACAGCCTCGTTGGTATAGACGGGCACGAAGTCGCCTGCGGGACGGCCATCGTAGGAAACGGTCGTGTCGATAGTGCCGGTGCCGTCATTCGTGGCGACAATCTTTACCGTATGCTCAGCGGCCGTGTACTTGATATTGTTCTTGACGTAATAAGTCTTACCGTCAGTGCCCGTGATTTCCTCGGCACCTTCAGGAATAGCTTCCTTGATGGTGTAGATGAACTCGCCCTTCGCCACATTGTCTGCGGGGTCAATTGCAAGCTGTGACAGCTTGATGACGATGGGCTTGAAGGTGGCGTTGTATTCGCCCAGCGTCACCTGCGTCGAGCTGGTGCTGGCTGTGGCGGTATTATCCACGGCATCATTGTCAATCGGCATCGGCATAGCGCGGTCCTCAGCCGATACAGCTGTATCTTCACCGCCGAGCTTGCTCTCCACCGCCGTAATCGTGAAGCCGAAGCTATCGGTATTCGTCCAGCCGCGTCCAATGAGCTGCTTGACGACGTTCACCGAAGCCGTGCCCTCGAGGTCATTGACGAAGTTCGTAACGTAGGTATGATCTACAAGCTCGTCGCCCTCGGTCTCGGTCGCAATCGGGTTAGCGCTATACTTCGCTTCACCATTGACCTCTGTATCAACGGTATCGTCATCGGCATAAGCCTCGGTCGAGTAACCCGTAGTCACATTCGCAATCGAATCCTCGACGACGCGATAGCGTACCCACTTGTCATTGAGGTCGATATCGTCGTCATCGGGAGCGTAGGCGGGCAGACCCTCCCACTTGACCGTAAGGTCAGCGCCAGTCGCGTCTTGGGCGATAACCTTAGTGCCCTCAAAGCCTGCAAGCCAATCAGTACCCTCGGCATCGTTCCAGGTCGTGCCGTCGGTGGTCCACTGGAGCTTGAGCGTCACATCGGAGGTCGCAGGAGCGTCCCACGCCTTTGTCACCGACAAATCGCGCTTAAGCTTGTTGACGAAAGCGGTGGCCTCGGCTGGGTCGTTCTGGGTACCGGGCTTGATGCGCGGCTTCGTGCCGTAGCGGTCCTCGAAATACTTCACCTGCGTATCGAGCGTGCCGTCGCCCTTGTCGATGACGGTCACCTGCACATATTCGGTGTCCGTATCGAGGGTGAGGTCGCTAGACGATGCGCCCGTTTCCGTGAAGGCGTACATGAAGCGGCCATACTTCATGCCTGCGACAGGAGTAGTGCCGTCGCTATAGGTCACCTCTGTAGCATTGTCTCGGTTATCGGGAGTGCCGTTCGCACCCACTGTCCACGACAAGTCGTCAAGGACGAACTTGATATCGGGCAACTTCAACTCTTGGGGCGTCTTACTCGTATCTGAAACGGTAATCGTGCCTTCCCTATTGTCAAGGCGGTTGCCTGTTGCGGGATCTACCATTGGCGCTTCACCCAGCGGCGTAATCTTAAAGGTGAAGGTCTCATTCTCGGCGAAGTCACGGCCCATGACGTACTTGTGAATTGTTGCGCCCTCAGTGCCCGACGCATCATAGCGGTTGGTATAGACCGGTGTGAACTGCGTGCCGGTGGTGGTATCGCCAACGGTGCTTTCGTCGTAGCCAATCTGCACATAGAGCTTGTCGGTGCGGTTGCCCTGCACCTTCACATGAACTGTGTGCTCAAGGCCATCGTAGGTGATGCCGTCCTTGACGTAATACGTCTTGTTGTCATCACCAGTGATTTCCGTGGCACCCTCAGGCACTTTCTCCTTCATGGTGTAGAAGAAGTCGCCCTCGTAGTGGTTATTGACCCACGTCAGGTCGTTAACGTCGAAGGTAATCGCGCCGAAGCGAGCTAGGCGCTCGAGATTGCCATTCGGGTCAACAACGGGGAAGTCAGTGCCGTTACCATCGCCCTTCTTGGCGTGTGTGGTGGCGACGGTGTCCGCACCCGTACCCGTAGTCACGGATTCGCGAGCATCATTGTCCTCAGGCATCGGCACGACGGCCTTAGCATCGTCGCTATCATCAATGCCGTCGAAGCTTCCGTCGCTCTTGTACGTGCCCTTGCCGGCGGGCTCGAGCGTGAACTCAAAGTCGTCGGAAGCAAGCCACTGGCGGCCAAGCAACTGCTTGACGGCGGCAATATTCGCCTCGTTAGTTGCGGTGACGGTATTCGTCACGACGAGGGTTTCGCCGTCGATGAAGATTTGGTTGCCGTCACCGTTAGCTGGCTTGACGCCACCCTCACTACGGTACGTCGTGGTGTAGGCGTCAGAGGTCTTATCCTCGACCAGCTTATAGACCGCACGATAGGTCACGCCGTCTATGGTGACGTACTTCGGCAAATCTTTGTTGAAGCCGGAGACGTTTTCATACGTCTTGGTAGCCGTCAAAGGAGAAAGCGAATTGTAATTCGGCGTGCCGTCGGCCTTCATGAAGTCGCCACGCTGAGCGATTGTCATATTGCCGACGTCTTTCCAGCCCTCGTTGTTGTAGCCCACCGCTTCCTCAGCGCTGGCATAATCCAAATCCTGCTCTGCGGCAAGCGGAATGAGCTTGCGCTGCAAACGCAAGGTGACATCCTCAATGGCAGGGCCACCCTTCCACTCTTTGACGACCGAAATATCAACGGTCTGGTCGTTGGTGAAGAGAGCGGCAGGTTCGTAGTGGTAGAGCTTGTTGCCTTCGCCGTCCTCTGCATCTGGGTCAGCATCTGCCGGGGCGATAGCGCCGTCAGCATCGACCAGAACCTTGCTGGGAACTTCCTGCGTACAGGTCTCGTCGTACCAATACGACTTCTGGATATCGAGGGTGCCGTCGAGGTTGTCGGTAGCCACTATCTTGATATAGATATGGCTGGTATCGAAGTTCAAATCATCCTCATTGGCAACGCTCGGGTTGCTCGAAGCATCGGGCGAATTCTCAATCAACCTATAGATAAAGGTGTCGGTTGCCCTGCCGTCGGCGGTCTTCTGTGATAGGTCACCGACTTTGAACCAGTTCGACGAGCCGGATTGAAAGGCGCGGAAGTTGCCGCCTTCCCCATCAACTGGGTCATAGCCGCTCGTGCCACTTTGTACCTTAGTTCCGGTGTTGTACTCGATAGAACCGGTATTATGCGTGTCTGTTTCAATGGTCGCATCGTCGTTTTCGTGTGCACGCAGTGGCGCACCACCGATATTGGAAATGGAGAAATTGAACACGTCCCCATCAACAATCTGGCGGCCTTGGACCTGCTTAATGATATAGGCGTGAATCTCGGCAGAGGCATCGTAGGTGTTCGTATAGACCGGAACTGCGGACGGTGTGGTAGCGCCATCCCAGTAGAGCGTGGTGGTAATAACGCCAACGGAATCGCTCGAGACGACGACCTTCAGAGTGTGCTCTGTCGGCTGGAATTCGCCACTGACAACCTCACCGTCGTATGAGATGCCGTCCTTTATACCGGTGTGGTTTGTTACCTCATCAAGGGACTTAATCTGGTTATTCTCGTCCTTATAGACCTCATAGACCTTGTAGTAGTATTCCGCGGTCTTGCCCATATCGACATCAGCACTGGTGTACTGGATGGGGGTGAATGCCACGTTGCGCCCGATGGCACCAACCTGGGTGTCGGACTTCTTGACATCCTCAACGTCCTTTGTTCCGTCGTTATCCTTAGGCAACGGAATCGCAGAGCAATCCGCACCCGTAATATCGTTGCCATTCTGGTCAACACCGCATGCGCCGGCATGGCCGTAGTCAACAGAACCACTTCCGTCCTCATACGGCTCAATCTGGAAGTAGAAGGTGTCGTTGTTATTCCAATCGCGGCCCTTGAGCTCCTTGACCACATTGACGTGAGCAAGGCCGTCCGTCGCGCGAGCGTTGGTGTTTTCTACCTTGGTATTTGACACTTGGTTCGCTTCGAACTTATCAACCGTATCGGAGTTCAACTCGTAAACACGGTAGGTGTATGTCTTACCATCAGGGTCTGCCACAGGCAAATTCTGAATAGTGTATTCCTGCTTGGAGCCGCCCTCAGCTACTGACTTGTTGGCGAAGTCGCTTGCCGCGAAGGCGACGGTAATCGGCTGGTTGTCCTCATCCCTAACCAGTTCCCAATTAGTAGTATCGCTTTCAGGATCCCAGTTAGTGTTCTCCGTATTCCACTCAGCAACCGCAGGGTTGGTGGTGCGATAGACGCGGTAAATGACGTTTTCTGTCGCGCCGTCGAACCAGGTCTTTTCGACGATAACTTCGGTAAGCCTTGCGTTCTTAACATTGAAGGTGGCTTCTGTGGTTTCCTTGCGTGTATCCTCGTCCCACGTGCGCTTGACGGTAGAAACGTCAAGGCTATTGCCGTCCCCAGTCGTTGGCTCTGTTGCGCCCGCAGGAGTGTAGCTTGTCTTATAGGTCGTCCCGTAGTGGTCGATTGCGGTTTCTTCGACACGATAGGTAATCGGATAACCGTTCTCGTAAACGGGAAGGTCTTCGAAGGTAGTGAAGTCTTCGAATGTCGTCTCCGTGCTCGGCTCGGTGGGGACGCTATTATCCCTTTCCGTAACGACGCTTTCAGCGCCGTTGACCGTCTTATACAAGGTAATCTTGGCAGTCTTACGCTTTGACGTGTCGCCGTTTTCGTCCGCCCAGTTCTTGGTGACGTTAAGCGTAATGAGCTGTGGCACGTGCTTGTTCGTCACCGTCACCGTGCGGTTGGTGGATTCAGTTGTCGTGCCTGTTTCCGTGGTAGTTTCTTTGGCGATATTGAATTCTTCTTGGTTGCCTGTGGCGGTCAAAGCCGTCCACGCATAAGCGATTTCTTCGGGGTGGTCGACCTGATCGGGGTCAGGCAGGAATACGCCGCCCTTGTCTGCCGGCAGGCTTCCGCCGAACTCGACCACACGGTAATAAATCAGCTTGCCATTTTCGTAAGCCGGCAGGTTGTCCCAGGTGTAGTAGTTGTCTTGGTCAACAACCATGGGGGCATCGACAGCAGGAATTTGCTTATCCTCGGCAGGAGTTACTGTCGAATTAGCCGGCGCCCACGAAGTTTCGTCCGTCGGGTCGGTGGTCTTTTCAAGCCTCACCTCGGGCAACTCACCCGCTGTGCGCAGGCCGTCCTGGTTGTTATTATCGTCCCACACCTTATTAATAAGGATATTGGCGCGAATCGGGTCGTCCTTCACCGTCAAAGTGCCCTTTTCCCCGTCATAACTCCAATTGGGAGCGTCTGTCGTAAGTTGCGTGTTAAACAGGAGGTCGTAGATAGACTCCCAGAAACTGGTGTCATGATGCTCATCGGCATCTGTAAGCGTGACGCTCTTGAGCTCGTCCTCGACCACGAAGGTGTAGGTGGTGGGATCGACATCGTAGCCGGTAGGTGCTTTGGTTTCGACGACGTAGTACGTGCCCGGCTCACGGAAGTTGATAATGGCTGTTCCTTGGGCGTCCGTGGTGACTTCGTTCGCATCGACGGCGCCTGACGAGGACACTCTCAGAGTATGCTCATTTGGTTGCGGGTCGGCGGCTTCTGTCGCTACAGTGCCGTCCTCATTGACTAGGTAATACGTGTCGCCTTGCTTCACGTATTTGTCAATGTCATTGGTATAGACCCGCTGGTCGCCAATCTTTTCTGGGCCGTACTTGGTGGCCTTTTCTTTGCTGACCGCATTGGTATAGACCGTGAACGTGGCGTTTTCCAAAGCCACGTTGGTGAGCTTGTCTTGCTTGACAATGTTTACGGAAAGCAGATTGACCTTTTTATCGACAACAGGCGTATTGACAAACTCGGTGGTGTAGCCGATTATTTCACCACTGCTGTTCTCCACCGGCGAGAGGTTGCCACCTGTCGTAGTCCAAGGAAGGTCGGCACTATTTATTGCCTCATTGGTATTTGCCGGCTGGCCGCCAATCTTCTCTGTGACGGTGTAGGTAATAGGTTTACCGGCATAGTGGGTGGAGAGGTGCTCGATGAGCGCACCGAAGTGGTCATTGTCAATCTTGTATGTGCCGTCGCCCTTGGGCACAATAGTAAGGCCTGTCAGTCCCGACACGGGGCCGTTCTCATAATCAACGGCGTCATTCGCGATTGGATAGTAGCCGTCTTCGTGTTCGGAGTTGCCTGTCACAAGGGCATACTCGTTGTTTGAAGCGTCCTTATAGACGGTGTGGCCCTCGATGATTTTGTCTCCGGTGACGTTCGTTTTGTCGTCAGACTCAGCATTTTCTCCGACCATAGTGATGGTGATTTCGCGGTCGAGAATATCATCATTGGGATTGCCGTTGAGGTCAACAGGGCCGTCAGTGGTTTCGCCGTGCAGAACGAAGGTGATATCTCTGCGCCCGTATGCGTTATCGTCTGGGTCTTGCGTAAGCTCCTGCACGACCTTGTCATTCCAGAACTTGGTCAAATCAATATAGACCTCGCGCGGCTTGTGCTCGTTCTTTGCTTGGACGGCAAAATACGCAATACCTTTATCGACTGTGTAGTAGCTGTTGGACTGCACGCCCTTGAGATTGGAGGCTTTTGGCTGGGTGGTGGCGGGGGTGTCAGAAGCGACGCCAGTATCAGGGTCAACCTCGTAATACTGGCCGTCGCCTTTCTTGATGTACTGCTTGTTATCAGTGCTGTCCTGCATGATAAGCCAGCCATCGACTGACTGGTTCTTGCTGGAGAGAAGTTCAAAGCTCTGGCTGTCAGCGTATTTAGCATCTTCGTAATCGGCAATAGCAGGGTCAGGAATCTCGACAAGACGGTACAAAATGGCTTTGTCTGCGACGCCGTTATCGTCGTATGTATATACCGGGAGGTATTCCCACGTATAGGGGTGTTTGTTATCACCGTTATTGAGTGGATAGGTGCCGTCTAAGTATTTGCCAGTGTCAGGGTCTTTGCCATCGGGGATATCCTGTTGGTTAATTGACGTGACGGGGTGGGCGGTGACGCCGGCAAAGCTGTTATTGGTGACCTCATTCCATTCGCCGCCCCTATTGGTGGAGTACTCGAGCTTGAACTTCGGCTTCGTAGCACCCTCGGCATAAGCGGCGGCGCGCAGGCCGTCCTTATCGTCCTCGTCGTCCCAAACCTTGGCGACCAGAATATCTGCCGTCGTCGGCTCCCACTCAACGTGGACGGCTTCATTGTGTTTCGCATACTCGAACTTGAGGGAGTACGTTCCGTCCGCGTTGTAGGTGAGCAGACCATTGCGATCAGCAGCAGTCGTGATTTGCTGGCTGTCCCCCTTCTTCATTGCCGAGACGGCTTTGCTGTTAAATTCGACCTCTGTGTAGTGGGTTGGAACCCCGTTCTCGTTCCATGTATCGCCAATCCACAGCTTGCCGATTTTGTAGCCGATATCGGGCGTCATGGTGTAGGTGACGGTTTTGCCCTCGGTGACAACGTGTGTAGCGGCTTCGCCAATTCCTGACGGCGAATCGGCACCGTCCCAGTCAATGCCTTTGTCCCATACTCCCTCTGGCTCATACACTGCGCTGCCGTCACCCAGTTTGCCATCGGCGTTACCTTCTCTGGTTATGGCGATACTGCCGTGCTTACCGGTGCTTTCGGTGTAGCGGTACCAAATCTGCTTGCTATTGAACACAAGGGAATTCATATTGGTAGGGAGATTGCTGGTGATTGCTCCGCCACCATGGCCGGTTCTCGTTATTTTGAAACCTTGTGCCGCATCGGCAAGGGTCACAAAGCCCGAGTTATAGCTGTTGTCACTTCCGCTATAATTCGTGCCACCGGTATCAGAATTTGATGTGAACTTAATAGTGCCATCGCTCTTCTCGGTAATATTTGGATAGAAGTAATTACCCCTGTAGTCTGTAGTATTCGCTGGATTATCATATAGGGCGTTGTTAGGTCTGACGTAAATATTCTTTGAAGCTTGCCCACCATTAATACTCATGGCCTCGGAGAAGTAGCTGTACTCTCTTCCGTCCTCACCACCAAAGTTTTCATCATAGGAATACCACAGTGGCTTGACGGCATTATTACCGCCTGCCGCGCCCGGGTCTCTGTCCAGATTGATACCG
Source organism: Actinomycetaceae bacterium (assembly GCA_017539125.1). Lineage (GTDB taxonomy): Bacteria > Actinomycetota > Actinomycetes > Actinomycetales > Actinomycetaceae > RUG11864. The sequence goes on along the minus strand of JAFYHO010000079.1, from coordinate 8,245 downwards.
GCAATAGCGAAAACAAAGGTTCCGGCGGCTGGAGTGCCATCTTTGTTCACGATTTTATAGGTGGTATCAATAGAGGTTCCCATAGCGGGAAGCTTCGCTTTTGTATTGTCGAATGGATCGTAACCGTTGTACCCCTGGACAACGGAGCTAACAGCATTCTGGGCAGCGCTGGCATAGCCTACGGCACTCAAGTCAGTCATATCTGTGCCAGTAGTCGCAATAGAGTTTCCATGTGCAAGAAGGACTGTGCCGTGATAATACCGCTCACCCTCTGGAGCGTAAGCGTATCGTTGGTCAATAACAATCCGCGCATTAGAAAAGGTAGCGACAAGGTCTGCACGGGTACCGTTAGGCAAAATAGCCGCGTCTTCGAAGGTAACAGTAAAGAGGTCGCCATCGAGCCTGATGATTTTACCGGGTTCAAGCGGTATAGCCCCCGGCTGTCTCCCGTCATATCCTACGTAGTTTTCGTAGCCACCCCAAGTGTAGTCTTTAACAAGACCGGCTAAGATTGCCTTGTCTTTGGTAATAATCTCTGCTTTTCCTCCACGATCACCAATCTTGCTCTGGTCGATAAAGATGGTGCCCAGTGGCAGGCCTGCCGCGAAATCGGTTGCAGATGTGGTGCTCTGTGATTGATAGACCCCGGGGACCGTATAGGGGCCGTATCCCGGCCCATACGGCCAGCCAAGGCTTCTGTCGCCCAGAATTGTGTGAACTTCATTCGAGTAGAACGGATTGCCCCCATTGTCGGGCACGGTGCCGCCGTCTGAGACGGATGTGAGGTCGTCAGCAACAGCGGGAGTGGCGTTGAAGCCGAACACTCCCGTCATTGTCGGCAGTGCAAGCACAAGAGCCGTCACCGCCGCCACGAACCGGCGTCGCGCACCAAAGGCACCTACGCTTGTATTCTTCCCATTCATCAGCCTCTGCCTTCCACTATTTCCTGTCGTCGAGAAACGCGAGCGCTGCGACTCCCCTCCCGTCGTCGCGAGGGAGCACCCTGCGCCTGTACCCCCTCCCGTCATCGCGAGGAGGCGCTTTGCGCCGACGCGGCGATCTATAGTCCTTTTACTGTCTGCGTTGCAACGCGCGCAATCTGCGTTGGTATTGATTGCTTCGTCACTCGCTACGCTCGCTCCTCGCAACGACGAGGTGGAGGGCTTGCCACCTCTAAACAAGCGCGCCAATACGCCCGGCTTGTGGTGGGCGTTATTCATTGTGGTATTCTGTTCAACACTCATGGTGTCTCCTACGCACCTAACCTCCGCAAGCAATTCGCGCGGGCGGCGACCCTGACTGACCGCGCCCACGTAAACCACTCGACTACATCCCGATTTTCCTGACATTTCGGGCTATTTCCCATTGTAACAGCCGCATAATCCACCAATACGAGCCCTAAGTCCCACCCGCCCTATGACCCACCTCACTTCCCCTCCCTCACACGCCCCTCACCACGCATTCTCCACCCCACCAACCCCGTCACTGTGAACACCCCCAACCCGTCATTGCGAGCCTGCCGCAGGCAGGCGCGGCAATCAATACTTGAGAACTGTTAGCGCTGTTCACACGGGCAATAACGGACTATTGATTGCTTCGGTCGCTGACGCTCCCTCGCAACGACGGGGAAGAACACAACCCCCCTCGCAACGCCGGGGAAGAACACAACCCCCTCACAACGACGGATTGCGCGTACCGTCACCGCCCGCCCCTAGGGCACCCCTCCCCAAGCCACTTACGCTAGACATAAGAAAAGCGCCGAAGGTGGGAGCAATACACCCCGTTCCAGCGCTTTTCCAATATGTGAAGCGCCGGAGATATGTGTAATACGCACCACTCGGACGCTTCGTGAATGTGTAAAGCGCCGAAGGTAGGGAAAATACATCCCGTTCCAGCGCTTTATCACCTCCATTCTGACACAGACAAAACATTGAGTCAATAGCAATTTTCTGAAAACAACACACTACTTAATAATGAAAACTTTTCCGTGCTTATTCACAAAAATCAAACCTTTCAGTTTTTTTATTTCTTTTGCCCATTTGCGCAACTCACGCTCAATAGCTGTATCGGGAATCTTCTTCATACGTCGAGAATCAAAAATGACATACTGCGACTGATGAACAGCACGGCGCAAATTATCCTGCACCTTATCCAATTGCGGTGATTTAGGCGCTTTCATCTCCCACGCAACACCGTTTATATAAGCGTCAGCAGAAACATGAAACTCCTCCTCACTCTTACGAATAAAACGCACAGTATAACCATGAGCAGCCAATGCTTGAGCTGTCCGCATCTCATGCGGCCACACATTCACATCAGGCGGAACAATAACCTCGCCCTGTCTATTCTTCTCGTCCATATACACCACACTAGAAAAACCGAAAAATACCAAACAAGCCCCCTCTAAAAAATGTTGATAAGGTTGACATCTCGCCCACCTGTTGACCGAGGTATTACCTTTTTCTGTCGTTGCGAGGAGGACGCTTGCGCCCGACGAAGCAATCTCTAATCCCTCATTCCAGTGCACACCCCGAGGTTGCCGCGCCTGCCTTACGGCAGGCTCGCAACGACGGGTCAAGAAATCCGTCATCACACGAGGAGGTAAAGACTAGTAGTGATTGCGGCAGGCGATAATATAAAGAGTAGTATCGTCACAGGCATAAACAAGGCGGTGTTCGCGGTCAATTCGCCGGCTCCAGAAACCCGATAAATCTTCTTTGAGAGGTTCAGGTTTTCCGATACCCTCGAAAGGATGGCGAACCGTATCGGCAATAAGTTGATTGATACGTTTTACTATGCGCTTATCGTTTTTCTGCCATTGCAGATAGTCGTCCCAAGCGTCATAATCCCAACGTATAGATAGCGTCACTCTTACTCAGCCTCCGCAAGGCTATGCTCCACAAAAGGCAAAGTGCCGGATTGAAATGCCTTATTTTTCTGTGTTAAATACTCGAGATTTTCTTGCGAAAGGAATGGGTCGCTTGCCGCAAAATTGAGGGGAATGGAATGCTCACGAACCATTTGCGTGTAAAAAGCGCGCGTAACAGAAGGCAAATCCAAGCCGTAGTACTCCGCTACAGCTGTTGCCCTATTTTTCAAATCGCCATCAAGACGTAAAGTAAAAGTATCAGTAGCCATACCACAATAATAGAACAAACGAACACAAAAAGGATACGAATACATACATTTACAATTCACTGTCGCGCTACTCCCTGCACACTCTTGTCCGCTATTGTTCGGCACTTCACGCCGAACCCTCGCCATCGAACTCATGGCACATTCCGCCTCCATCTGCACGTTGCCTGCAAGGCACTAAAAATGGTGTATTTCTCGAGGTTATTGTAGAAAATTGACACACCCAAAACGGAAACTATCCACAACCGCAACAAATCTGGGGATATTCCCTGTGGAAAAACCTTGACGTTATACAATAAAACCCGATAATAGCAAAGTAAAAAACCAATAATCATAAAGTAGGAAACCCGATAATCGTGTAACAGAAACTCAAAATTTCCATTTTTATCACCCACATCATCACAGCGTAAAGTGGGGGATAAATGTAGACACCCCTCCCCAAGCCGTCACCACAGCCCGCACCCCTTTTCCTCCAAGAGCTTACTCCCCACCCTCTTTTCTCGTCCTTTTCTATTTTATTCCTGTCACCTATACGCATTCGTTACGCAAAGGTCAGTTTTTTCTCTTCTCGCGCGCATTGCATAAGGTAGGTGTTGATGAGGTTTTGGTAGGGAATGCCCGTGCGCTGGGCTTCACCTCGGAAATAGTCAAGCGCATAGGTGTCCAGACGAAGCGTCACAGGCTTACGCTCGCCTTTCACATAGGGATTCGGACGCGAATCCGTAAAATCATATTCCTCACGCATAACTAAAACCTCCAATACTGCTCTTCTTCTCTCGCAGTTGCCTTACGAGCCGAAATGATTCGAATACTGTCACCGCCTTGACGATAACAATGAGCAACGACAAGAACACGTAATGACGAAGATATGCCGACGATAATGAAGCGCTCCTCGTCATAGGAGTGGTCTGGGTCGTCGATAACGCGAGCGTAGGGGTCACTGAAAACCTCTTGCGCTTCAACAAAAGAAACGCGATGTTTCTTCAGATTAGACTGCGCCTTCTTTTTGTCCCACTCAAAAAGCATCAGCAGCCCCTACGTATTGCTCTTATATGTATATGGTAAAACTTTTTCACCCACATTTCAAACCTTATCGACGATAAGCCCATGGCACATTTCACCTCATTTGCACGTTGCCTGCGGGACACTGAAAATAACATATTTCCCGTGATCATTGTAGAAAGTTGCCGCCCACCAAAACAGAAACTATCCACAACCGCAACAAATCTGGGGATACTTCCTGTGGAAAACTCTTGACGTCATACAATAAAACCCGATAATCGTGTAACAGAAACTCAAAAAGCTGTCGCCATACATACCAAAAAGCTACGTTAAATGGGCGTTAACGTTGGTACTTTTGCATTTTTGACGATTTCACTAACGTTAAACAGGGTTTAACGTGTTTTATGTAAGCACAGATGAGAAAGAATTTCCCCAACAACTTGTTGGAGAATTGAATGGGGCGAAAAACTCCACTTATCTACGCTATATCATGCCCTTTGCCAAAAGGCTATCAAACAGCTCATCGGCGGAAATGTATGTACGTTTATCCATATTTTCGACACGTTCTTTGACGGTTTTGATGAGGTCGGAATTCATGAGTGCGGCATAAATCTCCGGCGGGATATCGCTGTGGTCGTCCGTAGTGCGACCGTCTGTAGCGGCGGCCTCTTCCTGCTTTTTCTGTGAATTACTCATTCTCGTGGTTATACAGTTGCTAGAAGATTGTCTGATTGGGCGCGCGCTACTTTTTCTATGAGTGCCTCACGCATAAAAGCGCTCATGGTTATACCTTTAAGACGCGCTTGTTCTGTGGCTAACTCCCATACACTGTCTGCCACGCGGATACTGTGGGTACTCATTGAAAGCATACGCTTACGCTTGGCTCTATCTTCCTCACTTAGGGGCTCTATGGTGTAGTTACCACGTTCTACTTCCTCTCCCCATTGAGCAGCCATTTCTTCTGTAATGAGTGTGCCGTCTTCGGCTATTGCTACATAATCGTTCATATTCGCCCCTCTTTCATTTCTCGTAGGAATCCTTGTGTTAGCCAATTAGCGTGAAAAACAAACACGCCCGTTCTTGTGTATGTGTACACAAGCTCTATGTTTTTTGCCTCAAATGGTTCTGTACCGATCTGTGCGTAACTCGGCGGAATCCGTTCGAGATCTCGTGGACGCATACGCCCCTCGAACCCTTCGAGTGGATGCTCAAAAGCAAAACGTATCTGTTCTTCAGACACACCATGCTTAAGAGCATTCTTCGCTATACGTATCTCCACGTAACACAACTATAGCACAGTGCGCAATACATGTATATTGCAAAGAGTCCGCTTGCCCCTAAAACGATGCAATGCTTTGCTATTCCAAAATGGAAGAGCGGGTCCACTTTCAGTAACTCACGGTAATGTGTGCGCGTGAGACGTATAGAAGATTGTCCACTTCCCGAGTGGACAATCTCGGGGAACATTCGATAGAACTGTACAAATTACTTCTTGTAAAGTTCAAACGGAATGGTGACACTACTGCACAGACCAAGTAATCGAATAAGGAAAGCAAACTATTCTTCGTGCCACTCGAGGAGGTCGGCGGGCTGGCATTTGAGAGCTTCACACAGCGCATTGAGAGTCGAAAAGCGCACCGCCGTTATTTTTCCGGTTTTGAAGCGCGAAATATTGACCTCGGAAATGCCCGTTATCTCCGCCAACTCTTTCGACTGCATTTTCCTATCCGCCAAAACGCGGTCTAATCGCGTCACTATCATCAGATAAGCCCCTCGTCATCGTCCTGCAAAAATGAACCGTAACGGAAAATGCGGGCTAGCGTGTAAAGGAAACCGGAAAGTAAAAGGGTTATTAGGAACGAGAAAAACCCTGTAATTCCGAGGTTAAAAGACCAACTAACCACTTCCGCACCGTTCGACTTAAACGCAGTATCAGTAGCCCCACCAACAACACTGTAGACAATAATCGAAATAAAAGGAGATACCGCAAGAAGCATAAATAGAAGCGACAAAGCCGTCAGAATACGCGAGTTTTTAATCGTAAAAGGAATGCCCGTCTTTTTGACGGAATAAAGGAAATAGATTAACAGGGCAAGAATGACAAGAAGTGTCACGAAAAAAAGAGCGTAGTAGGACAGGCTCGCCGCCCACATAGCCGTACTCATATCTACTTCTTCAACCCCACCTCGCTCAATAAAACCTAGGCTCAAATCTTCATCTCGATCGAGGGCGCTTTGCGCAAGCCCAATTCCAAGCCCAATAACCCCGATAAGGATAATGGCGACAACTACGACCCCCTCTTTGGCCTCTTTACGCATTTTTTGTATTGCCGTTTCACGGTCTAATACTTTGCTCTTTTTCATGAGAGCACTCCTTTCAATTATCTGAAAATAGAAATTATTTAACGTTTACCGTTAATTATTATTTAACGATAAACGTTAATCGACTGCCTGTCAACCGTTTTTGTGACAGCCACTTGTTCAATTGCTTATTCAATTCCTTATTCATTTGAACAAGCACTTGAATAAAGGATTGAACAAAGGACACGAAGGATTGCTTACGCGTGTGTCATGGGGACGGTTCTCTTGACACACTCACCCACCCCTCTCACAATGGCGGAGACAAAAAGTGTGTCAAGAGAACCGTCCCCATGACACACCCATGACGCACCCATTACGGGGAAGAATTCGCCACATATGCGCCCACATCATGCGCGAAACACACCGCGTGCGTATAGTAGGGGCAGAAACGAAAGGACACCCATGAGTTTTGAAGAAACGCTTGAGAATGCCACCTCGGACGCCTCGTACCAAAAAGCGCGCGAGACGAGCGAGAAGATTCATGCCGCTATCGAGGCTGACCCCTCGCGTTTCCGTATGCTCACGGGCGACCGCCCCACGGGCAACCTGCATATCGGCCACTATTTCGGCTCTCTCGCCAACCGCGTCGCCCTCCAGCAAAAGGGCGTCGAGACGTGGATTCTAGTCGCAGATTATCAGGTGATTACTGACCGCGACGGCACGGGCCCAATCCGCGAGCGCGCCTATTCTCTGGTGACGGATTATTTGGCGGCGGGTATTGACCCTGAGCGTGCGACGATTTTCGCTCATTCGCAGGTCCCTGCCTTGAATCAGCTCATGTTGCCGTTCCTTTCTCTCGTCACTGATTCAGAGTTGCGTCGCAATCCGACGGTCAAAGCAGAGCTTGAGGCGACCGAGGGTCGCCCGCTGTCTGGTTTGCTGCTGACCTATCCCGTCCACCAGGCCGCCGATATTCTGTTCTGCAAGGCAAATATCGTGCCCGTCGGCAAAGACCAGCTCCCCCACCTTGAGCAGACGCGCGTTATAGCGTCACGTTTCGACCGCCGCTATGGTCGCCCGGAGGGCTTGGACAAGCCGATTTTCCCTGCTCCGCAGGCGCTACTGTCTGAATCTGGCACTATTTTGGGGCTTGACGGGCGCAAGATGAGCAAGTCTTTTGGTAACACGATTGACTTGGGTATGACCGCTGACGAGACAGCGAAGAAGATTAAGAAAGCCGTGACGGATTCTGACCGCCACATCACCTACGACCCCGAGAATCGCCCCGAGGTGTCGAATCTGCTGACGATTGCCGCAATGGCGAGCGGGCGCTCTCAGATGGAGATTGCCGAGGAGATTGGCGACGGTGGCGGCGGCGCTTTGAAAGGCTACGTCACCGAGGCTGTCAACGAGTTGCTTGCTCCGCTGCGTGAGCGCCGCGCTGAGCTGGAGAACGACCCCGCGATTGTCCACAACGTGCTCACCGAGGGCATTGAGCGCGCCAACGACCAGGCCAACGACACCTTGCGCGAAGTCCGCGAAGCCATGCACATGGTGTACTAGTTACACTCGTCATTGCGAGCCTGCCTGTGGCAGGCGTGGCACAACAAGGAACGGAAGCCCCGAGGGAGCTTGCACAACGAGGAGCGAAAGGTCCGTGAAAGTTTACTTTCACGAGACTGTAGCGACGAAGTTGCAAGAGGGAGCGCACGACAAGGAACGAAACCCCGAGGAAGCTTGCTTACTCGAGGGTGTAGTGACGAAGTCGCCGAAAGTGAGCGAAGCGAACGAACAGCGACCGAACACAC
>JAFYHO010000078.1 GCA_017539125.1 Actinomycetaceae bacterium | reverse complement strand
TCCTGGCCTTCGAGGACGATCTTGAGCGTGGGCGCCGGGGCGCCGGAGGCGAGGAACCTGCGCATGCCGCAGAGGCAGGCGAACCACTGGCCCTTGTCGTCCTGCGCGCCGCGGCAGTACACGCGGTTGTCGTCCTTGAGCGTTGGCTCGAAGGGGGGCGTTTCCCACTCCTCGAGCGGATCTGCCGGCTGCACGTCGTAGTGTCCGTAGAACAAAACCGTCGGCGCGCCTTCGGCGCCCTTGCGCTCGGCGAAGAGCACGGGCGGCGTGCCGAGCATGCCGGGCGCCTGCATTAGCTCGCCTGTGAAGCCCATAGTGGCGAGCCACTTCTTTATCCACATGGCGCAGTTTATGCACTCGCGCAGTTTTGCGGGGTCGGCCCCCACTGTCTCGAACTTTAGGAGCTCGAAGTACTCGCGTTTGATCTCGTCGGTGAAATAGTCTTTCGTTTGCATGCACAAGAGTATAGCATATTGAGTGCTTAGTGCCTAGTACAATGTCCAGTCTAAAGCTTCGGATATAGTCTCTTGAGTCTCGTCCTGGCGTCTGACGTTGTAAACTGCCAGTCCACCCTTGTCTGTGCATGATTCCTGTCGGAGTTCCACTTTTCGGTCATTGATTTCATCATCTCGAAAGTCGGAATGCGTCCCGCAATGCACTGCCGCTTGTAGACGCTCAGCTCGATTTCCGCTATGTTCAGCCAGCTGCCGTGTTTCGGCGTATAATGGATTTCCAGCCTGTCCGCGATGCGAGATGCCTCTTCAGGGGCGAAGGCCTTGTACAGCGATGCTATGCCGTGGGTGTTGAGGTTGTCCATCACGAGCGTGATCTTGCCGCATGAGCCGTATTTCGCGTCAACGAGATGGCGGATGAACTCGGCCCAGTCCTTTCGTGTGCGCCTCTCCGTCACTTGAACCGTTCTGACTCCCGCAAGCGGCTCGACCGCCATGAATATTTCTACGACGCCCTTCCTTTCGTATTCGTCGTCCACTCTTCGGCTCTCGCCCGGAGCCATCGGAATTGGCGCCCTGGCCTCGCCTATGAGCTGCTTGCTTGACTCGTCCATGCAGACCACTGGGTTTTCGGGGCTGTACGGCCGCGAATACACCTTGAGGACGTCCTCCATCGCCGCCACGTAGCCAGCGTCGTCCTCGGGCGGAATCTTCCAGTACCTGCTCAGGTGAGGCTTAAGTTCGTTTTTTTTAAGGTGTTGCAGACCGTCATGGCCGAGACAGTGTCGACAATCTTCAACTCTATGAGCTTGTCGCGGAGAAGGCGGACCGTCCATCTGTCGCGTCCGTCCGGAGCCTTTGAGCAGGCGAGCTTCACCAGTTGCGCCTCAAACTCGCCTCCGAACTTGATTTCCCGTGGAGGGCTTTCGCGCTCCTTTCGTTCCAGCGCGCTGTCGAGCCCATCCTCCACGAAGCGCCGTTTGAGGTGTTCCAGCGTCCTGTCAGACAGCCCCACCGCAGTGGCCACTGCGTCAACCCTCCATCGCTCCATGCCGTGTTCGCCTTCGTCCAGCAGCAGCAACGCCCGCGCGTACAGAACCTTCTTGGCGGCAGTCTTGCCTTTGCTCGCCATATCCTTGAGCATGGCCCGTTCCTCTTGGGTGAGCGTCACCCGGTATGTAGCTCGCCTTGGCATAAAACCTCCTTGCTTGAGTTTTGGAGATAGTATACCATAAATCGCATATAGACGAAAGATTAAACTTTACATTGTACTAGTGGTTAGACACATTGACGATTGGACAAACTGGCAATGTTCAAAAATCGCAATTGCCACAAGTGTTCACAAATCGCAAATATCAATTGTCATTTGTGGCACTGATGACATTTATGAACAATTGAAATTTGTGAACAAT
>JAFYHO010000077.1 GCA_017539125.1 Actinomycetaceae bacterium | reverse complement strand
GATCCTCAACGTCCAAAAGGCTTCGACAGGAAAAGTACTGGATAATGAGGAAATCAAGTCGATTATTCAAGTCATCGGTGCGGGGTCGGGCCGCACATTCAATCTCGATTCTGCCCGCTACGGCAAAATCATTATGATGACCGACGCGGACGTCGATGGCGCGCATATCCGCACGCTCCTGCTCACCTTGTTCTTCCGTTATATGCGTCCCCTTATCGAGGCTGGGCGTGTTTTTGCCGCCGTCCCACCCCTGCATCGCATTGAAGTGGCTGGCTCTGGCGGCAAGAAAAAGCAGTACATTTACACGTATTCCGAGAACGAATTGCATAAAGAGCTGGGCAAGCTCAAGAAAGCGAATAAGCGCTATAAGGAGCCGATACAGCGGTATAAGGGCTTGGGTGAGATGGACGCCCACCAGTTGGCAGAGACCACGATGGACCCGAAAGCCCGCACTCTGCGCCGTATCAGCATGGAGGACGAAGAAGCGCTGTTGGCTGCCGAAAACATGTTTGAGATGCTGATGGGCTCCGAGGTTGCCCCGCGCCGCGATTTCATTGTCGAGGGCGCGCGCGATGTCGATAGCTCCATGATTGACGCCTAATTGTCTATCCTTCACCTCTTTTTCGTCCTTTGCGTCTTTTCGTGCTGCTGTTCAGGCTAAAATGAGCTGTACCTACGAGGGGAGTGAGCGTGGCAGAGAAGAACGCCGAGAATGTTAAGTGGCAAATACTTGACGAGAGCCAGTCCAGTGATGTTCTGCGCCTTGTTTTGGCAATCGAGGAAGCTGACGGCGCTCCTTATCGTTCCGATTTAGGCGAGGTTGAGGATTTCTTTTCGCCAGTGTGGATTTCGCGTGTTTTAGGTGGGCGCGCGCCCAGTGGCGAGCTTGTCGCTTTTGGTTTAGTGCGTCTGCCGGCAAATCACGGCGAGACAGCTGAAGCTACTCTGTGGGGAGGTATTCACCCTGAATGGCGCTATCTGGGCTTGGGTCGCGAACTGGTCGGTATGCAGGTGCGTGCTGCCCGCGAGATTGCTTTGGAAAATGACGTGCGTGAAGCGACGTTGGTGATGCACGTTGATGAGGGGCACGACGATTTGACTGATTTGCTTGTTCGTGACGGTTTCGCGACGAAACAATCGTATGTGCAGATGCGACGTTCTTTGAAAGAGCCTGTTGTCGTCCCAGATGCTTCTGCTTTCATTTCTCTCGTGCCGCTGACTGAGGAGTATGACGCTCAGGTGCGCGCTGCACATAATGCCATCCGTTTGGAGAATATGGGTAGCAATACTCTGTCGGCCCAGCAGTGGGTGGCAGAGCGTGCCTATATGGAGCGCACGTGGTCTTTCGCTGCTCTCGATACCTTGGGTGACCGTCCGCGTTTGGCTGGCTATATTATTTCGGGTCGCTATGAGCAGGATTGGCAGGCTCGTGGCTGGTCAGAGGGTTATATTGACGAGATTGCTATCTATGACGAGGCACGGCGCAATCGCCTGTTGAAGGCGCTTTTGGCTAAGGCGATGGAAGCCTATCGGCGTGACGGTATCGACTATGCGGGGATTGATATTCCGGTGCAGGTTGGTGCTGACGAGCCCGATGTGGACTTTTTTACGTCGCTGGGCTTCGAGATTACAGGGCGCACCTTTATCTATTCGAAGAATATTGATATGACGAGCTCGCCTGTGCGCAAGGTCGTCCAAGCCCAAGGCCGCCGCCGTATCTTCCGCGCCCCCAACCGCTAAAACATGACTCTAGACTTTTTGTGTGGCGATAAAAGGTACACTGGTGACTTGGCGAATGGATGTCCTTGATGTGAAACAATTCAAAAAGGGGAGACGCTATGAAGAGTCTCAGTGATTTTCGAAAAGCGCATAGAACAAAGACAATCTGGGTTGGCATAGTTACAGCTATAGTTGCTATTCTTTTTGTAATTCTTGTGCCTGACTGGTTTAGAGCAAAAGGGTTCATATATCCTCTCCATGAAGGCTTTAGAAATATCGTCGAAAACCTCTTTTGGGCATTTTCGACAGGTGCACTGCTTATGTGGTTTGAACGAAGTGTAAACGATGATGCTGTTCTTATGGAAAACTATCGTGAGATGCGACTGAATACAAAACCGCTTGAAGAGTGTGACCTCGTGAATTTGTACATACAAATATGTGAAGGTGCGGACTGGACAGAAAGCACCAAAATTTCTACGTATGAACAAGTCAATTGTTATGACTATATTGATCCTAGTTTTTGGGGCTTACCAAATCCTATTGTTTGGCGAGATAAATACATGCCTATGATGAAATCTTGGGTTAAAGATGTGGAGAATAATACTCTTTTCTTTGTTCTTGACCCAGAGATAAATCCTTTAACTGAAGAAGTAATGGGAGAAATAAAAGAGTTGATAAACGATATCGATCGTCGTAATGAAAAGAAAGGTTGGTATGAGGGCTATTTCGATTATGGAAAGTCACATTGGGTTCTTGATCAGGAAAGTGCAAGGATTAATTTTGACGAAGACTATGATCACTCGAAATCACAATTTTTATATTGCGAACATTATATTTACGAGACCCATGAAATGCCGCACTGGACAGATAAAGTGGCTATACCCTACGCCCGAGGCACAGAGGACAACTGGAGTGCCAATCCTGAAGATGAACCTGTTGAATACACAGACGAAAAAGTTATGATTGACTGGATGAGACGTTTTTGGAGAGTATACGAAAAAGTTGAAGAGTACAACAGAATCTACAAAAAAAATATGGCAAAAATCCATGTTCTTATAGAAAAAACAGGAAAACCTATTTTTCGTAAAGAGCAATAGCGGCTATAAAAGAACGTGCACAAATTACCGTGCCGCTCGCACGTAGAAAAGCAACGAGCAGAGAGCTCACAGGAGTCCGCTTGCATGTAGTCGAGTAAGGTAGCCGTGGTGAGTGAGTACGCCTAATGAACAGTAATGTGGAAAGCCTCTACCTGTAAAATGGTAACTACGCAGCCATTGACTAAGCAAAAACAGCGTGCCGGGGTAGTTAAAGAATGAAAATAGATTATCTAGCCGAGGGCGGCGACGGGGGCGGCGAGGGCAGTGCCCGAGGCGTCGCGGCGTTCATCGATAGCGGGCAAGTCCAAAGGCTGGCCAGCACCACCGACAGCGCGCACAGGGCCAGCGCCCACATACGCCAAACGCACAATATCCTCACCCTTCAAGAAGCGTTGAGCACGCACGCCACCCGTACCACGGCCCTTAGCAGGGAAACGGTCTAGCGGCGTCACCTTAGCACTTCCAGACTCCGTGCCAGCCAGAGCCGCCCCTGACCCAGCAATCGTCACCACAAGAGAACCAGAAATATCATTAGCAGGCACAACACCCAGCGAGAGAACCTCGGCGCGGGCAGACAGGCGAATACCAGCAACACCCTGACCGCTACGACCCTGCGGGCGCACATTCTTTGCCCCAAAACGCAACAGCTGCGCGTCAGTCGTCACCAAAACAATCTCGTCATCGTCGCTGCAATGAGCCGCACCAACCAAATAATCACCGTCAGACAGCGAAATAATATCCCAGACATCCTTAGAAATTGCCGGGGCTTTCACGCGCTTAATCTTGCCCTGAGCAGTAGCCAAAGCAATCGGCTGAGAATCCTCGCCAATATCAACCACAGCCAGCACACGCGCCTTACCATCGCCAACACAATCCTTGACGGGCACGCCACCAGCCACCGACAGCGGAGCGGCAGAGGAGGGGATAACAGGCAAATCCATAGCACACAAGCGGTGAATATTGCCATCAGAAGTAATAATGCCAATATCGCTGCGGGCAGTCGTGCTCACGACCGACACCAGGGCGTCATGCTTCGCGCGGGCGCCCTCTCGGACCAGAGGTGTATCGTCCGAGGTGCGCGCAATAAGACCCGTCGCTGAGAGGACAACATGGCACGGATCGTCAGCCACCTCAAGCGGCGCAGCCTGTGCCTTCTTCTCCAAGCCGTCAGACTCCAACAAAATCGTGCGGCGCGGATTGCCATACGCTTTCGAGACTTCCTCCAACTCGCCAGAGACAAGCTCTTTCAAACGCTCTTCAGAACCCAAAATAGCCTCAAGCTCGGCAATAGTTTTTTCCAGCTCCTCCTTGCGCTGCTCCAGCTCAAGCTGGGAGAACTTCGTCAAGCGGCGCAGGCGCAACTCCAAAATGAAGGTCGCCTGGTCGTCAGACAAATCGAAAGTCTCACGCAGGCGAGCATGAGCCATAGCGGTATCGTCGGACGAGCGAATAATCGCAATAACCTCGTCAATATTCAGCACCGCAATCAGCAGGCCATCAACAAGATGCATATCGCGCTGAGCCTTATTCAGGCGGAATTGGGAACGGCGGCGCGTAACAGTCAGGCGGTGGTCAAGGAAAACGCGCAGCAAATCGAGCAGGCTCAAGACGCGCGGCTGGCCGTCCACCAGAGCCACATTATTCACCGCAAAATTCGTCTCCAACGGTGTTTTCTTGTACAACTGCGCCAGCACAGCGTCAGGATTGAAACCGTTCTTCACCTCGACCACAAGGCGCGTGCCGTTAATGCGGTCCGTGAAATCCTGGACCCCCGAAATGCCTTGAATCTTCTTCGTTTTGACTAAATCTTTCAGTTTCTCGATAACCTTTTCAGGGCCAACACCCAAAGGCAGCTCGGTGAACACAATGCCCTTGCGGCGCGCACGCACCTGCTCGATACGCGAGGTGGCGCGCATTGTGAAGCTACCTTGGCCTTTCTCGTAGGCTTCGCGGATACCGTCAAGACCCACAATCATTGCGCCCTCGGGCAAATCGGGCCCAGGAATATAGCGCATGACATCGTCCAAGGTGGCATCGGGATTGGCAAGCAGATAGCGCGCCCCTGCAATTACTTCAATGAGATTATGCGGCGGCATTTTTGTTGTCATGCCAACGGCGATACCTTCCGAGCCGTTGACGAGCAGATTAGGGATAGCGCTCGGCAAAACCTCTGGCTGCATGAGAGTGTTGTCGTAATTCGGCACCATATCGACAACGTCCTCATCGAGAGAGGCAGTCATCGCCAAGGCAGCGGCGTCCATGCGCACCTCGGTATAACGTGCAGCAGCAGGCCCGTCATCAGGCGAACCAAAATTGCCGTGACCATCTACAAGAGGCAGACGCAGCGTGAAATCTTGCGCCATGCGCACCATCGCCTCATAGATAGCGCTGTCACCGTGCGGGTGGAGGCGGCCCATCACGTCGCCCACTACGCGCGAGGACTTGACGTGTCCCTTATCAGGACGCAAACCCATCTGGTCCATCTGGAAGAGGATGCGGCGCTGAACAGGCTTAAGGCCGTCACGGGCGTCAGGAAGCGCGCGCGCGTAAATCACTGAATACGCATAGGACAAAAAAGACGTCTGCATTTCCTCGCTAATACCGATGTCGAGGATATGTTCCTTGGTAGTTGATGCCATAGGCACCAGTATTGTGGCTTTTTGCTTGGCTTTTGGCGAGGGTGGGCGGGGTGTCCCGCGCCTGTGCCGTGAGATTTGTGACGGCAGGTGCGCGCTGGGCGGGAATGTGTAAGATGGGGAGCGTGAATAAGCGCAAAGAATTTTTCGACGAGCTCTTTACACTCGTGTCTAAAGACTCGCCTATGGTTTTCGATATTCTGCATACTTTCGGCTCTGATATGCGTATCGATTCCTATTTCATCAAGCCCGAGACAATTATGGATGACGAGTCTGTTTACGATTCGATCGGCGTCTATGTTGTGTCCGAGGGCAAGCTTATTCTGATTGTTTCCGATATTTCGCACGATTTTTCGCCCACCGGCGAGTTGATTACGACGACGATTTTCACGGAGTTGTCCCAAATCCGCGACTATCAGCTTATTCGCCGCCGCGTTCTTGCCGGCGAGGAACAAGGCGCATATACAGGCATTCTCATGCGCCTGCGGTGGGGGGCTGGAATGTCGATTGATGCGATGCCCGCCCAATGCGATGACGCGAATTGCTCCGCCAACCACGGCTATATTGGGCGTTTGACGAATGAAGATTTAGAAATCGTCCTCGACGGCACTCTCTCGCAAGACCATTTCCTTAAAGGTATCGCCTTTATTGAGGATCTCGCGGCGATGATACGCAACGCGAAAAGCTCATGATTTTCCCCGACGAATTTCTTTTGCCTGGCGAGCGCTCTGTTCGTTGGGCGTTGTTGAGTGCTTTGCGGTCTGCGGGTTTTGATTTTTCCGATGGTGACGGTTTTGCTGGTAACGGTGGTGAGTCTTTAAGATTACCGCAGGCTGAACGTGTGTGTTTTCTTCTCGTTGACGGTCTTGGTCTGCGCAATCTTCAGGACAGAAGCGGCCATGCGCGTACCCTGCGTTCTTTAACCTCTTTAGAGCCTTTGACGAGCGTCGTTCCTTCGACGACTGCCACGGCAATTACTGCCCTTGGCACGACTGCCGAAGCTGGGCAGACGTCGATGCTGGGCTATTCTTTGCGCTCGCCGTATTCTGGGCGTCCATTTTCTCTAATCCAATGGGATGACGAGGGGCTTGACCCGCGTGCGTGGCAGACAGTTCCCACCCTCTTTGAGCGTTTGGGAGAGCAGGCTGGGTTATGCCGAGCCGTCCAGCCGAGTGGGCACATTCATTCTGGATTGAGCTTGTGTGCTTTGCGCGGAATGGACTCTCTACCTGCCGAAACAGCAGGGGAGAGGGTTGCAGCTGCTTGCCAGGCTTTCGAGCAAGGCGCGCGCTTCGTCTATCTTTACTGGGGAGACGTCGATAAAAACGGTCACCGCCACGGCTGGACGTCACAGGCGTGGATTGAGGCTCTTGAAGAACTCGATAGGACTGTTGCCGATTTACTGCACGCCCTACCTGCGGGGACGCTCCTCGTCATCACTGCTGACCACGGCATGCTTGATGTCGGTGAGCGCATAGATATGGACGATTTTCCCGAGTTGCGTCGTGACATCCGCATGACAGCGGGAGAAGAGCGAGCTGTGCAGGCTTATACGGATAGGCCAGACGAAGTTTGCGAGCGCTGGGCGAATATTTTGGGCGAGCGCGCACTAGTCCTAACACAAGAAAGTGCTGAACAGGCGGGTCTTTTCGGAGAAATGACTGAGCAGGCGCGGGAGCGCGGCGGGGACGTATTCGCATTTTTGCGCGGGCGCTGGGCGCTACTCGATAGGCGCAGTAGACTCAACCCGCAATTCCCTCTACAGCGTGGCGTTCACGGTTCGCTGACCGAATACGAAATGCTCGTCCCGTTCCTTGCTGATATGGTGTAGGCTTTCACCGTCATTGTGACTGTCCCTCCCGTCATTGCGAGGAACGAGGGATTACACTCTTTCCCCGTCGTTGCGAGGAACGAGGGATTACACTCTTTCCCCGTCGTTGCGAGGAACGAGCGTAAGCGAGTGACGAAGCAATCAATGTCGACAAAATTGCTTGCGTTGCTAGGAGAGCAATTGTGTTGATATTGATCGCCACGTCGGCACGGAGTGCCTCCTCGCGATGACGGAATGTGTTAAGGATAGGATATGAAAAAATACAAGCTCATCGCTTTTGACCTTGACGATACGCTTGCGCCGTCGAAAACTTTGTTGCCGCCCGAAATGGTTAAGGTTCTGACCTCTCTGCTGGATGTCTGCGAAGTCTGCATTATTTCAGGCGGGCAATTCGGCCAGTTTGAAACCCAAGTTTTACAGCCACTCGCCGCCGCCCAAGCCCGTCTCGACCGTCTCCATATCATGCCGACCTGCGGCACGCGCTATTGCCTGTATCGCGAAGGACAATGGGGCGATGTGTACCAGCGAAATCTGACCGACAAAGAGAGCAGCGAAGCCATGAGAGTGCTCGAAGAAGAAGCGCGCAGGCTTGGCTTGTGGGAGGACGAAACCTGGGGCGATATTCTGGAGGACCGCGGCTCGCAAATAACATTCTCGGCACTCGGCCAAAGCGCACCCGTCGAAGCGAAACAGGCGTGGGACCCGACCCGCGAGAAAAAAGAGGCCTTGCGTGCAGCTGTCGCGCCGCGTTTGCCGGGGCTTGAGGTGCGCTCAGGGGGCTCGACCTCTATTGACATCACCCGTAAAGGTGTCGATAAGGCGTATGGGATTACCGAATTATCAGCCCATACGGGTATTGCGATTGAGGACATGCTTTTTGTGGGGGACCGCCTCGATGAGGGTGGCAATGACTATCCCGTTGTGCGTACAGGAATTGAGACGCGTGCTGTCGAGAATTGGCAAGAGACAGTGCAATTTATTGAAGAATATGTCGCCCGCGCGTCTAGTGGAGAGGGCTAGAATCGTCCCATGAGCGTTTTTTCAATGATTATTGACGGACAAATTCCCGGGCGTTTCGCATGGGCGGACGATACCTGCGTTGCTTTTGCGACGATTGAGCCGATTTGCGACGGCCATTTGCTTGTTGTGCCGCGCAAAGAGGTTGCGCGCTATACCGATTTAGACAGTAAAACATGGACGCACTGTGCCGATGTGGCTCGTATTATCGGGCAGGCAGGTGAGCGTGCCTATGAGGGCAGCCGTGCAATGCTGATTGTGGCAGGTCTGGAAGTGCCTCACGTCCATATTCACGTTGTTCCTGCCTACAAAGAGGGCGATTTGTCCTTTGCCAATGCCAAGACCGCCAGCGATGAGGAATTGGACAGCGCAGTGGCCCGTATGCGTGAAGCCCTCGTCGAACTCGGCTACGGCGATACTGTCCCCGCGGATATGTACTCCCTCAGCTGACTTCCGTCCTCGAAATAGTGGGGGTAAGCCTCCCCATGTGCATTAGACTGGTTCGTGTCGATAATCAGGTAATCTGGAAAGGCATATATGCGCGCTCTGGCGCCAAAAACGTGACCAGTAAAGGAGAAAAAATGGATTGGCTTGTATGGCTCGTCATTGCTCTTGTCTGTGTGGCAATTGAAGTCTTTACAACAGATTTCACCTTCCTCATGCTCGCAGGAGGAGCGCTTGTTGCCACGGGAACGGCAGCAGCGACTGACAATATCTGGATTCAAGTCATTGCTTTCGGCATTGTTGCCGTTCTTCTTCTTCTGCTGGTGCGCCCGTGGGCAAAAAACCATTTCAATGTGCGTGGTTCGCGCGTCGGCTCAGCCCAAGTTCTCATCGGAAAAAAAGCCACCGCCGTCACCGATATTGACGAAAGTGCCGGACGCGTGAAAATAGTTGGCGATGTGTGGTCAGCGCGAAGCGCCAGCGGCTTCATTCCCCAAGGCAGCGAGGTCACTGTTGTTGAACTTGAAGGAGTAACAGCAATCGTCGCCCTGCCCGATTCGCCTGCCCAGAACTCATAAGCTTTAACAGTCACCGTCATTTAACAGATAAGGAGTCATTATGGATGCATTTGTGAGCATTCCGCTTATTCTTCTACTCGTCCTCATAGTGCTAGTTGTCGCTGTGGTGTTCAAGTCCGTCATTATGGTGCACCAAGGCTACAAAGTCATCGTCGAGCGCCTCGGTAAATACCACAAGACACTCGACCCAGGCCTGCACTTCCTCGTACCATTCTTCGACTCGGTACGCCAGCGCATTGACACCCGTGAACAGGTCGTTCCTTTCCGTCCCCAGACCGTTATCACCGCTGATAACATCAATGTTTCTATCGATACTGTCATCTACTATCAGGTGGTTTCTCCCGAAGCAGCGACCTACGAAATTGCCAATCCCATGCTTGCTATCGAGCAGCTCGCCGTCACCACAATGCGTAATATCATCGGAAAGATGGATATGGAACAGGCGCTTACTGGTCGCGATACTATCAATGGTCAGCTGCGTGGCGAGCTTGACGAAGCAACTGGGCGCTGGGGTATTCGCGTCACCCGTGTTGAGCTGAAGGCAATCGACCCGCCGGCAACCGTACAGGCAGCTATGGAGCAGCAGATGAAGGCTGAGCGTGATCGTCGTGCCAAGGTTTTGGAGGCTGAGGGTGTCAAGCAGTCCCAGATTTTGACGGCAGAAGGCGAGAAGCAGTCACAAATCTTGCGTGCCGAAGGTGAAGCCCAGTCGGCAAAGCTGCGTGCTGCCGGTGAATCCGCCGCAATCTTGCAGGTCTTTGACGCTATCCATAAGGGCAATGCTGACCCGAAGCTGCTCTCCTACGAGTACATCAAGATGCTGCCAGAGATTGCCAAGTCCGAGTCGTCCAAGATGTGGATTGTGCCGACCGAGCTGACCTCTGCACTCAGCGCTGTCAGCCGTGGCTTTGGCGGTACAGGTGAGGATAGCAGTGTCGATTTCAGCCCCAGCACCATCAATATGGGCGATGAGCCTTTGGAAAAAGTTGAACTGCCAGACCTAGCTGACGCGTTGGCTGAGGCTAAAGAATCTGTCACGCAGTCTGAGGAAACTGTAGGGGCAACAAATCCTGCTCTCCCGCTTGACGCTTACGAGGAAGCAGGGCAAGCCCCGACACGTCCAGTAGTTGTCAATCCCGATACGCCCGAAGGGCAAGGAATCTAGCTAGTGCTGGTACATCTCAGTACGCTCGACGATCCGCGGCTTGAGGATTACACCCAGCTCAACGACGTCAAACTGCGCAAACATTTAGAGATAGAGCGCGGCCTCTATATGGCAGAATCGACGAAAGTCATTATGCGTGCCATATGCGAGGGGCACACCCCGCGCTCTTTTCTCACAGTCGAAAAATGGCTGTGCGACCTTGAGCCGTGGATTGAGCGTGCGACTGGTTCGCCTGACGGCGGCGATACGCCCGTTTTCATCGCGAACGAAGATATGCTGCGAGATATCGTCGGTTACAACATGCACCGTGGCTCGATGGCAGCCATGCACCGTCCGCCTTTGGAAGCCCCAGTGGCTCTCCTTGAGCGTCTGCGCGGGGGAGAAGGCGCACGCAGGGTCGTCGTCCTTGAAGGCCTAGTTGACCATACGAATGTGGGGGCTATTTTTCGTTCTTCCGCCGCTCTCGGTGTGGATGCTGTGCTCGTAACCGAGGATTGCGCTGATCCTTTCTATCGCCGCTCGGTGCGTGTCTCTATGGGCACGGTTTTCCAAGTGCCGTGGACGCGCATTTCCTCTCTTGACGTGTTGCGGGAAGCTGGATATATCACTGCCGCGCTCGCGTTGACGCCCGACTCTATGCCCTTGGACGAGTTCTCCGAGCTGGATTCTGTGAAAGCTGAGGATTCCAAAATTGCGATTATTTTGGGAACTGAGGGTGACGGCTTGAAGAAAAAGACGATTGCCGAGGCAGACTACAGCGTCATAATCCCTATGGCTGGCAATGTTGATTCTCTCAATGTTGCCGCTGCCAGTGCTGTGGCGTGCTGGCAGCTACGCCTGCCAGAGACAAGAAGCGACAGCGTTCAATGAAATATCATCAGGCTCGAACGATAGATTCCTACACTGCGCAGACATATGGACGCCGTCTGGGCGAGTTTTTGAGGCAGCGCCGCGAAGAACTGGGTTTATCCCAAGAGGACGTGGCTTTGCGTGCCGGCATGGATAGGCGGCACTATCAAGAATTAGAGCACGGCTTTTCTAATTCGCGCACGCGAAGCCCTGCCAATCCGAGGCTACTGACTCTCGTCAATCTTGCAGCTGCACTAGAGATGGACATAGAGGAGTTTTTAGGCCGTCTCGGTACTGCTTTCTCTGACGTTTCTTGACGGGGGCGCGGCTTTTTAGGAAAAGGGCGCGCTACCAGCAAAACCGTGTTGCCTCCAGGCTTCGTAGAGCGCAATAGCTGTGGCATTGGAGAGGTTGAGCGAGCGCCGGTGGGGTTGCATAGGGATACGCACGGCCTTGTAAATCGCCGGGTGGTTCAAAATGTGCAGGGGGAGCCCTGTTGATTCCCGTCCGAAAAGAAAAACGTCGCCGTCCTCGTAGGTCTGCTCGGCATAGTTGTTTTCGGTGTGGCCGGTGAAAGCAAAAATGCGGGTCTCACCTAATTCCTCGAGCAGCGCGTCAAAATCTTTGTGGACGGTGACGTTGGCGAGGTCATGGTAGTCCAAACCGGCGCGTTTGAGGTGCTTGTCGTCGAAGTTGAAACCGAGAGGCTCAACGAGATGCAGGCGTGCGCCTGTGCAGGCGGATAGGCGAATCGCCGCGCCCGTATTCCCTGGTATTTCAGGCTCGTAATAGACGATATGGAACATCGAAATTAGCGCTGATAGGTCAGGGTGAGCTGGGCGGTGGCAAGCGTGTGGAAGAGCGCGGTGAAGGCAACACGTGTGGGTGTAGAGTCGGCAGGGTCAATCCCGAGGGTGTCCACGTCGAGCGCGTAGACGGTGAAAATGTAGCGGTGTACATGGTCGCCGACAGGGGGAGCCGCGCCCATATAGGCAGGCTCGTTACCATCATTGCGCACATGGAAACCGGCAGGAAGGGTGTCGTTGCCGCGTCCTGCGCCCAGGTCAAGCGAAGTGACCGAGGTGGGCAGGTCAATAACGCACCAATGCCAGAAACCAGAGGGAGTGGGCGCGTCGGGATCAAAACAGGTAAGCACGAAAGAACGGGTTTCTTCAGGAAAACCAGACCATGACAGTTGGGGGGAGACGTTATCGCCGACGCCTGCACACAAATCGGGCATCGGGTCTCCGTCTGTCACCGTCTCAGAGACGAGGGTGAACGAGGGGAATTGGGGGAGTAGCTCATAGGGATTGGGAGCAATCGGGCGTGAAATATCCATGCCCTCAGCCTACCACCTTGTTTGATGTCCGTCATTGCGAGCATGGCGAAGCCATGCGCGGCATTCTATAGTCCTCTTATACTGCTTGCGTTGCAAAGCAAACAATCGTGTCGGTATAGATCGCCGCGTCGCTCGCGGGCTCGCTCCTCGCACAACAACGAACGGAGGGTCGGAAAGCTTGCTTTCCAGACCGGAGTGAGGAAGTTGTGGAAGGCGCGAAGCGCCGAACAACGACGGGGAGGGGGAAATGGCGGAGAGAGAAATGGGGAGTACTTTCCGTGTGAGGAAGTCTTGCTTGCGGCAAAGTCATCCAGTTAATTCAGGAAACTAGGTTAGAATCGGAGAGGTTTGAGAGGAAAGAGGAGACTATGTCAAAGTTTTCGATGCTGATGAAGGTTGCACGCCGAGTAGGGCCCACTGTTGCTCTTGTTGTGGCACGTTATGGTCCGCAGATTCGTCAGTTGATGAAAGAAAACCCCGAGGTTTTTGACCGGATTACGGGACAGTTCAAAAAGACTATTCAGGCGCGCAAAGACCAGAATTCAAAGCCTGAGGGTTTGGCGGATCGCTGCGCTTTACTTCGCGAACAAGTCACCTACCTCTATGCTTCTGCAAATAATGCCGAGGTGGCCAGTCAGGCTTCCGCGTGGCGCAAGGAGATCGAGAGCCTTGAGCGTTCAATTCCTCTCTTGAATGCTATGGGGCGCAAGCAGCGTAATGTTGAGAGACGCAAAATGGAGCATCGGATAGATAAGCTTTCCGCACAGATTCTTGCAGCGTCCCTTGTTGACGATATTGAGGACGCAGAGTTTAGCGAGGCTCAGGAGAACGATACGAGTGCGTCGTAATTGGTCTACAACCCAAGGACTTTTTTGATGTCGGGCGGGAAGTAGTTCGGACCTTTCATTACTTTGCCGTCCTCGCGGTAGATTGGTTTGCCGTCTGCTCCCAGTTTGGACAGGTTGGAGGCTTGTATCACGGCGAGGACGTTTTCCATGGGTAGGCCAAATTCGAGTGCCGCGCCGTAGATGACATAAATCAAATCGCCGAGTGCGTCTGCAACTTCTACCGTGTCGCGCGCGTGGTCGTCATGGTCGCCGGCTTCTTTCCATGCATTTTCGAGGATTTCGCGTGCTTTGGCGCCGTAGGCTGCGCCAATGAGTTCGGTGAACTCTTCGGCGATGAGGTTGAGGCGCAGGTGGATGCGGTCGGTGTCGACGTTTGGTGTGTCGGCGGCGATTGGCATTCCGTAGGTTTCGTGGAATTGTCGCACGAGCGCTTCGGGGTCGCGCGGGTCAGGGAATGCGGGGTGTGTATCGTCGGGACCGCGCCATGCAGTCACGGGGGTGCGGGGGTCGTCGGCAGAGAGAGTGGCGACCATAAAATCGGTGGCTTTACCTCTGTAGGAGGACATTTTGGGGATGACGCCGCCGAGTTTGAAGCCGGCTTTCCAGACGGGTTTGTAGGAGGCCCAGTTGTTTTTGCCTTCTTGGACGACAGAGCGCCACAGTATGGATTGGAGTTTGAGGACGTTGAAGGCATAGTCGACGACGATGTTGACTGCTTCGGTGATGATTCCTTGGTTGCGGTACTCTGCGCGTGTCCAGTAGCCGATTTCGCCTACGACGTCGTCTCGGCTGATGAAGATGCAGCCGAGGATTGGGCTGGGTTCACAGTCGTCAGAGCAGAGTTTGCGGATAAGCCATGTGCAGGCTGTGCCGTCGTCCCAGTCTGTGCGTGCTTTTTCGATGAATGTTTCGGCGTCGTTGAAAGTGTAGGGGCTGGGGACGGTCGTCCAGTTTTGGATTGTTTCGTCTTGGCATATGGAAAAGATTTCCGCAGCGTCGGCGGCGGTGGGGGGAGTGAGGGAGAGTTGTTCATTTGTGAGAGTATCTGCAAACATACTCTCACTCTACTGATTTGTGTTGTGTGTGGGTTGAGGGGTGAGGGCGATTGAGGTCACAGGAGAGTTTGTGCAGAAGATTGTAAAAGAGGGCGGTAGACGTGCTACTCTCTTATCTGTCTTTGAATGAAGTCATCTGCGCGGGTGGCGGAATAGGTAGACGCGCTAGCTTGAGGTGCTAGTGCCCACATATCGGGCGTGGGGGTTCAAGTCCCCCTCCGCGCACGACGAGGAGTGGAGGGTCCGAGGAAGCTTGCTTCCTCGAGACCGAAACGACGCAGTCGTGATAGGAAATGCGTAGCATTTCCGAACACCAGTACCCAACCTTCCCTCAAAACCTGTTTTATGTGCGAAGCGTCCGCACACCAAAACACAACGATTACAAGAACCAGTTTTATAGCTACACCGTCAGAAAACGCACCCCTACCGCCACTGCCAGTAGCCTTGCCCGTAGGGCGGGTTGGATATGACAATTGAGGCGATATTGCCGACAGGTTCTATGTGGCGGGTGATTGAAGAGGTAGCTGAATCGTCGTTGGCGCTTTTGCTGACACTTTCGGTCACCCATTCGATGACGTCTGGCGTTTCGCCTTTGAATTCTAAAGTTCCAGCATAGAGCTTTGTCTGCCATGCAAAAAGTCTGCGGTTACTCTCGGTGAAAGGCTGCTCTGGAGGCAATGTCTGGTATTGCTTATAGGCGATTCGATATAACTCTGAGGGATTATCTTCAGGCAAGTGGAGATGGAAAGTGTGAATCTCAGTATCGTCGTTTATTTGGATGTCCTTAGTGATACGTGATGTCCCTTCGACTCCCTCGAGAAGCCCGAATGTTTTATTGGAGAATTCGCCTGGGAAACCAAAGACGCGCACGTGCATCTGAGGTTCGATTGTTCTTGCGTAAGGGCGAAGGAGGAAAAGGATATCGTGTTCGCAGCGGAGGAAATCTTCGGAGATAATAGTTCTCTCTATCATGACTTCGCGTGAGACTTCCTCGTCCCACTCGGTAGCTTTTTTGATTTTTTCGTGCAAAGCCTCTGTATTGCTGTAGTCGTTATCTGGGAGGTTAGAAGTGAAACTATTCGGTCTTTGCCCTTTATCTTTTTCTAAAAGTTCGCTGAGCGTGCCGCGGGGGAGCTGCAAGATTTCTTCCAAGCGTTTAACAGTCGTTTTCCGCGTAGGTCTGGCAAGTCCTGAACGCCAGTGGGATAGGGTACCTTGAGAGACAGGCAAACCCTGTTTTTTGAGTGTCCTGACGATGTATTCCATGGACAGATTCGAGGAGGTGATGGCGTCATTGAGTGCAGATGCGAAATAGGAAAATTCGCTCATTGGTCACCTCCTTAAACCGTATAGGCTATTTTAGCATTTTATGATGTCTATCTTCATGCGGTAGACACGTTGACATTCCTCGTCTAGTTTTGTCAAAGGCGCGGTATATGGAGATTTTGTGCGCTTTGCGTCTTTGTGTACCATAGAGCACGTAATATTTCCTTAGCCAGTCTGCTCTTTTGTGTAAGAACACGGAGTATCGTGGGAGGTGTATCGGTATGGAGTTTTTGCCTGCTTTTGACGAGGTTCAAAAAATCGCTGCGACGGGAGAATACGATGTGCTTCCTGTTAGTAGTGAGATTCTGTCTGATTTCATCACGCCGATTGAGGCCGTCAAAAGGTTGAAGAATGTTTCTGAACATTGCTACATGCTGGAGTCGGCTCAGGCAGATGAAACATGGGGGCGATACACGTTCCTTGGCTTTGACCCGACAATGGAAATTACCTGTGCTGACGGCGTCGTTCAAACGTCTCTGAAAAACGGGGAACGCTCGGAGAAGGATGCGGACCCTTCCGATTACCTGCGCGCAGTGTTGCGTGACTATCGATCCCCACGTTTTGACTATCTTCCTCCGTTTACTGGTGGCCTTGTGGGCTATTTTTCCTTTGAATACTTTGGCTACAGCGAGCCGAGTGTGAGGACGGATGTCGAGGACACAGAAGTATTCAAAGATGCTGATCTGATGCTTTTTGATAAGGTTATTGCTTTTGATAATGTCCGTCAAAAAATCATTCTGATTGCCAATATGAAGATCGACAATGTGGAAGAAAACTACAACAAGGCAATCAACGATATACAAGAACTGGCTGCCTTGCTGCGCACTGGCGAGCCAAAAAATGAACCAAGCGGACGGCTTCTCGGCCCGGTGACGACGCTGTTCAACAAGACGCAATTCTGCGGCATGGTCGAGCGGGCAAAGAATTATATCCGCGAGGGCGATATTTTCCAGATTGTGCTTTCTAATCGTTTGAGTGCCCCTTTTGAAGGCAGTTTGCTGAACACGTATCGTGTGCTTCGTACTATCAATCCCTCGCCGTATATGTTCTATTTTTCGGGTACGGACGTCGAGGTTGCCGGAGCTTCGCCCGAGACGTTGGTGAAGTTGGAAAATGGCGTGCTACAGACATTCCCCTTGGCCGGTACACGTCCACGTGGAAAAACCGATGAGGAAGATAAACAGCTTGAAGTCGAGTTGTTGGCTGACGAAAAAGAACTTGCCGAGCATAATATGCTGGTCGATTTAGGCAGGAACGATTTAGGAAAAATCAGCAAATTTGGCACGGTCACAGTCGAAAAGTTGCGTTCTATTTTGCGTTTTTCCCACGTCATGCATATCGGTTCGACCGTCAAATCGGAAATCAAAGACGAATGCGACGCTTTCGACGCTATCGAAGCTGTCCTGCCAGCAGGCACGCTCTCGGGTGCTCCCAAGATCAGGGCGTGCCAGCTGATTGGCGAGCTTGAGAATAACAAGCGCGGAATCTACGGTGGAGCAATTGGTTATATCGACTTTTCCGGCAACATGGATACATGTATCGCAATCCGTATCGCTTATAAGAAGAATGACACGGTGTTTGTGAGAAGTGGGGCCGGAATCGTGGCAGATTCGATTCCTGAAAAAGAATTCGAAGAATGTATCAATAAAGCGAAGTCATCGCTGAAAGCATTAGAGCTTGCGCAGGAGGAGGACCTATGATTTTGCTGATTGATAACTACGACAGCTTCTCGTACAACCTTTTCCAACTTGTCGGCGAAATCGACCCAGATATTAAAGTCATTCGTAATGACGAGATGACGGTTCAAGAAATCATTGAATTAAACCCAAGCCGAATTATTCTCTCGCCTGGGCCTGGCCGTCCAGAAAACGCTGGCGTCATTGTCGATGTTGTCAAAACTATTCACAACATTCCGATTTTGGGCGTGTGCCTTGGACATCAAGCAATCAGTATGGCGTTCGGGGCGACAATAACCTATGCGAAAGAGTTGATGCACGGCAAACAATCGGACGCCACCTTTGACACGGGTTGCCCACTATTTGCCGGCTGTCCAGAAAGAGCGCCTGTTGCGCGGTATCATTCACTCGCTGCTGAGGCAGCCACAATGCCAGAAGAATTAAAAATAACCGCACGCACCGATGACGGTGAAATAATGGCAGTTCAGCATAGCGATTATCCTATCTACGGCGTACAATTCCATCCAGAATCCATCATGACCCCAGGCGGAAAGCAGATGCTCAGCAATTTCATAAAGGAGATGTAACCCCATGATTAAAGAAGCTATCGTCAAGATCGTCAATAAAGAGGACCTCAGCTATGACGAGGCCTATGCCGTCATGAATGAAATTATGAGCGGCGAGACGACAGCAACACAGAATGCTGCTTTTCTGGCGGCTCTATCGACAAAAAGTGCTCGGGCGGAAACAACTGATGAGATTGCCGGCTGTGCTGCGGCTATGAGGGATCACGCCGTTAAGGTCGAAACGGATATGGAGCTTTTTGAGATAGTTGGAACGGGTGGCGATAATGCCCATAGTTTCAATATCTCGACAACGTCTGCTCTCGTTGCGGCTGCGGGCGGCATGAAAGTTGCTAAACACGGCAATAGGGCTGCTTCATCGAAGTCTGGAACGGCAGATTGTTTGGAGGCTCTTGGCGTCAACATTGAACAGAGCCCTGAGAAATGTGTCGAGTTGCTTAATGAAGTCGGTATGTGTTTTTTCTTTGCGCAGAAGTATCACACCTCGATGAAATATGTCGGGCCTATCCGTCAAGAGCTCGGTTTTCGCACGGTGTTCAATATTCTTGGGCCGCTCACAAATCCTGGTACGCCGTCTATGCAGCTTCTCGGTGTGTATGACGGTTATCTTGTTGAGCCGTTGGCGCAGGTCCTTATCAGTCTTGGCGTCAAGCGTGGCATGGTTGTTTATGGTCAGGACAAGCTGGACGAGATTTCGATGAGCGCTCCGACGACTGTCTGCGAGATTAAGGACGGTTGGTTTAGGTCGTCTGTTATTACGCCTGAGGATTTTGGTTTTGAGCGCTGCACGAAAGACGATTTGCGCGGTGGTACGCCTGAAGAGAACGCCAATATTACCCTCGCAATCTTGAACGGCGAAAAAGGGCATAAGCGAAACGCGGTTCTTATGAACGCCGGGGCGGCTCTCTATATTGGTGGCAAGGCCGAGACGATGCGCGAGGGCGTGGAGCTTGCCGCCGAGCTCATTGACTCAGGTAAGGCGCGCGAAACGCTGAACAAGTTTATTGACGTCAGCAACCGCTAAGAGGTGTAGTGATGACGATTCTTGACGAACTCGCCGCCCACGCCGCAGAGCGCAGCCAACAGGCGCAAAAGAATGTGTCGCTCGAAGAAATCCGTGCGCAAGCATTGGCTCTGCCTCGTGGCTCTTTCGCCTTTGAGAACGCTTTGAAAAGCGAAGATATTGCTTTTATCTGTGAGTGTAAAAAAGCCTCGCCCTCAAAAGGGTTGATAGCTCCCGATTTTCCGTATTTACAAATTGCTCGCGATTATGAGGCGGCAGGAGCGGATTGTATTTCGGTGCTCACCGAGCCGAAGTGGTTTCTTGGTGCTAACAGTTTCCTTGAAGAAATCGCGGGGGCTGTTTCTATCCCGTGCCTGCGTAAAGATTTCACTGTTGATGAATACATGATTTATGAGGCGAAACTGCTGGGTGCGTCGGCTGTGCTGTTGATTTGTTCTATTTTGAGTCAGCAGCAGATTAAGGACTATATTGAGTTGGCTGACGAGCTTGGATTGTCGGCACTTGTCGAGGCGCACGACGAGCAAGAAATCGAGATGGCGTTGAATGCGGGGGCGCGCGTTATCGGCGTCAATAACCGCAATCTCAAGGATTTCACTGTCGACACGGGCAATGCTGGTCGCCTGAGGGAACTCGTGCCAAGCGATGTCGTGTTTGTGTCTGAAAGCGGCGTGACCTGTGCCGATGACGTGTCGCGCCTGCGCGAGATTGGCGTCAATGCTGTGCTGATTGGCGAAACCCTTATGAGGGCAGATGACAAAAAAGCAAAACTCGCTGAGCTCCGGGGGTGACGCTTCCCGTCGTCGCGAGCCTGCGTAGCAGGCGTGTTCGGCACTTCGTGCCTCTCATAACTGCGTCGCTTCAGCCTTGAGTGTGTTCGGTCGCTACGCTCCCTCTTGCAACTTCGTCGCTACAGTCTCGTGAAAGCGAGCTTTCACGGACCTTCCGCTCCTCGTTGTGCAAGCTCCCTCAGGCATTCCGCTCCTTGTTATGGCAATCAATATCGAGAAGAATGACTGAATTGCAAAGCTAGCGGTTTGGGGGAATATTGATCGCCACGTCGGCGCAGAGCGCCTCCTCGCGATGACGGTGGAGGGCAATATGCCATTGTGGCAGGGGTGTACATGTCACGTCCGTGCTTCTCTCACTATCTGTGAAGCACGGCTATGCTGAGAGCATGAGTATTTTTGAAGCTGTCGTCCTCGGAATAGTTCAAGGCTTGACCGAGTTTCTCCCCATTTCGTCGTCGGCGCATTTGCGCATTATCGGCGACCTCTTCGGTTGGGGCGATCCAGGCGCAGCTTTTACGGCAATCATTCAAATTGGTACAGAGTTAGCTGTTATCACGTATTTCGCTAAGGATATTGGCAGGATTATCTCGAAATGGTTCCGCGCCTTGCCTTTTAAGTGGAAGAACCCCGTCGAACAGTCCGATCCCGATGTGCGCATGGGCTGGACGGTTATTATCGGTACGCTTCCTATCGCTATTCTCGGGCTTCTCTTCGACTATTTCATCGAAACGAAGTTGCGTAACCTCTATATTGTTGCTACTGTTCTCGCTGTTTTCGCTATTTTCCTCTACCTTGCTGACCGCTATTCCAAGCGAGTGAAAACCCTGGAAAACATAACGATTCGCGACGGCCTGCTCTACGGCCTGGGCCAAGCGATGGCGCTGATTCCCGGCGTTTCACGTTCAGGTGGCACAATCACCGTCGGTCTGCTGTTGGGCTATACGCGTGAAGCGGCAGCCCGCGTTTCTTTCTTGCTGGCTATCCCCGCCGTCCTCGCTTCGGGTGTCTATGAGCTGTACCGTTCTCTCGGACAGGGCACATTTGATTTAGTTCCGACGATTGTGGGCGCTGTTGTCGCTTTCGTTGTGGGGTACGCCGTGATTGTCTGGTTCTTGAAGCTTGTCTCGACGAAGTCGTATACACCTTTCGTCATCTACCGAATTTGCTTGTCAGGCCTCATTTTCGTCCTTCTTGCCGTCGGTCTTTTGTCGGTGTTCTAAATGCAGCTGATATCCCGTAGCACCGCCCGTGACGATTTCCCCGCAGCCGTCCTTTTCGATTTGGACGGCACGGTTGCCGATACGGAAGCGAATTGGTTTGAGGGCGAGATGTCAGTCCTCAAGCCCTTGGGAGTGCCGTGGACGCACGAGGTGGCTATGCGCTATGTTGGCGTGTCTATCGAGTGGTCGGTGCGTGATATTATTTCGCGTTTTGACTTGTCGATAAGCCCGGACGATCTTCTCGAGAACCTTGTGTCGGCTGTTCACGAAGCTGCACAGCGCCGCCGCACACAGTGGCTACCTGGCGTCTTAGAAACGCTGGATTTACTGAGAGAACTGGAGATTCCTACGGCTCTCGTCACCATGTCGTATCGCCAGCTTGCCGATGTTGTTATCGACGATTGCGCCGAGGGCTCCTTCCACGCTGTCGTGACCGGTGAAGAAGTTGAGCGCGGCAAGCCCGACCCGCAGCCGTATCTTTTAGCTGCTGAGCGTCTGGGTGTGGACATCGATTCCTGCTTGATTTTTGAAGATTCCACCCCGGGGGTGCTTGCGGGGATTCGCAGTGGGGCACAGGTTGTTGCTATTCCATGTCAGCTGTCTGTGCCGCCTTTCCCTAATCTCGTGCAGTGCGAATCGATGAGTGGGGTTGACGAGAGTTTTTTGCGTGACATCATGACGGCTGCGCGCCCTCGCGAGGAAAACATATCTGAGTGAGGATTTTCCCTTTACCGTCGTCGCGAGGAGCGAGCCGTGCGAGCGACGTGGCGATCAATATTCCTTTATTGCTTGCGTTGCAAAAATCAAACAATGTCCATTATTGATTGCCACGCACGCTTTCGCGTGCTCGCAATGACGGGGTAGGGTATGGTGGGTTTATGAAGTTTTCCGATAGTGAAGAAGTACCAACATCGAAGCCTGTATCTACCAGTCGTCACGCAGCTCTTTCACCGTCGCGCGTCAAAGAATTGCGTCAATGTCCTCTCAAATTTCGCTTGCGTACTATCAATCGTATTGTTGAGCAGCCGTCCAAATCAGCCCTGCGTGGCACTCTTGTTCACCGCGTGTTAGAACAGCTTTTTACCCTGCCTCAAGGTGAGCGCACTGAGGAAGAAGCTATGGCTTTACTGGAACCGTCATGGGAAGAATTGTGTGAATCTCCCATCCATGACACCGAAATCTTCGAGTCTGACAAAGAGTTTCGGGAGTGGTACGCCTCTGCGCGCCCACTCATTTCTGCGTATTTCCGTCTCGAGAATCCCAATGGCCTCGTGCCTGTCGGTATGGAGCGCTTTGTTGAGGCTGTTTTGCCTTCCGGTTTGGCAATACGTGGTGTGATTGACCGTCTCGATAAAAGTCCAACGGGCGAATTGCGGGTGGTGGATTACAAGACGGGCAAATCGCCTAATCCGCGTTTTCAAGACGATTACATTTTCCAGATGCGGTTTTATGCCACGGCCTTGCAATTCGCTGAGGGGATTTTGCCGATGCGCACACAGCTGCTCTTTTTGAAAGACGCGCGCACTCTCACCTACGACCCTCCCGCCGAGAGCGTGCACGAGACTGTGCGTGAGTTGGAAGATGCGTGGGAAGAAATTGAACACCGCTGCGATAACGACTCTTTCTTACCCCGTGAGTCTCCGCTGTGTAACTGGTGCAATTTGCAGCATTTGTGCCCTGCGAAAGGCGGCGAAGCCCCTGAAACCAGCCCAGAGGGTGTTGAGCACCTCAAGACTGCTATTCGCCCGGTTCCCTGAATAGAATAACCTCATGGACACAGCGAAAAGACGTGGAGCCTTCCGCGCAGGCGAGCGGGTGCAGCTGACCGACCCGAAAGGGCGGCACTACACAATCTCACTGACAGACGACGGGCACTTCCACAGTACGCGAGGCTCTTTCAACCATAGCGAGCTTATCGGCAAGGAAGAAGGCAGTGTTATTGACGCAGGCAATGGGCGTTCTTTTCTCGCTTTGCGCCCGCTCATTAGCGATTTCGTGCTCTCCATGCCGCGCGGGGCGACCGTCATTTACCCGAAAGATGCGGGGCAAATCGTCCATATGGCAGATATTTTCCCTGGAGCGCGCGTATTCGAGGCGGGCTTAGGCTCGGGAGCTTTGACGATTTCTTTGCTGGGAGCAGTAGGGGAGAGCGGGGAGGTTATCTCCGCAGAGCTGCGCCCCGAATTTGCGGAGATTGCACAGGGCAATGTGTATTCCTGGTACGGCAGTGAGGATTTGCCGTGGCGCGTTGAGATTGGTGACGGGGCAGATGTTTTGGCTGCGTGCGAGGCAGGAAGCCTTGACCACGTCATTCTCGA
Organism: Actinomycetaceae bacterium; assembly: GCA_017539125.1. Classification (GTDB taxonomy): domain Bacteria; phylum Actinomycetota; class Actinomycetes; order Actinomycetales; family Actinomycetaceae; genus RUG11864. The sequence continues at coordinate 6,442 of JAFYHO010000077.1, read as the reverse complement.
TATGCTCGCGCCGTGGGAGATGATTGAGCCGGCAGCTCACGCTTTGCGCTCGGGTGGAGTTATTCTCGCCTATGTCGCTACGACCACACAAATGTCGCGTTTTGTTGAAGAGCTGCGCGATAGCGAATGTTTTACTGAGCCGGCAGCTTCAGAAACACTTGTGCGCACATGGCATTGTGAGGGGCTGGCTGTGCGCCCTGACCATCGCATGGTTGCTCATACGGGTTTCCTTGTTCTTGCCCGGCGCATGGCTCAGGGCTCTCCCGTCTTACATACGACGCGTAGGCCTGCCAAGCTCGCCTATAGCCAGGCTCAGCCGTGGGAAGCTGAAGATTTTGAAGAGCGCACTATTTCTCCGAAAAAACTGCGTAAAGTCCGCAGAGATGTCGCCCATCGTGCCGATGTAGAGGAAAGCGGCACGAGCAGAGCTGGAGAGCATAGCGCCCGTCTGCGTGAGCGTATGGAAGCTGAATTAGCGCAGCAGCAGAACACGAGTGGGCAGGACGAGGACAAGGAGCAGGTGTGAGCGTTCAGAGGATTGTCGGTTTAGAGACAGAATTTGCTATTCTTGAAAAGGGCAATGTGTATGCCAATTCCGTGGCGTTATCTGCGGAAATCGTCGAGGAACTCGCTGCGTCAAGCGTAGCCAGCCCCAGCAAGAAGCCAATCGCATGGGATTACCGTGGAGAGGACCCGCTCAATGACGCCCGCGGATACCGCATGGAGCGCGCAAGCGCACACCCCTCGCAGCTCACCGATAATCCAGACCAGCTCGCCCCTTCGGGCGATAGTCCTTTTGAGAGTCTTGAGCGTTTAAGCCCAGATGAATTGCGCAGACCACGACCCTCGAATACCGTTCTTGCCAACGGGGCGCGTCTCTACCTCGACCACGCACACCCCGAGTATTCCTCGCCTGAAGTGACAACTCCCCGTGAGGCGATTGCTTATGACCGCGCGGGCGAAATCCTCATGGCAGAGGGAGTAGAGCTGCTGCGCCAGAAGGATTCGCGCGATATTCGCGTCTACAAAAACAATGTGGACGGAAAAGGTGCCTCCTATGGTGCTCACGAGAACTACCTCGTCAAACGCAGCGTCGATTTCGACGACATTATCCACTACATGACCCCGTTCTTCGTCACTCGTCCACTTATCTGTGGCGCTGGGCGCCTGGGAATAGGGCAGCGCTCGGAGACAGCCGGTTTTCAAATTTCCCAGCGCGCCGACTACGTAGAAAACGAGGTCGGACTTGAGACAACATTCGACCGTCCCATTATCAATACGCGCGACGAACCCCACGCCGACTCTTCCCTGTGGCGGCGCCTGCACGTCATCGGGGGAGACGCCAACCAATTCGATGTCTCTATTCTTCTCAAAATCGGCACAACTTCGCTTTTGCTGTGGTTCTTAGAATCGGGAGCAGACCGCAGCGCCCTCGATACCTGTATTCTCGCTGATCCTGTTCATGCGACGCACGTCGTCAGCCACGATCCTGGGCTCACCGAACTTCTTGAGATGGCAGATGGCAGCCGGCGCACAGCCCTCGATATTCAACGTGTCTATTTCGAGGTTTTGGCTGAAGCAGTACGGGAGCGCGGAGAAACGGACAGTCACACCCGCGAAGTGCTCGACTATTGGGAGCAGGTCCTTGACGCATTGAGCAGCGATATTTTCCTTGCCGCTGGGCAAGTTGAGTGGGTGGCCAAATATCAGCTCTTGCAATCACTACGAGAGCGCGGCGGGCTCGCGTGGGATAACGAGCGGCTGCTTGCCCTCGACTTGCAATGGCACGATGTGAGCCCTGAACGCTCTATCGTCGCCAAGTTGGACGCGGCAGGAAAAATAGAACGTCTCGTCAGCCGCGGAGATGTCCTTCATGCTCTGCTGCACGCCCCCGAAACCTCCCGCGCTTACCTGCGCGGCGGGCTCGTCTCGGCATTTCCCCACAATATCGCCGCAGCAGGCTGGAATGGTATTATTCTGGATATTCCCGACCATGACAGGCTTCTTCGCCTGCCCCTGACAGATCCGCGCGGCGGAAGCCGTGAACACTACGGTAAGGCGCTTGAAGGAGCCGAGACGATACAGGATTTTGTCAATCGTCTGAACAATGATGACTGGCACGCAGAGCAAAGGAGAGATCAATGACAACACCAGATGAGAAAGACCAGGTAGAAACGTCGCCTGAAAATGCCGATGGCATGGATGCCTTGCTTGACGATATCGATTCTCTCCTTGAGGACAATGCGGACGATTTTGTGCGCGGCTTTGTGCAAAAGGGCGGTCAATGATTAGTCGCCGAGTTATAGGGCTCGAGACGGAATACGGGCTGACGTGCGCTTCTATCGAAGGGGGAGCGCCTCCTTTGGATGCAGAAGCAGCAGCCGGGCACCTGTTTCGCCCTATCGTAGAGGCGAACCGTTCCACCAATACTTTTTTAGATAACGGAGCCCGTCTCTACCTTGATGTCGGCTCACACCCAGAATATGCGACAGCAGAATGCGACACTATCGACGATGTTATAGCCCAAGACAGGGCAGGCGACCTCATTTACGCCGATTTCGTTGAACAGGCAAATGCTGCTTTAGTCGAGCACAACATTGCCGGGCGCATTCACCTATTCAAAAACAATATCGACGCCGAAGGCAATCCTTTTGGCTGCCACGAAAACTATCTTGTGCGCCGCCAGCCCACATACCGAGCACAGATTCAATCCATGCTGCCTTTCTTTATCTCCCGCCAAATCATGTGCGGGGCAGGATACATACACGTTGATGAGGACGGCAAAGGCCATTACGAGTTCTCCCAGCGCGCACGCCATATGGACGACGCTATCTCCGCCGCTTCCACCAATACTCGCCCGATGATTAACACGCGCGACGAACCCCATTCAGACGCCGAAAAATATCGTCGAATGCACGTGACAGTCGGCGATTCCACTATGGCTCAGGCAAGCACGGGCCTCAAAGTTGCCACCACCGAAGCCATTTTGACGATGTTTGAAGCTGGAGGGGCACTCCCAGAACTCACCGTGCGTAATCCAATCCAAGCCATTCGCACAATTTCTAGTGACCTCACAGGGCAAGCTGCAGTAGAACTTGCCAACGGCACGGAAATGAGCGGTCTTGATATTCAGCGCCGCGTGCGAGATAGCGTCCTCGACTTTTTGGATAGTGCCGGTATTCTCGCCGATTTTGACGAGCGGCGACACTACTTCATGGACTTGTGGACCCGCGCATTAGAGGCGGTCGAAACAGGCGATTGGGACTCTATCGCCACAGACTTAGACTGGGTCATCAAATACCGTCTCCTTGAACGCTACCGTCAACGCCTTGGCGTGGATTTGAGCGATATCCGCTGTGCGCGCCTCGACTTGGCATACCACGACATCACCTCGGCAGGCCTGCGTGCCTCAATGGAAAAAACGGGACTGATGAGTACCGTCATCACACCGCAGCAGGCCAACGAAGCTAAAAATACCCCGCCGCAGACCACGCGCGCCAAAATGCGCGGCGACTTCGTGCGTGCTGCCCGTCAAGCGAATAGAGAGTACGGGGTCGATTGGATGAATCTGCGTCTCCTTGGGCCAGACGGTGCGCGCTCGGTCATTTTAGATGATCCTCTTCAGGCGTATAATGAGCAGGCACAGGCTCTTATTGAGGAGATGAGCTCATGAAACAATCGCGCACATCCCGCTCCAAGCGCCCCTCGACCTTCATCTTCGTGATTGCTGGGATGGCGTGCTTGGTGTCCTGTGTATTGACGGTCGTCATCGCTTCTCTACGCACTTCTGACGAGGTTGTTAATCACGGTGATTCCACGGATATCATCGTCAATGGTGATTTTGGTGCGCCGGTTATCGTGTCTATGCCCGATAATTTCCAAGAACCTACAGCGCTGGAAAGCCATACCCTTATCGAGGGAGGCGGTGGCGAAATTGTCGAGGGGGGAGCAGTTTTACTGCGCACAAGCTCTTTTGACTCACGCACAGGCGAAATCATTTCCGAATACGGCGAAGGCACTGTTCACCTCATCCGTGCCGATGAAGAAGGACTCAGCGATTTTGCCCCCTTTGTCATCGGGCAAAAACAAGGAACGCGCCTCCTTATTGCGCGACCGGATGAGATAGACGGCAAGCCTGCCTCAGAAATTATCGTCATGGATCTTCTTCATTTGAGTGCTTTCGGGCAGAGCAAAGATCCCAGCGAATACGCCAACGATATCATCCCCTCCGTCACCCTTTCCGACCAGGGCGTTCCCCAAATCCAGGCCCAAGGCGCGCGCATTGGCAAAATGAGTACTGTCACCCTTATTGAGGGCTCTGGTGGACAGATTGATACGGAACAGAAAATTGCCATTCAATACGTGGTGACGGACGGCCATGGGACGGTTATTGACAGTACGTGGGAGGATGGAAGCCCTGTATTGGTCAATTTAGATGAGCTGATGGAAGGTCTACAAGAGGGGCTTGAGAATCAAAAAGTTGGCTCACGTGTGCTCGTTGTTATCCCCTCGGCGTTGGCGAAAGGGGACGGTGACAGGATTGCCGTTGTCGATATTTTGGCAGCAGAGAATAAGCCAGGTGACGAAAAGAAATGAGTATCTCATTTAGTGGTTTTTGTGCGGGCGGGCGCGCTTTTTGGGGCATATCGCATTAGTGTTGGAGCAGAAAGGAGAGACGATGGCGGTAGCACTTCGCGTTATTCCCTGTCTTGATGTGAATGAGGGCAGGGTCGTTAAGGGTGTCAATTTCGCCAATCTGCGCGATGCGGGCGACCCTGTTGAGCTCGCTCGCCGTTACGACGAAGAGCGTGCCGACGAGATTACTTTCCTTGACGTTTCGGCTTCCGCGCAGGGGCGCGGCACAATGCTCGAGGTTGTGCGCCGCACCGCTGACGAGGTTTTTGTGCCCCTGACGGTTGGCGGGGGAGTGCGCAGTGTTGAGGATGTGCGCGTACTGCTTGAAGCAGGCGCAGACAAAATTGGTATCAATTCTGCCGCTATTGCCCGCCCTGAGCTGATTAGCGAGATTGCCGAGAATTTCGGTTCCCAAGTGATTGTGCTTTCGGTGGACGCTCGCCGTGTGACTGGGGACGTGCAGACTCCATCGGGCTACGAGGTGACAACTCATGGTGGCAAACGCGGCACGGGTATTGACGCGCTCGAATGGGTCAAGCGCGGCCAAGAGCTGGGTGCTGGAGAAATCCTGTTGAACTCTATGGACGCAGACGGTACAACGGACGGTTTCGATGTTGAAATGACCAGTGAAGTGCGCGAGTTGGTATCCATTCCTCTGATTGCTTCGGGGGGCGCCGGGCGCGTGGAGGACTTTGTCGAGATTGCCCGCGTCGGAGTAGACGCTGTTTTGGCTGCCTCGGTTTTTCACTTTGGTACCCTGAGTGTCGGCGAGGTTAAAGAAGCCCTGCGTAATGGAGGTTTTGAGGTTCGATGAGTTCAGATGTTTTGCCCGCAGAGATTGCTTCGCGTTTGAAGCGCGACGATGCTGGCTTGATTGCTGCCGTCATTCAGGACGCTTCGAGTGGCGATGTGCTTATGCTCGGTTATATGGACGATACGGCTCTCGCCCGCACTCTTACGAGTGGGCGCGTCTGGTTCTGGTCGCGCTCGCGTGGCGAGTACTGGCGCAAAGGCGACACCTCGGGGCACGTCCAGTATGTGCGGCGCGTGCGCCTCGATTGTGACGGTGATTGTGTGCTCGTTGAGGTTGAACAGGTGGGCGCTGCCTGCCATACAGGAGAGCGTACCTGTTTTATCAGCGGGGGAGACTTGCCTGTTTCGGGGCTGATTTTTCCCGAGGAAACGTCTGGGGAGGACGATAATGAGTGAAGAAAAACTGGCGACAGTACAAGGCCCGTATTTCGGGCAGTTCGGCGGGCAATTCCTGCCTGAAGCCCTTGTCGCGGCTGTTGAAGATTTGACGGAGGCGTGGCTGCGTCTGAAAGATGATCCTGAGTTCACCGCCGAACTCGACCGTCTCGGCCGCACCTATTCGGGCCGCCCGTCAATCATCACGGAAGTTCCCAAGTTCTCTCAGCATTGCGGTACGGCGCGCGTCATTCTCAAACGTGAGGACTTGAATCATACGGGTTCACACAAAATCAATAATGTGCTCGGTCAGGCGCTGTTGACGAAAGCCGTTGGCAAGACGCGCCTTATCGCAGAGACAGGCGCCGGCCAGCACGGCGTGGCAACCGCGACTGCCGCTGCTTTGCTCGGTCTGGAATGCCGTATCTACATGGGAGCGAAAGACGTGGCCCGCCAGGCGTTGAATGTGGGGCGCATGGAGCTGCTCGGTGCGGAAGTTATCTCCGTGACCGCAGGCTCACAGACACTCAAAGACGCGATTTCTGAGGCATTCCGCGATTGGGTGGCCAATGTTGAGACAACAAACTACCTTTTCGGCACTGCAGCAGGGCCGCACCCG
>JAFYHO010000076.1 GCA_017539125.1 Actinomycetaceae bacterium | reverse complement strand
GTGTAGTTCTGGACACCTGGTGGCTCCTCAACACCGCTGTTTACCGAGGACGAGCTCGATGTTCCTCTCGATTATGATTCGGTGAAGAATGCCGGTTCGATGCTGGCAACCCGCGCAATCCAGATGTTCGACGAGACAGTGTCCGTCGTGCGTGTGGTGACGCGCTGGATGGACTTCTATCAGCATGAGTCCTGCGGAAAGTGCTCGCCCTGCCGTGAAGGCACCTATTGGTTGCGCCAGATTCTGCATCGCCTCGAAGCTGGTCAAGGCCGCGAAGGTGATTTGGAACTGCTTGAAGATATTTGCTCGAATATCGGCGGTCGCTCCTTCTGCGCACTCGGCATGGCAGCAATTACACCCGTCCAGTCTGGTCTGAAGAAGTTCCGTGACGAATTCGAAGCAGGATTGACAACTCCTGCGTGGGAGCTTTTCCCCTACGAAAAGACCCCAGTATTCAACGAAGGTGGTGAGCGCTAATGGGTAATGATGTTACTGAGTTGATTGACGTCAAGATCGACGGTCGTACTGTTCAAGTTCCCAATGGCACTTTGATTATCCGTGCGGCAGAAAAAGCAGGCGTGATTATCCCGCGTTTCTGCGACCACCCGCTGCTTAAACCAGTTGCTGCGTGCCGTCAGTGCCTCGTTGAGGTTGCTCGCCCAGGGCGTGACGGCACAGTTGCGAAGATGCCGATGCCTCTGCCGGCGTGCGCCGAGCGCGTTGGCCCTGGCACTGAGGTTTATACTCAGCGTTCTTCTGAGGTTGCGGCAAAGGCGCAAGAGGGCGTTATGGAGTTCTTGCTCCTGAACCATCCGCTTGACTGCCCAATCTGCGATAAGGGCGGCGAATGCCCCTTGCAGAATCAGGCAATGACGAATGGGCGCACAAACAGCCGTTTCACAGACGAGAAGCGCACATTCCCCAAGCCTTTGCAGGTTGCTCCGTCGATTCTGCTCGACCGTGACCGCTGCGTGCTCTGCCAGCGTTGCGCTCGTTTCCAAAAGGAAATCGCAGGCGACCCGTTCATTCAGCTGCAAGGGCGTGCAGGTGGAGCCCCCGGCTACCACGTCCACGCTTTGCACGGCTCGCAAATGGGCCAGTTCGATGCGGCTGGTTTGGACTTCTGCGAATCGGACGGCTCGCACCCCGAGATTCATTCCAATGGTTACTCCGATCCATTCGGTAAGCCGGGAATTGCTGAGGGCTACGAGGCTGGTCCGTTGAGCGTCGGCGAAGCCGATGTTGAAGGTCGCCTCTTCACCTCCTACTTCTCCGGTAATACCGTCCAGATTTGCCCGGTCGGTGCTTTGACAAGCAGCTCGTATCGCTTCCGCGCTCGTCCTTTCGATTTGCGCTCTGTTCCTAGCGTTGCCACACAGGACGCTTCGGGTGCTGCCACTCGTCTCGATGTGCGCCGCGCTGAGCTCGTGCGTGTTCAAGCAGGCGAGGATAGCGAAATCAACGAAGAGTGGATTACCGACAAGGAGCGTTGGGGCTTCACATGGCAGAACGATGCGAAGCGCCTGAAGAAAGCCCGCGTTGATGGTGCTGAGGTCGGCTATCTCGATGCTCTACGCGCTGCTGCTGACGGCGTCAAGCGTGCCAAGGAAAACGGCGGAGTTGCCGTTCTGACCGGTGGCCGCTTGCCGATGGAGGACGCTTACGCCTACTCCAAGTTCGCCCGCGTAGTGCTTGGCACGAATGACATCGACTTCCGCACACGCCCCGCGAGTGCAGAAGAAGATGCATTCCTCGCTTCGACAGTTGCCGGCAGTGGTTTGGGCGTGACCTACACCGATCTTGAAAATGCCGCGCACGTTCTGACGGTCGGCTTTGAAGCCGAAGAAGAGTGCGGTAACGTATTCCTGCGTCTGCGTAAGGCAGTTCTTGCAGGTAAGACATCAGTAAGCGTGCTTGCTCCCTTCGCCAGCGAAGGTACAAAGAAGCTGAGCGCTCGCCTTATTCCGACTATTCCCGGCGATGAGGCTTGCGTCCTTGACGCTCTGTCGGCAGGGGAGGAGACTTACGACGCTCTCGCCTCTGGTGGCATTATCCTTCTCGGTGAGCGTGCGGGCGAAATGCCCGGAGCACTCTCCGCGGCTCTGCGTTTGGCTGAGCGCACAGGTGCCCGCCTTGCGTGGATTCCTCGCCGTGCAGGTGATCGTGGCGCTCTCGATGTTGGCGCTGCGCCGAACCTGCTTCCCGGCGGTCGCCCCGTTGTTGTGACGGCTGCACGCGAAGAAGTCGCCGAAAAGTGGGGGGTTGACTCCCTGCCTGAGAATCCTGGACGCAGCACAGAGCAGATCCTTGCAGCTGTGAAGTCTGGCGAGCTGGCAGGCGTTATCCTCGCAGGTGTCGATATGGCTGATTTGCCTGCCGGTGCGGACGTTGCCCTTGAAGCTGCTTCTTTCGTCCTCAGCCTTGAGGTTCGTGAGAGCGATGTGAGCGCAGCGGCAGACGTTGTTCTGCCTGTCGCGCCTCCAAGCGAAAAGGGCGGTTCTTTCGTGAACTGGGAAGGCAGGATTCGCCCCTTCGGTCAAGCCTTGACGTCCGTCGCCAAGCCTGACCGCGTCGTCCTCAACGATTTGGCTGAAGAGTGCGGATACGAGCTCGGCTTGCCGACTTTGGCAGATGCCGTGCGCGAAGTAACCTCTTTCCTTGGCTATGAGGGCGCTCGTCTGAAGGCTCCGGGAGAAAGCGCTCGACTGCTTGAGCCGCTCGTGCAACCGAATGTGCGCGTAGCTTCCTGGAAGCTCATGTTGGGTGCGGACAGTCTCGTCGCGGCAGAGCCCACTCTTGCCGGCGCGGCTCGCGCACCTTACGCAGTTGTCTCTGAATCTACTGCTCGCTCAGCTGGGCTTACCGGTGAGCGTGTAACCGTAACCGGAGACGGCGGCTCACTTGACCTGCCGCTGCGTATCGATTCCCAGATGCCTGACGCTGTTGTCTGGATTCCCCAGAACTTTCAAGGCTGCCGCCTAGCAGACCTTGGCGTGCAAGCGGGTCAGACAGTAACTCTCTCTTCATCTTCGGAGGTGACACAGTGAATTTCTCTCTTATTACCGACGGACAGGTAGCAGCTGATTTCTCCCAAGATGTATGGTGGCTTTGGGTTATTAAGGCTGTTTTGATTCTGGCCTATCTCTTACTCTCGGTTGTTTTCGTCCTTGTTTTTGAACGTAAAGTTCTCGGACGTATGCAAACCCGTCGCGGTCCTAACCGCCTCGGTCCGTGGGGTTGGTTCCAGTCCTTTGCGGACGCGCCGAAGCTGCTCCTTAAAGAGCATGTGTGGCCGGAAAATGTTGACAAGGCAATCTTCTTCTTTGCACCGACGATTTCGGCGGCGGCGGCATTCACCGTCATGGCTGTTATCCCAGTCGGTCCGGAAGTCTCCATTTTCGGGCATATAACGCCGCTGCAATTGGCTGACTCTCCCGTCTCCATGCTCTTCATCATTGGCGTTGCAGCCCTCGGCGAATACGGCCTGGTTTTCGGTGGCTGGTCCTCGCGTTCCAGCCTGCCGCTTATCGGCTCGGTTCGAAGCGCAACACAGATGATTTCTTACGAGCTGGCTCTTTCGCTTGCTCTGGTGACGGTATTCCTCTTCAACGGGACGATGTCTACCTCGGGTCTTGTCGAGGCACAAAAGCCGCTGTGGAATGTGTTGCCGATGTTCCCCGCCTTCGTCGTATTCTTCATTTCTATGTTTGGCGAGACAAACCGTCTGCCTTTCGACTTGCCTGAAGCAGAAGGCGAAATCGTCGCTGGTGCTCACACCGAGTACTCCTCGATGAAATTCGGCTGGTACTACTTGTCTGAGTACACCAATATGTTCAACGTGTCGATGATTGGTACGACGGTATTCTTCGGCGGTTGGCGTGGAGGCCCGATTATCACGTGGCTCTTCAGCTTGTGGGGTGGCGACCCGAATGTGGGCTGGTTGCCCGTCTTGTGGTTCACGCTCAAGATTTGGACGTTCATCTTCGTCATCGTCTGGGTGCGTGGAACGCTTGTGCGTATGCGTTACGACACCTTCATGAAGTTCGGATGGAAAGTTCTGATTCCCGTTGCCTTGGCGTGGCTTGTGCTCGTGATGATCGGCAAGGCTATCAGCACCTTCGCTCCTATTGAGGATTCTGCTCTGAGCGGGCTTGCTCAATTTGTGAATACATATCGTCCATTCGTTATTGTCGTCTTTGTCATTCTCATTATGATTATGCTTCTCGTGCTCATGGCACCTGAAAAGCAGAAAGAGGCTGAGACGGCAGAAAGCGATAGCGGCTTTATTCGCCCGGCAGAAGAGTTTGACGCTTTTGCCGGTGGATATCCTGTCCCGCCGTTGAACGGTCAGGCACTTCCGCCTTCCCCGCGCGCTGAACGAGCTGCCGCAGGAGTGAGTGCTCCCCAGGTTGAAACTATGAGTGAGGAGGCTTCCCATGAGTGAAATCGAAGCCAATAAGGACGGCGGGCAGGCTTTGCCGCCACCGCCTGACGAGAAATTGTGGGCTCCGCGCAAACGTGGCTTTATTGGTGAAGCCTTGGCTCCCGTTGAGGGTTTCGGAATCACCTTCAAGTCCATGTTCCGCAAGCCTGTTACTGAGGAGTACCCCGAAAAGCGAGTGCCTTTGAACCCTCGCTATCATGGTCGTCACCAGCTCAACCGTTATCCTGACGGTCTTGAGCGTTGTATTGGCTGCGAGCTGTGCGCTTGGGCGTGCCCTGCTGACGCTATCTTCGTTGAGGCAGGCGCGAATACTCCTGAGAAGCAGTACTCGCCTGGTGAGCGCTTCGGCAAGGTCTACCAAATCAACTACACACGCTGCATTTTCTGTGGCTACTGTATTCAGGCCTGCCCGACTCGCGCGCTGACCATGACGACAGATTTTGAAATCGCCGGTCCGACCCGCGCATCGCTGATCTACGAAAAGAAGGATTTGCTTGCGCCCTTGGGCGAAGGAATGCTCGAAGCTCCTCACCCCATGGCAGAAGGTATGACTGACGACGATTACTACGACGGTAAGGTAACCGGCGCTACTGAAGCTCAGAAAGCGTGGGTGCGTCAGAACCGTCCAGCACAAACAGGAGAGGAGGAAGCAAATAATGCCTAGTTTGCATATTTACTCTGGCGAAGTAATCCTTTTCGTCCTGCTGACGGTCGTCATGCTGGCAGCGGCTATTTACGGATTGCTGATTACACGCCGCGCTGTCCACTCGGCAGCTTCCATGATTATCGTCATGGTTGGTCTTGCCTTTATGTACACAATGCTTGAAGCGCCCTTTATGGGTGTCGTCCAAGTTGCTGTGTATACGGGCGCAATCTTGATGATGTTCCTCTTCGTCTTGATGATGATTGGTGTCAATTCTGAAGAAAGCGCACAAGATATACTTCCGGGTCAGCGTATTCTTGCCATTATTGGTGCCATTGGTACGCTTGTTGTGCTTGCTGCCGTTGTGCTCGTAAGCAAATACCCCGAAGCTGTGGGCTTGAAAGAGGCTAACGGTGATTCCAATCCGAGCGCTGTCGCTAAGGGAATCTTCGGTTCACATCTCATCACGATGGAATTGGCGGGTGCTCTGCTCGTGGTCGCTGCGCTCGGCGCAATGATTTTGACACACCGCGAGTCCCTACGCCCAGCTGTGACACAAGAAGAAATTGTCGAAGGCAAGATGCAGGCCTATGCAGAGCATGGGCGCCATCCAGGTCAGAAGCCGACAACCGGTGTCTACGCCGAGTCGAACTCTGCTGCCAACCCCGCGTTGAGCGCCGAAGGCAAGTTCCTCGATGATGCCGTTCCTCGTATGCTGCGCGTGCGTGGACAAGCCAACGATATTGCAGAGATTTCCCCGGCTACAATCGAGCGAATCAAAGACGGTTCTCTCGAGACGAATGCTGTCGGAGTCTCGCGTATGCTCGGCATGGCAGGCGAGGACGCTCCGGTTTACCCGAGCCAAGACTCAGCCCTCCAGTCGGCTGATACTACCGATGAGGAGGAGACAAAGTGAACCTCATGTATTACGTTGTTCTCGCCGTAGCACTCTTTGTTATCGGCGGTGCTGCAGTTCTTATACGGCGCAATACGATTATTGCCATGCTCGGAGTCGAGCTCATGCTCAATGCTTGCAATCTCGCACTCGTGACATTCTCGCGCCTGTGGGGCAACCTCGAAGGCCAAGTTTTCTCCTTCTTCATTATGGTTGTCGCCGCGGCAGAAGTTGTCGTCGGTATCGCAATCGTTATTGCCCTGTTCAATACTCACAAGTCGGCTTCGATCGACTCGGCTACACAGATGAAGAACTGAGGGAGGTAAGGAAAAATTATGTTGACTACATACACACTTGACCTTGCTGCTTCAGGTTCTGTTGCAGCCGTCGAAGCCACAGGAGCAGCGAGCCTCGTCTGGCTCTGCGTCCTCGTGCCTCTGCTCAGTGCAGGATTCCTGCTTATCTCTGGCGAAAAAGCCGATAAGTGGGGGCATTGGTTGGGCGTATGCGCTTCTGCCTTCTCCTTTGTGCTGGGATTGGTTATCTTCCTGCAAATGCTCGGAGTGGACGCTTCCCAGCGCGTTATGGACACAAATATCTACCAGTGGTTTGCCTCTGGAGATTTGAGCGTCAATCTCGGTATGCGCGTCGATCCGCTGTCGATGACATTCGTTATGCTGGTGACCTTCGTCGGCACACTGATTCATCTCTACTCGGTCGGCTACATGGCCCATGACGTTGCACGCCGCCGCTTCTTCGCCTATCTCAACCTCTTCGTAGCTTCCATGCTGCTGCTGGTTCTGGGCAATTCCTATCTTGTCGTGTTCTTCGGTTGGGAAGGCGTCGGCTTGGCGTCCTACCTCCTGATTTCCTTCTGGAATCAGATTCCCGAAAACGCTACTGCCGGTAAGAAAGCCTTTGTGATGAACCGCGTCGGCGACATGGGCATGATTATCGCCATGATGATCATGTTCGCCACGATTGGCTCGGTGAACTTCACTGAGGTTTCGGAAGGTGTCGGTGGGATTTCCCCAGGATACGCCACAGCAATCGGATTGTTCCTGCTTCTGGCTGCCTGCGGTAAGTCGGCGCAATTCCCCCTGCAAGCCTGGCTTGGCGATGCTATGGCGGGCCCGACCCCCGTCTCGGCACTTATCCACGCCGCGACGATGGTTACCGCCGGTGTCTACCTCATGGTGCGTTCCGGTGCCGTCTACGCAGCATCCCCAAGCGCACAGCTCGTCGTAGCAATCATCGGTCTGATTACTCTGGTCTTTGGAGCAATCGTCGGTGCCGCTAAGGACGATATGAAGAAGGTGCTCGCCGCTTCGACCATGTCCCAGATTGGCTACATGATGTTGGCTGCTGGTCTTGGCCCGGTCGGCGCTGTCTTTGGTATCTTCCACCTCGTCACGCACGGCTTCTTCAAGGCAAATATGTTCCTTGGAGCGGGCTCGGTCATGCACGCGATGAACGACGAAGTCGATATTCGCGGCTTTGGTGGCTTGTGGAAGTACATGAAGATTACCTGGCTGACCTTCATGATGGGCTATCTCGCCATTATCGGCTTCCCGGGTCTGTCCGGTTACTTCTCCAAGGACAAGATCATTGAGACTGCTTTTGTCGGTGAAGGCTGGCAGCCGTGGGTATTCGGTACCGTCACGCTTCTGGTCGCAGGCCTCACGGCATTCTATATGTCGCGCCTGTTCTTCATGATTTTCCATGGCAAAGAGCGTTTCGACCACTCGACGCATCATCCGCATGAAGCTCCCGCAGTGATGTGGGTACCGCAGCTCATTCTCGCTCTTGGTTCTATCGGACTCGGTGCGGCATTGAACTATCTCGGCTTCACCTCGTGGCTTGAGCCTGTTGTGGGACACGTCGAGCATGGCGAGCCGGTTCTCGCGCCAATCGTGATTACTGTTGCAACTCTTGCCGTGGTGGTTATCGGCGTGGTTCTGGCATATGTGCTCTTCGCGAGGCGCCCAGTGCCGCGTGTGGCTCCCGAAGCCAATGCGCTTATCCGCGCCGCTCGCGTTGACCTTTATCAAGACGCAATCAACGAGACTCTCTTCATGAAGCCTGGTATCGCACTCACATCTGCGGTTGGGCTTGTGGACGAGAAAGTCGTTGACGGCGCTGTTGAAGGCTTGGGTAGCGGGACGCCGAAGTTCGGCACACTCGTCTCCAAGCTACAAAACGGTTACACACGTACATACGCCATGTACATGGGTATCGGCACACTCCTCGTCCTGCTTGTTGCTCTAGCAGTCGGATTGTGGAAGTAAGGGAGGACGTACAATGTTTACACTGACAATTTGTTTTGCAGCTCTTGCGGCTCTCGCGCTCTGGCTCATTAAGCCTTTGCATCGCTTTGCACGCATTTACGGGCTTGTCGTCTCTCTTGTCGTCGTCGTTCTCTTTGTCATCATGGCTTTGAACTTCGATACGTCAGCTGCGGGAACAGTGCAGTTCGTAGAAACCTATCCGTGGATACCTCAAATTGGCGTCTCCATTGCGTGGGGTGTCAATGGTATGGGCCTCGTGATGGTCGGTCTGGCTGTATTCCTCGTACCCGTTGTCATTCTGGCATCGTGGAATGAGCTGGAAGAAGAAAGCGCTTATCGCGCGGGCGGCTATGTGGCATGGGTGCTTCTACTTGAAGCAATTATGATTGGCCTGTTCGCATCGCGCGACGTATTCGTATTCTACGTGCTCTTCGAGCTGATGATTATTCCGATGTACTTCCTCATCGGACGCTACGGCGGAGAGAATCGCAAGCGCACAGCTATCAAGTTCCTGCTCTACTCTTTGGCAGGCGGCCTGATTATGCTGGTTGGCGTTGTCGCTCTGATGGCGTACTCGGATAAGGTTGATGATGCTTCCACGCTATATCTTGTTGAGACTCTTGCTGGAAACATTCCCGAAGGAACTGCCCAAATCTGGCTCTTTGTTTCCTTCTTTATCGCCTTTGCAATCAAAGCGCCGATGTTCCCCGTCCACACATGGCTGCCCGATACCACTGCTGAGGCGCGTCCAGGCACATCGACCTTGCTCGTTGGCGTGCTCGACAAGCTTGGCTCTTACGGCATGATTGCCTTCTGTTTGCCCCTCTTCCCAGAGGCTTCTCAAGCAGCTGCAATGCCGATTATGATTCTCGCGATTATCTCCATTCTCTGGGGTGGCTTCGCAGCTATCGCATCGAAGAATCTCATGCGCCTGATTGCCTTCACTTCGGTGTCGCACTTCGGCTTCATGATTTTGGGTATCTTCTCTGGCTCGTCTGTGGCTATGACCGGCGCAATCGTCTACATGGTTGCTCATGGTGTGGCGACAGGAGCGATGTTCTTGACTGTTGGCTTCCTCGGCCAGCGCACAGGAACCTACGAGATTAGCCGTTACGGCGGCTGGCAGCGCGTCACCCCGCTTATCGCTGGCGTATTCCTTGTCAGCGGTTTGGCGACAATCGCAATGCCTGGTCTGTCGGGCTTCATTCCTGAGTTTATGGTTCTGGCAGGCACATTCAAGGTTCACACGGTTCTCGGTATCTGTGCGGTCTTTGGAATGCTGCTCGCGGCTCTCTACCTCTTGTGGCCTTACCAGAAAGTCTTTACTGGTCCTGTGCCTGAGGATGCAGCTTCGTACAAGGATATGAATGGCATTGAGAAGTTTGTTTCTGCCGTGCTGATTGCTGCTATGTTCTATCTCGGTTTTGCTCCTTCGGGCATTGTCGATGTTGTCACGCCTGTCGGTGAAGAATCGGCTCAACTTGTGTCAACCGTAGGAGATAGCGCAACAGGTGTTTCGCTTAACGACGAAGGGAGTGTCCAATGACGTCACTTCTCGCACCCACTATTGATTGGGCAGCTTTTACGCCACTCTTGATTGTTCTCGCCGGTGCCGTCCTCGGACTGGCTGTCGAGACATTCGTTCCACGTAAAGGACGCCCGGTAACACAGCTGATTCTCACTTTGGTGACTATCGCTGCGTCAATCGTTGCTGTCGTTTGGCGACTCCTTGTTGTCTCGTGGGAGAAAACTGCTCCTATTTTCCTGCCATCTACAGAGGAAATGGAATTGGGCACTCTCTTTGAGGACAGGCTTGCTCTTGTTTTCCAGCTGATTATTCTTGTCTGCTCTCTCCTCGCTGTCTTTGTCATGGCGGATAAGACCTCGACACGTGAAGGTTCTTTCGCTCCCTTGGCATCCGTAGCGCCAGGTAGTGGGGCAGAGCAAGAAGCAATCCTTGAGGGTCGAGTGCTGAGCGAGATTTATCCCGTCACGCTCTTCTCTGTCGCTGGCATGATGGCATTTACTGCCGCAGGCGATCTGGTGACACTCTTTGTCGCACTCGAGTTGCTCTCCTTGCCGCTCTACATTTTGACGGCGACCGCACGCCGCCGTCGCGCTTTGAGCCAAGAAGCCGCAATCAAGTACTTCTTGCTTGGTTCGTTCTCTTCGGCATTCTTCCTCATGGGCGCGGCTTTCCTGTACGGCTATTCAGGAAAAGTCAATCTGTATTTCATCGGCGCCTATGCTGCACAGGATGAGGGAACAAGCCTCTTGTTCTTGACAGGAATTATTCTCATTCTTGTCGGTTTCCTCTTTAAGGTCGGCGCAGTACCTTTCCATGCATGGACACCTGATGTCTATCAGGGGGCGCCTACGCCAATTACCGGCTTTATGGCTGCGGGTACGAAGATTGCTGCCTATGCGGCTCTCTTGCGTTTCGTGTTCTTCACGGCAGGTCTTGTTGTCGATGACGTGAAGCCGGTACTGTGGGTCGTCATTGTTTTGACGATGCTGGTCGGCACCGTGCTTGGAATTGTGCAAAATGATGTGAAGAGAATGTTGGCGTACTCCTCGATTGCGCACACAGGCTTCATCCTCATCGCAATTCCCGCAGCTGATATCGCAGCTATCGCGCTTTATCTGCTCGGCTACGGTATCGCCTCTGTCGGCGCCTTCGCTATCGTCACTCTTGTGCGTGAGCGCGGCAAAGACGGCGCTATCCTCGGCGAGGGAACCGCTTTGGACAATTGGCGCGGCCTGGGCAAGACAAACCCATTCTTGGCTACAGCTATGACGATTTTCCTGCTCTCTTTCGCAGGTATTCCTCTCACGGCTGGCTTTATGGGTAAGTTCCTCGTATTCCGTGCCGGTGTCCAAACAGGTCAAGCATGGCTTGTTGTGCTCGCAGTTATCGCCTCGGCAGCAACCGCTTTCTTCTACTTCCGTCTCATCAAGCTGATGTTCTTCGATGAGCCTGACGAAAGCACAACTGTTGTCGTCAAGTCTGAAGGTTTGTCCGCTTTGGCTATCGCCATCAGCGCAATCCTTACCATCGCAATTGGTATTCTCCCCAGCCTCTTTATTACTCCGTTGGCGGAAGTGCTCTCGTGAGTTTTGAGAATGGGAGCGGCAGTCTTGCTGAACGCTTGACTGCACGCATGGAGGAAGTTGAGTCAATTCTGCAGAGCGAGATTCGTCTCGATGATCTGCAGATTGACCCAGCTTTGCTCCACTTGGCGCAGGCGGGTGGTAAACGCCTGCGCCCTTTGCTTGTCCTCTTGACAAGTGAATTGGGCGATAATCCTGACCGTGAGGCTGTCTACGATGCGGCTGTTGCCGTTGAGCTGACTCATTTAGCTTCGCTTTACCATGACGATGTCATGGACGATGCCCCTATGCGTCGCGGCGTTCTCTCCGCTCAAGAAAAATACTCCAATTCGGTGGCTATTTTGGCAGGGGACGTGCTTTTTGCGCGCGCCTCTGCCGTTATGGCACGTCTGGGCTCGAAAGCTGTTGCGTGGCACGCGGAAACCTTCGGTCGCCTGTGTGCCGGTCAGCTGCACGAGACAATCGGGCGGCAAAGCGAAGAGACAGCGCGCGACTATTACATTGGAGTCCTAGCTGACAAGACTGGTTCCCTTATTGCCGCCGCAGCGCGCTATGGTGTTTTTGCTGCGGGCGGCAGCGATGAGCTCGGCGAGCAGCTGGCCCAGTGGGCAGAGCGCGTCGGGGTTGCCTTCCAACTGGCAGACGATGTGCTCGATATTCGCTCAGACGGCGAAGATTCTGGCAAAACCCCGGGTACTGACCTGCGTGAAGGTGTCGATACGATGCCGATTATCTTCTTGCGTGAAGCAGAAGCCGAGGGCACGCTCGATGAGGCAGGCGCACAGATTTTGAATCTCTTGGCGAATGCCGATTTGTCAAGCGATGAAAAATTGGGCGAGGTGGTTTCTTTACTGCGCGCCCACCCGTGCCTCGAGGCTACTTCTGATTTGGCTCGCTCATGGGTTGACGAGGCAGAAACATACCTCGCCGGCCTTCCCGACAGCGACGTCAAAGAGGCCCTCATCGAATTCGGACGCGCCACCGTCAACCGTGTCGCCTAAAGGGCAACTGTCGCGCAAACACAGCGACGAATTCGTTACAATCACACGCATACAGCCCACATTTAGTGATGAATAAGAAAGAATATACTTGTGGCTCCAGACTATTCTTCACGCACATTAGCGAATCTCGTTGAGCGGACAGTTTCTGCCCTAGAAGCAGTCCGTTTACCTTTCGATATGCCAGGTTCTCTCGAACTCGAAGAGAGCCGTGCTCAATTGCTCACACAGCTAAAAACACGTATCCTTCCACACCTTTATTCTGATTCTTTACCTACGGTTATCGTCCTTGGTGGCTCGTCAGGCGCAGGAAAATCTACCCTGTTCAACTCGCTCGTCGGCGAAGAACTCTCCCCAGCTTCCGTCATCCGTCCCACCACTCGCACCCCGTATATTGCGATTCACCCTGATGACAAGGGCGCGATGGAAGGGCACAATCTCTGTGATATGGGCGAGGTCGTTCATCCTGAGGGTGCAATTCCTGGGATTGTCCTCGTGGACGCCCCAGATTTGGACTCTGTTGACGCTGCCAACCGCGAGCTGTCTCGCCGTCTGCTGGACGCAGCCGATATTTGGCTTTTCGTCACCACCCCCTCACGCTACGGAGACGCTCTTGCGTGGCAGATGCTCCGCGATGCACATAGACGCGGTTTGACGACAGGTGTTCTGCTCAATCGCGTGGGGGACCGTGCCCGTGAGGCTGTGCGCCGCGATATTGTCGAGCGCATGCAAAATGAGGATATGGCAGATACGGCCCTGATGATTGTTGACGATTCCGGACCACACGAGGGGCTTTTAGATCCTGAACTGATTGCAGATTTGCGCCTGTGGCTCGAGCGCATTTCAGCGACACGCCTCGGCGAGGCACTCGTTGACCGCACGACGCGCGCCATGCTTCCCGCCCTGCACGACCAGCTGATTCACATTTCTGACGCAGTCGAAATGCAGGCCAATGTTGTCCAAGATTTGAAGGACAAGGCCGAGGCTGCTGTTTCTTCTTTCGTTGAAAAACTCGATAGCAATGCTTCGCGCGGACGCTACGGGCAGGGAGCGCCGACGACCTCGTGGCTCACCCTTGCCTCAACAGGCGGAGCGCTCGCAGGCTTGGCGCGAGGCGATAGGCCCACCATTTTCCAAAGGCGCAATACGACAGAGCGAGATAATGCGGTGACGTCCGTCTTTGATTCAGTCCTCGCCACGATACGTGTCGGCCTTACTCAGGCGCTTATCAGTGCCGAAGAAGAAATTTGGCGCTCCTGGCGTGATGACATGGTCGATACCGAGGAATATATTGCTGCTGGTCACGAGCGTCTCGATATTGCGTCTATCGTTGAAAAGGCGGAGCAGGAATGGAAGGCTGATTTGAAGCTGCTCGCTCAGAGTGTGGGCACAAATCCGTGGCTTTCCCACCCCGGTATTGCCAGTTTGATTGGTGCTGCTGCCGGAGGTGTCAACGGCGCGACGACCAGCCTGCGCCTCTTAGATGCTGTCGATAGCTCAGTTAATGCGCGCCAAAAGCTCTCAGAGCATTGTGAGGACGCTTTGAATACGGTCGCAGCTACTTACAGCAAGGTCGTTGACGAGATTCCGATTGGCAACGGCCGCCACCTGCGTCTACGTGCTGCCGAATACGCTGATAGATATGGATTGTGAGAGAAGAATGAGTGACGATACAACAGTAAAAGCCAGTGAAAAAGCGGACGATGCCGCGGAATTGAGCTCGCGCATTCAAGCGATAGACACGGCAATCGAGAATATTCGCGCGGCTATCGAAACTGGACGCGACAGTTTTGAGATGTACCAGATTGACCGCGCCGAAGCGGATATGGAAAAAGTGCAGATTCGCCTTGGTGCTGGTAAGGGCTTGACGGTGGCTGCTTTGGCAGGCGGTACGGGTTCTGGCAAGTCGAGCCTCTTCAACGCTTTGACAGGGCTGGAGTTTGCAGACGCAGGGGACATCCGTCCGATGACTGAGGAAGCAGCAGCCTGCGTGTGGAACGCAGACGCTTCTGAGTTGCTCGATTTACTGGGAGTGAGTCCAGCTCGGCGTATCACACACGATTCCCCACTGATTGATACAGATAGTGCTTTTGACGGGCTCGTCTTGCTCGATTTGCCTGACCACGACTCGATTGAAATAGGGCACTCGGTTTTAGTGGACAGCATTCTTCCTATGGTGGACGTGCTTATTTGGGTTCTTGACCCGCAAAAATATGCTGACCATCTGATTCACGATGCTTATCTTGCCCAGATGCGTCGCCGCAAAGATTACATGGTTGTTGTGTTGAATCAGATCGATACGGTTATGCCAGAGCGCCGCGAAGCTCTTTTGGACGATGTGCGCACCAAGTTGGATGCTGACGGTCTTGGTGATGTTCCCCTGTATGCGGTGTCGGCTGTAGAAAAAGAAGGGCTTGCTTCAGTTGAGAACGAGTTGAAAAAAGCCATTGCGACCACAGCAGCGAATGTTGCAACAGCTGAGGCTGAGCTTGACGCGATACGTGCCCGGCTCGGCGCTGGAGTGGGGGAGAGCGAGGCAGTTGTTGACGAAGAGCTGCTTGCCTCCACGAGCAATCAGATTGCGCGTGCCGCCGGTATTCCTGCCGTCGTGGAATCGCTACATCACGCTGGCACATCGATTCGTCCGACAGCCATTGCCCGCCCCGAAAAGCCCGCCACATCCCTAACGGTTGCTACACGTGACACGTGGCTTTCTGAGGTTAAGGCTGATTTGCCGGAGCGCTGGCGTGCGACGATGGAGAAGAGTGTTCCTGACGCTGACAGCCTACGCAGGGCAATCGGGAAGGCGCTCGACTCGGTGAAAGTGCCGACAGTAGCGACGGTTGCCCCGCGTATTATCGAGGTCGTCGGCATTATCCTTGCGATTCTCGGTGTCGTTCAGCTGCTTATCGGCTGGCCGGTGCCGTCTCTTACAGCGCGAATCGTTATCGCTGTTGTCACCGTTGCGCTTGCTATTGGCTTGCGTCCCTTCACGTATCGAATGCAGCTGGCAGCTGCGCGGCACTCCGCTGAACGCTTCGACGAACAGTCTCACCAGGCAATCCGTTCGGTCGTTGAAGAAATGCTGGCGAAGCCCTCACAAGAAGTTCTCGACCGCCACCGTGCCGTCCGCGAGGAGCTTCTGGGTAACTAATTTACGTCGGTGATTCGGGCAGATTGCTACTTTCCAACAAATAGTCAAAGGAAACCATAATGAGTGAGAACTATCCAACTGACTTCAATACGGCACATCCTCCTGTTTCTGTGTATTCTTCCTCTTCTCAAAACGGTGTCACGCAGTATATGCCCAATCCTCAAGGGAATATGCAGATGTATTCTAAGTCGAAAAATGTCATGGCTATTACCGGTTTTGTTCTGTCGATGGTCGGTCTAGTATTCACTATTGTGTGGTTCAGTTTCTTTTTCACCACCTCTTCCGATCTTCCGTTCATTTTTCAGTTCCTCTTGTCTGTGCTTGCTTTTGTTTTCTCTATCGTTGGTATTACTAGAGTGAAACGATTGAACGGTTCAGGTCTGGCGCTGTCGGTCATCGGAATTATTGTGTCTATCTTAGTTTTTCTTTCTACCCCTATAGCTCTTATATATATTCTCTTCTTTGGTGGAATGTGCTGCTAGTCCGCAAATTATAAGGTGCGTCTTTCTCGGAATCGTCGGGGTGTTCGCCTACCTGCGGCAGGCTTCGACCCCTCCTCGCTATGCAAACAAGGACTTAACGTCG
>JAFYHO010000075.1 GCA_017539125.1 Actinomycetaceae bacterium | reverse complement strand
GGGGCTTATATTTATTTTCTTAACCAATATTTGTCATAAAAGGCTTGAGTTCCGTCTGATTTTGCCGGACTTTCTCCTCTGTAAGCTTTGGCAGACACGGCGCTACCAAGTATGAGCTTGCTACGGCAACAGGCTCGGCGGTTGCGGATGCTTATGAGTACAGTGACTATTTCACTGCAAATATCTCAAGCTATTCTGGTAATAGCTACTCGTACTTCATTGAATTGGTCAATGGGGTCAAGACTACTCCCGAGTCTTACAATACGCTCCTTAACAATGGCTACATCTCTGTGGGCGGCATTTCTACTCCGACCTCGCTCGCGGGCGGTGGCTTTGGACAGGCGACGGGTTCTGCTACATACAACGTTCCAGAGCCGACGAGCGGGCTGCTGTTCCTTGTGGGTGGGATGCTCCTTGGGCTGAAGCGTCGTCGCCAGCAGGTCTGAGCGACGGCTGCTATACAGAGCGAAGTGCAAGATACCTAATTGGTGTCTTGCGCTTTTCTTTTCTGCGGAGTCATTGACGAGATTGATTAAATATGGGATAATACAGCTCAAAGGCAAGATTGACATCTATGGATAACAAATCTTTTGTGGGTGATCGCCTAAGAAAGCGGGACTTGGGTCTCGCACTGGTTTCTGGCATCGGCTTTTTCTTCGTCTATTTGATTTTCTCCCCTCGCGGGCTCGATCCATCGCTTTGGGATGAAATGACGGTTGCCGCAGGAGTTCGGCCGCCGCAAACTGTTTTTGCAGGTGTCTGGAGGCTTCTTACTGCATGGATGCTTTCGCTTTTTGGCCCCGCGTACATCGTTCAGACGCTGCGGCTCGTCGGTGCCGTCGTTGGCGGAATCTCGGCTGTCTTTGTGTACTTAGTATTGCGGCAGATACTTGCATACCTCTCTCGCGTCAAGAGCTTCGAGCGCTGGGAATGGATCGCCCCGCTTTTCGCGACGATCGCGACGGTATGCTTCTGCGCCGGAGACGTGATGTTCCGCATAACGGCCCCAATCGCTCCCGGCACGTTCCGCTTCCTCGCGCTCATACTGTCTCTTCATTTCTTCCTTAGGTTTTTGAAGCATGGCGGGCTCTTGCGCATCCTCTTTTCAATGATTTTTGCCGGTATGCTCGCGGCGGAGACTCTGGTGGGATTTATACTCCCTGCCATCTACTAAGTCGCGCAGCGGCTTGCGCTCGCGGAGGCGCTGAACGAAAAGCAGCAGGTCGACGCCGATCCTGGGCATCTTGCCTATATGCCGCGCTGGAGGATGTTCTTCTCGTTCGTGTTCGGCCTCGTACTGATTGTAGGTGTGAACATTGCGACCTTCGTGTTGTTTGGCGGTCTTGAGGCGAACGGCTGGAGCGCCTTTGACGTCGCCTTCCACTATGTCGTGAGATACTACGGGCTTCTCGCATCTGCGGCTTCTCCGATTGGCTGGTTGCTTGCCATAACTTTCTCGCTCCTTCCTTTGGTGGTGTCGCTCGTCCTTTCCCCCATGCTTTGCCGCGACACCGAGCCACTGCGATTCCGGCTTGGGCTGATGGTCTTTTTCGCTGGCGTCCTTGCGCTTGTCCAGTGCGGCATACTTCCATATACGCGTCTATGGTCGTTCTCCTCCGGCGCCGTCGAGATAAACTCCGACTTCCTCGAATGCGTATTTATGCTGATGACGGCTGTCACGCTTGCGCTTGCCGCATCGTGCTTCACGCTTGGCTGTCAGGAAATCTTCTTCTTTGACGAGGATGACGGTACGTTCAAACCGGTCGAGCCGCGTGGTCTGATGATGCGCAACCTTGTCCAGGTAATCGTCATTGCATGTGTGTTGCCAACTGTGTTTCGCGTATATCGCCCCGTCGAGACGGAGTTGAGGTCGATCGTCCATGATGCTATCGTAGAGACCGTGCGCGAGTGCGGCGACGCCAAGTTCGTATTTACAGACGGACGGCTCGATCCCGGCGTCGAGTTGATTGCCTCCATGATGGGCTCGCAGGTGAAGCCGCTAAACATGAT
>JAFYHO010000074.1 GCA_017539125.1 Actinomycetaceae bacterium | reverse complement strand
TTGTTCTCCACGGAACTCCAGACTATCAGAGCCAGCCCTCTCTAGCGCACAAATGAGTGGGTGTGGCTTGACACTTCTGCGCGTTTTGGGGGCAGCGATGTGTGATGCCGCGGGCGTATAGCGCTCGCGGCATCACACAGTCATAGGAACAGGGAAGGACTACTGGAGCCTGATGGCATACCAGCCAATACCTTCATCCTTCCAACCATGCTTCTTCACCAGAGCATTGTACTCATTCTTATCAGCAGTGTAATGATGCTGACCAATCTGAAGCTTCGGATTATAACAACGATAAACCTTCACACGCTGTTTACTATCAGAATAGAACAAAGGCTTACCATTATTATCATAACGCCACCCAAACTTTGCCACCAAAGAACGAGCCTCGTTCTTATCCTTCGTATAATGATGATCTCCCAGACCAGGATTATACAAACGATACACACCAGCATTAGACGACTTCGGGCCAACCCACGCAACGCCTTCTTGCTTCCAACCATGCTTAGCAGCAAGAACCTTATACTCATTCACATCGGTCGTAAACAAATGCTCACTCGTTGCAGGATTATACAAACGATACACCTTCTGAGTAGACGTCGTCACTGGCTTACTAGTAGCCGTAGGCTTCGGCTTACTCGTAGCCGTAGGCTTCGGCTTCGCCACAACCTTCGTCACGGTAATCTTCTTCGTAGCTTTCTTCTTTGAACCATCCTTGGCAGTCGCAGTAATTGTCACAGTGCCAGCCTTCTTAGCCGTGACCTTACCAGCCGAGTTCACCGTGGCAATATTCTTGTTTGAACTCGACCACGAAACACCCTTATTCGACGCGTTAGAAGGCGAAACCGTTGCCTTCAACGTAACAGTTTTACCAGTAACAACACTCGAAGCACCCGAAAGCTTCACCGAAGAAACCTTCACAGGCTGTACCACAACAATCTGCCGCGTCTTCTGCGCACCAAAACCATCCTTAGCAGTAGCAGTAATCGTCACCGTGCCAGCCTTCTTACCAGTGACCTTACCATTCTTGTCAACCGTGGCAATCTTCGGATTTGCCGACTTCCACGAAACACCCTTATTTGAAGCTTTAGAAGGGCTAACTTTCGCCTTCAACACAATCGAAGAACCAACATACACCCGAGAAGCACCAGAAATCTTTAGCGAGGTAACAGGCTCAATACCCGTGTTCAGCGTGATAAACCAGCCAGCTATCCCCTTACCCTCAGCATAAATAATGTCACCATTCTTAAAGACCTGATTGAAGGTTGCAGTCTTTCCATCTTTACTGACAGAACCTGGAGAATCTTTCAAGGCCATGGGCTTATGATAAATATTCTCCCCGGTAAGATACACCTTCGTAGGAAGCGAACCATCTGCGTCACGCAAAGAAGAGATATCAACCGTAGTCTTTTTGTTCTTGACGGTTCCTTTCAAAGCAATATTCTGATTTTGCTTATAGTCTTCATAGATACGCCATGTTTTTGCGTTCTTATAGTCTTTAATGTGATTCTCGTTAACCCTCAAAACAGTTGTCTTGAGCTCGGCTCCCGTGGTTTGAACAGTTCTTTTCGGAATGGAGGTGAGCTGATTGTTCTCCACAGAAAGGTCTGCTAATGTCTTGATGTTTGCAAGAGACGAAATGTCCTTAATATCGTTATCGTACAAGCTTATTGTTTTAATTTTAGGCAACTTCGCCAATGGCGACACATCCGTTAGGTAACCATAAAACATGTGAACAGAAGTGAGATTTTTGTTGTACTGAATATTCTCTATATTGCTGAGAGGTACGTTATTGAAATCGATTTGCTTCAAATTCGGCAAGCCAGAAAGATTCGGGAACTTCTGCTTCTTCTTATTGTCCCAATCACCGTAAATAGTCAAAGAAGTCAGCTTTGTATTCTTCAACTTTGACAGCGGCGCCAAACTAGCCTTATCGCTCACAGAACCGAGGCTTATGCGTTTAGTATTAGTCAAATACTGCACACCTTCCAAAGAATAAATATCTTTAGAAATATCGACAACCGCGGAGCAACTCACGTCCTTAGTGATTGTCTTCAACGTAGCAGCACTAATCCCGCGAGTGTCTTTACTTCCGTAACCAAGCGCATTATTAATACATTTACGCAGGTACTCGTCTGGAACGACGTTTTTATCGGCACCACCTTCATCGTCAAGGACATCTTCATCATCAACACTCGCGTCCTCGTCCTCAAGGACAGCCTCATCGCTTGCCTCTTCACTAGGCTCAACGTCAAGGGTGCTCTCTTCAGCATCCGGCGTTACCTCATCAGTAGCACCCTCGCTCTCGTCCTCAAGCACCTGTGCTTCAGGAGTAGCGCTCACTTCGTTAGATACAGCAACATCAGTAGTAACGTCACCGTTATCGACATCGTCAGCGACAGCAACGCCAGAACCCATCAGGCTCAAAGCAGCCACTGTGGCCAGTAATTTTGCAGAAAAACGACCAGTCGTTACAGACATTCGACAACCTTTCTCTCTCAATACACCTCAACCAAGGAAACAGACTCCCGAAGGTGAAGATGGATAGGATAAAAGTCCTACAATACGCAGTATTCCATACCACAAGAAGCCACACAGCATTTTTACGTGTGAAACCCCACCCCTATGCGGAAAACTTACTCTTTCTTTACTCCCCTTCCCTCCCGTCGTCGCGAGGGAGCGCAGCGACCGTGGCGATCAATAGTCCGTTATTGCCTGCTAACGCAACGCTGACAACTGTCCATTATTGATCGCCACGTCGGCGCAAAGCGCCTCCTCGCGACGACGGGTGTGTACTATTTCGAAATTTCTTCGACGTTGACGTCCTTGAAAGTCACCACGCGCACCGAGCGCGCAAAACGCGACTGGCGGTAGACATCCCACACCCACACATCCGTCAAAATAACCTCAAAAAACACGTCACCGGCAGACGAAGAACGCATTTTGACTTGCGCATCGTTAGTGAGATAAAAACGCCTCTCAGTCTCTACCGCATAGCGAAAATTCCCCGCTACCTCGCGGTATTCACGGTAAAGATCAAGCTCTGCCTGAGCCGAATATGTATCGACATCGCTCATCTGCGCTCCTCCTGCGTTCTCAGATTCCATGACAGACGGTGCAACGGGCTCACCCCATGCTTCTTCAAAGCATCATAGTGCGCTCTCGTGCCATAACCCTTGTTACGCGCCCAAGCATAGACAGGATATTCCTCATCGTATTGACACATAAGACGGTCACGCTCCACCTTAGCCGCAACAGACGCGGCCGCCACGATAGCGCACGACGCATCTCCCCCAATTTCCATATGCACAGGAAGCTGCGGCAAAACAGGCTCCCCCTCGTCAAAAAGCGTCACCTCTTCACTCCACCAGTCGTGCTTACCGTCCAGAAGAACAGCGTCAATCTCCCAGCCGCGCCCACTCAATTCATTCAAAGCCTCACGCGCCGCATGACGCAAAGCCCCAATAATGCCCTCAGAATCAACAACCTGGGCACTAGCGTGCCCCACGGCAATATCAAGCGCCCACTCGTAGCAGGCAGGCACAAGGCTCTCGCGTTTAGCTGGGCTCAACTGCTTCGAATCGCGCAGCTCGCTCGGAAAATCGTCGCTCGTCTCCAGCCCACACAGGGCGATACCCACACTCACAGGGCCAGCAATAGAACCCCTACCAACCTCGTCAACTCCAGCAAGAATGGGGCGCTGCGAGCGCTCAGCTAGGCGCGCCAATAATTCCTGTTCTCGTATACGCGAAGGAATCATTTCGCATCAGGAACATTTTTGAAAACGTCACGCCCGCTCTCGATGACGTGCATTTCCTCGTAAGGCCAGAAAACCGACCAGACGCGCCCGACAACATGGGAATTCGGCACGAAACCGTTACCGTCCATCTCGTGATGCTGTCGAGAATCGTTAGAATTGCCGCGATTATCTCCCATAACCCACAATTGCCCATTGGGGACAGTCACTGAAAAATCAAAATCCGAAGGCGCGATGCCAGGGTCAAGATACGTCTCGTCAAGAGCAACACCGTTGACGCTCATGCGTCCTTGCACGTCACAACACTCGACAGTATCTCCGCCGACACCAATAACGCGCTTAACGAGGTGCTGACCTGAATCAGCCGGAAGTAAACCGACAGTTTCCATTGTGCGAGATATAAAACTACCGAGACCTGTGCTCTCGCCATCGTCCGCCGGTGCGCTGAGCCAATTATTTGGATCGGAAAAGACGATAATATCTCCGCGCTCAATATCGTCTGGGGAGTCCGCAAGACGGTTGACGAAAATGCGGTCACCAGGTTTGAGGGTCGTTTCCATAGAACCAGAGGGCACAACAAAAGCCTGGATAAAGAAGGTTTTAATGACGACCGAGACTACGAGCGCAATGGCAAGGAGCCCCACAAATTCGAGGACAGAACGCAGCCATGTTCGCCGTGATTCTGAGGCTTCTTCGCGCGCGTCAGCTGCTTCTTCCTCTTCTGGGGTGAGGTAGTCAGGAATGGGGGGGACTTCTTTTTCCTCTTCCTCGATGACATCGTCGGCGCTTTCAGGCTCGACATATTCGGGGATTGGAGGCAGCTCGTTATCCACGCTGGCGGCTACCGTGCTGACGCCTACTGAATCTTTGACATACTCATCTTTGGCGTACTCATCTTTGGAGTAATCGTCCTCAACATATTCATCTTCGACATACTCGGGAATAGGAGGCAAATCGTAAGGGAGTCTCTCACGTTCTCCATCCGAACGGTTGTGATGCGCTCCCATAGAAGCTTTCCTCCCTTATTGATCTTTCTGAACGGTACTCGATGAACGTTGCCATTATATAACGCACAAAGCGGATTCGCTGTTGTAGAGCGAACCCGCTTGAGGTGTTTCGCGTCCGAATGTCGCGCAAATAATGCGTAGCGCTGAAGCTTACTTGGTCTTGGCTCCGCGGTCTTCGCGGCGCTCCTTAACCTTGGCAGCCTTGCCCTTGCGGTCGCGCAGATAGTAGAGCTTTGCGCGGCGCACATCGCCACGGGTGACGACTTCGATAGATTCAATGCTTGGGGAGTGTACGGGGAATGTACGCTCAACGCCCGTGCCGAAAGAAAGCTTGCGCACCTTGAATGTGGCGCGAATGCCCTCGCCGTCACGTGCAATGACGACACCCTGGAATGCCTGAACACGCGAACGGTTACCTTCAATAACCTTGACGTTGACGCGGACAGTGTCGCCGGGGCGGAAATCGGGAATATCGGTGCGCAGATTCGGCGCATCGACGAAATCAAGAGTCTGCATTTTTACTCCAAGCTCGTGCACGCAGGCCACGAACATACTCAGGGCGGGGGTACCGCCTCCAACATGGCTCGCCAATATGCGACCCCCTGCGGCAGGCGCTGCATACTTTTCCGGCGAGAAAATCAGCATGTTCGATTATGCCATATGAATCTGCCGAGCAAAAACAACATCAGCGTTGCTCTCGTCACCTACAAAGAATTCTCGTTTGCCGACGAGTTCAAAACCAAGTTTTTTGTAGGCGTTGCGGGCGCGCTTGTTCCCCTCGTTGGTTCCGAGCCAGACGACGGGCGCCAAATAGTCGCGTGTACGCTCCGAGAGTGCGAGCCGTGTGTGTTCCCAAAGTGCTTCGGCAATTCCGCCGGAGCGCCACGGGCGGTCAATGTAGAACTTGGACATAAGCACAAGCGGGCCTTGGCGCTCTACCCCACCAACGAGC
Organism: Actinomycetaceae bacterium; assembly: GCA_017539125.1. GTDB lineage: Bacteria > Actinomycetota > Actinomycetes > Actinomycetales > Actinomycetaceae > RUG11864. Next base: position 1,426 of record JAFYHO010000074.1, on the reverse strand, counting down.
ACATCAGCTGGTGCCCCCTCGTTGAGCCCGGCAACACCGTCACCAGCGGGGATTTCACAGAGAGTGTAGGCGATGAGCTGGCCGTTTTCTCTTTCGCATACCATACACAGGTATTCTGGCGCGCTCAGATAGTGTGCCCAGCGTTCTTCGTTGAAATTCTCCGCGATATGCGCCGCGATTGCTTCTTCACTGAGATAGGCAGGGCAGGCATCGGGGAATACGCGCGCGGAAAGCTCGGCGAGAGCAGGTATATCGGCTTCTACTGCCGGTCGAATAGCAAAAGGCTCAAGACGGTTTTCTTCACGCGAGACGAGATAGCCGAGGCTGGCGAGTTTTCTCTTATCTTTTTTATCGAGAGTACTCGTGTCGAGGCGGCGCAGCATATCGGGCCGGATTGCGGCAGTACGCTCAAGGGACTTGTCTCGCCGCCACCGAGCACTTTCACGGTGATTGCCCGAAAGGAGAACCTCGGGAATATCGAGTTCACGCCATGAAAGTGGGCGCGTATAGACGGGATATTCGAGCAGTCCTGCCTGTGAGTGGGATTCTTCAAGCAGAGACTCGGGATTGCCGACCATACCCGGCACAAGACGCGCAACTGCTTCAATAAGGGCAAGAGCTGCGACTTCTCCCCCGTTGAGTACATAGTCGCCGAGAGAATACTCGAAAACTTCTACTCCTGCCTGTGTGTAGTGTTCGGCAACGCGCGCGTCAATACCCTCGTAGCGTCCGCAAGCGATAACGATGTGCTGGGCGTCGGTGGCGAGCTGTGCACACTGGGCTTGCGTGAGTGGCGTGCCGGCTGGGGTGGGAATGGCGAGGACGGCTTTCCCGCCCGACACTCCACCGTTACGCGCGAGTATATCGTCAATGGCTTTGCCCCAAATATCGGCACGCATAACCATGCCTGCTCCCCCGCCTGCGGGAGTGTCATCGACTGTGCGGTGGACGTCCTCGGTCCAGTCGCGCAGATTGTGTGCGGCAATCTCGATGAGATTGCGCTCTTGGGCTTTGCCGAGCAGAGACAGACGCGCGACGTCGAAGAATTCGGGAAAAACGGAAATAATGTCGAAACGCATTATGCCTCCTCGCTTTCGTCGTTGTCGTAGCTGAACAGACCTGTGGGCGCGTCAATGACGACGCAATTATCGTCAAGGTCAACCTCAGTGACGATTTGGGAAACGAAGGGGACGCGCGTGATAGTGCCCTCTACTTCGCGCACGAGTAAGAGGTCGTGGGCTGGAGAGGGTTCTATGCCGACGACTTCGCCGAGGGTGTAGCCTTCTGGGTCGAGGGCTTCAAGCCCGCGTAGCTCGTGGAGATAGTAGGCGTCCTCTTCGATGTATTCGTCCTCGTCGCTGTCGATGACGAGTTTGACGCCGCGGAGATTTTCGGCAGCTGTGCGGTCTGTAGATTCGGCGAAGAG
>JAFYHO010000073.1 GCA_017539125.1 Actinomycetaceae bacterium | reverse complement strand
AGATGAGGGCGGACAGGTCGAGGACTTCCTCGAGCACAGTAGCTTCGACAGCGAATCCGCCGAAAAAGTCAATGCCTTGCTCGATGTACGAATCGGCCTGTCGGGCAGTAACTGCGAGGGCGTAGCTATGAGCCATTGTCTTCTCCTCTTTTCCCTGTTGGACGGATTAGTCGAGGTAGTCGCGCACAAGCTGGGCGGCTAGTGCCGTGTAAGTTGCGGGAGTGAGCGCGGCAAGGCGCTGTTCGACGTCGGCAGGCATTCCGAGCCCAGCAATGAATTCGCGCATGTCCTCGGCGGTGACGGTGCGCCCGCGTGTGAGTTCTTTAAGGCGCTCGTAGGGGTTTGCCATGCCGGTTGCTCCGGCGATTGCGGCGGCACGCATGGCCTGCTGGATTGGCTCGGCAAGCACTTCCCACGCATTGTCGAGGTCGGCGGCGAGCTTCGCGGGATTGGGGTCAACACCGGCAAGCCCGCGACGCAGATTGTCGATGGCGAGCAGGGAGTGCCCAAGCCCGACACCGACATTGCGCTGGGTGGTCGAGTCGGTGAGGTCGCGTTGCATACGCGAGGTGACGAGTGTTGCCGCGAGAGTGTCGAGGATTCCGCAGGAGATTTCGAGATTTGCTTCGGCATTCTCGAAGCGAATCGGGTTGACCTTGTGCGGCATTGTGGAGCTTCCGGTCGAGCCTTGAGCAGCAAGATTCTGGTGGAAGTAGTCCATGGAAATATACGTCCACATATCGGTGGCGAAGTTGTGGGCGATACGGTTGAAGTGGGAGACGTCGGCGTAAAGGTCGGCTTGCCAGTCGTGCGCTTCGATTTGGGTGGTCAGCGGATTCCAGTCAAGCCCAAGGCCTTCGACGAAGTCGCGTGAGATTTTGTCCCAGCCGGCACCTGGGACGGAGAGTTCGTGGGCGCCGAATGTGCCTGTTGCGCCGTTGATTTTGCCGAGGTAGTCGGCGCGCTCGATACGGGCGAGTTGGCGCTTGAAGCGCGAGGCAAAGACTGCCATTTCTTTGCCGAGGGTTGTGGGGGTGGCTGTCTGCCCGTGGGTGTGGGAGAGCATGGGCAGTTCGGCGTTTTCGCGTGCAAGCTCAGCGATTTGCTCAGTGAACGCGCGGGCTGCTGGCAGCCAGACATCTTCGATGGCGCCTTTGACGACGAGCGCATAGGAGAGGTTGTTGATGTCCTCGCTGGTGCAGAAAATGTGGACGATTTCGCCCATGCTGGCGAGGGGTGTTTGTTCGCCAAGTACCGAGGGTGCTGCTTCAAGGCGACGCTTGAGATAGTATTCGACGGCTTTTACGTCATGTTTTGTTTCGGCTTCGATTTCTGCCATTTCTGCGATATCGTCTGCGCCGAAGTTTTCGAGGATGTCACGCAGGTAGGTAATATCGGCGTCGTTCAGTGTGGGTGCGCCGGGCAGAACATTATGCGTGGCGAGGTAGATGAGCCATTCGATTTCAACGCGCACTCGCGCCCTGTTCAGTGCCGCCTCGGATAGATAATCGACAAGAGGTGCGGCGACGGAACGGTAGCGCCCGTCAAGTGGACCGAGAGCGATGGGCGGGTTGATTGTTGCGAATGACTGCATTTTCTCTCCTGAATTACGCGGTGCAGTGACACTATGTATTCTTCCATGCCTTTCAGACAGATGTGTAGCTATCACTCACAATCACATACCGTCATTGTTCGGCACTCCGTATTCGGCTCCGCCTCTTACAACAAGGAACGAAGTGTCCAAGGAAGCTCGCTTCCTTGAGACCGTAGTGACGCAGTTGCCAAAAGGAGCGTAGCGACTGAACACGATTTCCTCGCTACAGCTACACGAAAGTAGACTTTCGTGAGTCTTTCGCTCGTCATCGTTGCCTCTCATAACTGCGTCGCTCCAGCCTTGAGTGTGTTCGGTCGCTGTTCGTTCGCTTCGCTCACTTTCGGCGACTTCGTCACTACACCCTCGAGTAAGCAAGCTTCCTCGGGGTTTCGTTCCTTGTCGTGCGCTCCCTCTTGCAACTTCGTCGCTACAGTCTCGTGAAAGT
>JAFYHO010000072.1 GCA_017539125.1 Actinomycetaceae bacterium | reverse complement strand
CGACTTCGTCGCTTACAACAACTTCGTCGTTCCAGTCGCGTGAAAGTAAACTTTCACGGACCTTCCACTCCTCGTTGTGCGAGGAGCACCGTAGGCGCGACGAAGCAATCTCTAGTGACAGTATTGCAGTAGAGTTGCTCGAGATTGCTTCGGTCGGACTTCGTCCTCCCTCGCAACGACGGCGGGGGTGACGGAGACGCTAGGGCACGAGTGAGAGGTGGGGGCGTGGCACGAGAGCCGAAGGATGGGCGCGACGGGCACGCGACATCTCGGCTTTTTCTTGCGCCGTCAATTTTTCCTCAGCAGCACTATTGACGAAAGCCATGACTTCGTCTTCTCCAGCGCGTGCGGGCGGCTCGAAATTATCTGCCAAGCGAATCATCGTCCACCCATGCGGGACGGTCAAAGTATTAGCGTGATTCTGGCAAAAGTCGAAAGCCGAAGGGTCGGCAATCGGCGCGAGAGGCCCCAGAACGGCTGTCGCCTCATTGTACTGATAGGTCAATGTAGCGACGGCGGGGGCGTAACACGTAGTTCGTGAACATTGACGGGCATGGCTCATGCATTTAAGGTACCACTACGCTAGGGTAAAACGTATGAGCGACCGACCTTTAAGTGTGCGTTCTCGGGCACGCCGCCGCGATTACCACGGACGTGGAATGCGCGGGCCCACCCTGCCGCGAACGCTGCCCGCATGGAAAACACGTTCGGAAACTTTTGACGCCCTTTTAGCGGGTGAACTGGCTTTTTATCGCCGTCTTTACCCTGAAAAACTGGATTCTATTGACTATGGTGTGCTCGAAGTTCCCGAGTCGGAGCCTGCCCCTTGGGAGACAAGTGCGCCCCTGTCGCGTTTTATTCCCGCGTCTCATCATGGGGGTGACGGTGGGCGTGTCATTTTTTACCGTAGACCGATTATCCACTCTGCGCGCGGAGAAAACTTAGCGGAGTTCATTCATACGATTGTTGTTGAACAGCTCGCCGCAATCCTCGACTGCGACCCGCAATCAATCCCTGACCGCCACTCGTAGCACTTACACACCCACCCCGTCATTGCGAGCCCCGTAGGGGCGTGGCAATCAATAGTCCGTTATTGCTCGCTTCGCGACGCTGGCAATGTCCGTTATTGATCGCCGTGGTCGCTGGCGCTCCCTCGCGATGACGGGGGAAGACGCGAATCACCACATGGAGATGCGCTGGCTGCCCACATCGTCACCGCGAGAAACAAGAGGCAGCCAATCAACAGCCATACCGCCGTCCTCAAGAGAAGCCTGCCCGTAAATACCAGCCGAAACTGGCACATCCGCGCTCAGCTTTACAGCCACCGCCGTGGCAGGAATATTGACGACAGCGCTGCGAGTATCAGAAATATCGACCTGCGACGTATCCACGAGCGCGCCCGCCGCGTTATAGAGAGAAACAGTAGCTTTTCCAGGCTCCTGCCCAGCCACAACCAGCGTCGCTGGTATCTCGCCAAAGACCCCTATTGCCTCATAGGCAGGGCTCACCGCGCTCGCCCACGCAATCTCACGCGGGGCGTCAGCGCTGTGGCGATAGACCAGCTCGGCACCAGCGCTCACCGGATTAGTAGAAGTAATGACAGCTGAATACGTACCGCCGTCGATACCGTCAAGCGGAATATCGAGAACAGAATGTGCAGCAAGCTCAATATTCGACAAATCTTCACGTTCAAGCGTTCCACTTTCCGAGCGCAAAGCCAGAGAGACTGTGGCAGGTTCGTCCTCAAAATTCGCCACACGCACACGCGGAAAATCGACCGAATCCAGCGGAATCGAGATGGCAGGAATAACAAGATGAGCAGCTGCAGGCGACGGCGAAATCCACGTGACACCCGCAGGCTTCGCCCCCTCAAGCACCGTCTCTTGCACAAAAGCGGCAACCGCCCCACCCGACGAACTGATATGCAAAGCCAGGCGATTATCGCCGTCAATTGCCCCGTCCAGAGACACCCTCTTCACGGACTGGGCGTCCACCACGATATTTTCAATGCTTGACGCTTCCAAAAGGCCAGCAGAGCCAAGAGCTTCAAGGGTGACGGTTGCCGGAGCGAAAGAAAGGTTGACGAGGACGAGTTCATTAGACGTACCAACAGAGATTTCCGAGCCGACCAGATAGCTATCGATGTGCCCGCCCAGGCACGCCGCCCCCGCCAAACCGCGCATATCTCCCGCTTCGGCACGGTGAAAATTGAGCCCGCCAAGAGACGTAGAATCCTTATCTGCACTAAAAACTCCAGAGGCTGTGGAGGCTTTTGCAATGGCAAGAGCGTCCTTATCTGCCGGAGCATTCACATGGGTGTCCCCACTATGTGCAGCGCCAGTAGCAACCATCAGGGCAGTATCGCTGATGCGCTCGTCAATATCCTCAACATTCATGCCAGTTTCAAGGCTGCGCTCGAAACTGCCCGCGCAGGCAAGCTGGGCAGAAACTGGAGCGCCCTGAAATGCTGGAGCTTTCACCTGCTGGCTCTGGGTATGACCACGCCAAATGCCATACGCTGAGGCTCCTGCCAGGGCCAGCACCACGAGCGCCCCGAGAAAGCCCCCGAGGAACCGCTTGAGAGAGCGTCCGAATGAGCGCTCGCGGTCAGACGCTTTCTGCGCTGACGTTTTACGCGAATCAGTGGAGGTGCTGTCATTTCCACCGTCACTCCCACTGACACTCCCGCCGTCATCATTGCCGTCATCACGGGCAGTTGGCACCCCATAGCGCGCGACAATTGTATCCCTATCCATATCCGCGAAAGCCGGCCACTCATCAGGTATGGGCACATCGCGCTCGTCGTCCTCGTCAAGGAAATCGAAACCCTGCGACGAATCGGTGCTCTCGTCACGCACGGAATCTTGAAGCCAGGCAGCGGCCTCTTCTGCTTCTTCTTTACGCACTTCAGCTTCACGCTGGTGGCGTTGAGCGCGAGCAGCCTGCGCTCCCTGCTCGAAAAGTTCCTCGGCGCTGAGCCCTGTAGCTTCGACCGTAGCTTCGACTGTCTCAGGTTCTTCCTGCGCAGGCTTAGGCTCTGGTTCTACTTTCTTTTCTGGGGCGTTCTCGCCGTCAAAGAAAGAGCCGAGATACGCGCGAAAATCGTCGCTCTGTTTACTCATATCTCACCCTTTTCCTCTTTGGCAGTACGAGCACGCCCAGCAGCCCGAGCGCCATCACCGCCACCTGCACATACGCCCAAACCCGCTGAATCGGCAAACCGTAATACACGACAATATCAGCGCCCTCCACATCGAGAGGAATCGTCCACTCCTGCCGCCAGCTTTCCCCGCTCGCCTTGAGCTCTTGCGTACCCGCAGCGCTCACCAACTCCGCATGCCAATACGGATCGGCGCGCTCAGCTAAAACAAGGCGTCCCTCCTTAGGGATAGTGACGGTCTCCTTGCCCTGTTTTTCCGTGTCCGCTGGGCTTTGCTCAAGGGTGGCGAGAAGCGAATCAAGGCTCACCCGCGCCTCAAACACATCCGAAGGCACGGCGATACTCGTACCGTCACCAATGTCGAGGCGCAGCCGCGACACCGACGCGGAAAGGTCCTCGCCCGTGTGTACGCGCCAGAACGAACCCGTCTCATTAGTGGTGATGTACTCCAAATCGCGCACTGCATTGAGGCGGCCCACCAGAGTACGCGATGCCGAATCATTCGTGTCTTCCGGGACGAGAACGACGGAGACACCGTGGTCGGCAAGCGCCTGAGGGACGGAAGCCGAATTGCTGGTGAGAGAAGCAAGAGCGTCAGCCAAATCATTATTCGCTTGCGCTCCATAGGGCAGGGGAGCTTGAGATTCGCCTTGAGCATCAGCCTGCGCCTCGGTGCTACTGCCAGCCTGCGGTTCGGTGCGGCCGTCAGTCTGTGCCTCCTCGTGGGTGCCAGCCACCATATCGGCGCGAATGAGGGACGAGAGCATTGACGTCTCGTGCAACTCGATACCGTCACCGCGCCACAATTGTGCCTGCATACCATTCTCATTGGCAGCCAGAGCGAGCACGCGCGAATGGTACGAGGAATCTTCGTCTGCCAGAGCGAGAGCGGGAGCCTGGGCGGTGACGGGTTTGAGAAGAGAAGCCGAGCCAGTGAACGAATCGGCAACCCACAGACCACCATAAACAAGACCAGCCAAGGCACACACGAAACCCACACCGCTCAGCCCAATGCGCTTCAAGGTGCGCGCGAAAGAACGCGCCTTTGTGGTGGTGCTATCGCTACCCGCGTTTGCGTTACCCGCGTTGTCATCGCCTGTGGAATCTCCCGACATATTGAGGACGACAATCCACACTCCAAGGAAAGCGCAGCTCAAAGCAATACCCGTCCAGCCGTGAGTAATCGTGTACTCGCCGGGGCTCGCCACAATTCCCACGGGCACCGACGATGCCACGAGCGCCCACGCCCAGCCAAAGGCGATAAAGACCCAGCCGAGACGGATAGCGCGATAGCGGCTCGGGCGCACGAGCGCCACGATTGCGATAACGAGCAGCACGCCGAGGGGCACCACTCGCACGAGAGCCCCCACATCAAAAGCGGCAAGCTGCGCGAAAGTGCTCGCACCGAGCGGCGAGAAAGAGAGCAGAGAGACGGGATTCGCCTGAGTGTCCAAGGGCGCGCCCGGAGTGGAAAAGAGCAGACGCCACGGAGCGCTCAAAGGGCTCGTCGAGGCGTTGGGCGGAGAGACGGTGAGACGAATAAGGGCAAAAAGCGTGGGCGCGAGCATGACGAGAGCCGGAATAGGCAAGACGAGCCAGCGCAGCCGCTGATTTGCGTGGCGAATAAAACCCGCAATAGTGGCAATGATAGCGAGAGGAAGAACCATCGGCGAAGCACTGGCAAGGAAAGCAAAAAGCAGAGCGGAAGCGGCAAGAGCCGAGGCTGAGCCTTTCCACGCCCGCAGATACGCCATCACCGCAAGAGGAGCGGCGATATGGGCGAGCACCCCAGCGACCTGACCAGCGCTCACCGAGTCGAGAAGCGGCGGAGCAAAAGCCCAAATAATCGCCCCAACTGCCCGCATAGGCGGGGACACGGTGATGTCTCCTGCAGCAATATAGGCGGTGAATGCCGCTGCGATAATGCCAAGAAAAATGACCCATGTGGCGCTCACGCCAAGGCGCGAAGTGACAAGAGAGAGCGGGTCAAGAAAAGCCCAAAAAATATCGCTAGGAACTGCGTAACCGTCCGCGCTGGCAAGCCAAGTCGAAGCCGCCGACCGTAGCCCTTGAGAAAAAGAGGAAGAATCAGGCAGAAGCGCCCCGCCCGCAGCTTGCAGAGAAAAATGCGGCAGATGTGCTATTAAAGTCGCCAGCCCTGTGATAGCAAGGATGAGCCAGCCATAAGAGCGCGCTGATTGGCGGCGCTCGCGCAGAGCTTTCTCGGTTAAAGGATCAGGCACATATTCCATATCGGCAGCGTCCCGATCAGCGGAACGGTGTGCGCGCTGGGCGCTGCGAATGGCGTGGGGGTAGTCCTCATGGGCCCTCAGGGCACGACGGTGCCCGCTACGCGAAGCACTTTTCAGACGTTTGCGCGCTTGACGTAGAGTGCCAAGTGAGCCGAGCAGGGCGAAGGGTGCGCGAAGCTCGGCGCCAGCAAGCTTCGCTTCTCCTGTGAAAAGACGAGCAAGCGCGCGCGGAAAAGCTCCCAGCAGATAGATAAGGAAAATAAAAGGAAAAAGAAGGGTAGGAGCACTGACAAGTGCATTGAATATTTGAGCCTTGCGGCGCTCCGCGAAAGAATCGCGCGCCTTTTCACCGAGGGAGTGCTGGGCGTGACGCACTTTTGCCTCAGGGCACACAATGACCTCATAGCCTCCCGCACGCATACGCCGTGAGAGCTCCAAGCCGTCACCGAAAGGTCCAAGCCCCTGGCCGAAACCGCCGATTTCATCGAGGGCACTGCGCCGCAGAAGCATTCCCGCGCTGCCAACGGCAAGCACCTCACGACGGTGGTCATGCTGACCCTGGTCGTACTCGCTGTGCCCAACATCGGGGACGCGGCGCGCCGAGCGCGTGGCACGAATACCGACTTCGAGCAGCTTATTCGGGTTCTCCCACGCCACCTGCTTCGCCCCGATAATGCCGAGAGAATCAGAGTCATCACCGTCAGTTGCGCATTGGAGCAGGTAATCGAGGCAGTGGGCTTCGGGGGCGCTATCCTCATGCAAAAGCCACAACCACTGCTCACCAAGCCTGGTGTCACCGTCATCGTCACCATGTGAACCGTCTCTACCCGAACCATCGTCACGCGAACCGTCACTACCTGAACCGTCACTACGGCTCACATAATTAACGGCTTCAAAGAATGTCCCAGCGTCTCCCACAGCACGAATATCGCAAGGGCAGGGCGGATTCAGTTTTTCACACAGAGCGCGAATGGGGGAGGAATCAGTGCCAAGGACACCAATGACGAGACGCGCGGGAAGGTGAGTCTGGGAAAAAAGCGAGCGTAGAGTCCTTTCACAATAGGAACTATCTGCCTTTGTGATGAGAACTGTAAGAACGCTTGGAGCTGCTGTCACATTCGATAGGGGATGAGTTTAGGCTTCACGGGCGCGGCGGCGCTCACGCGAAATACGACGACGGTCATTATCGGACATTCCGCCCCAAATGCCGTGGCGAATATCGTTCGAAATAGCGTATTCGAGGCAGTCGGCACGCACCTCGCAGCGAGTGCAGATACTTGTTGCTGGAGCGGTCGAGCCACCCTTTTCAGGGAAGAAAACATCTGGGTCGGTTTGGGCGCACAGAGCTGACTCTTGCCAATGAAGTTCTTCAAGGTACTTCTTGTCATAGCCGAGGTCAAAAACCCCTTCCATGAGAAGCTGCGCCTGCTCAGCTTGCGCGGAAAAAGCGACCAGGCTCAACGACGATCTATTCCTTTTCACCGTACCCTCCTCCTTGGGTAACAGATAAATAACAACTATGTAAATTACACGCGTGTAATACCCAAAAAGTCAAGCGAAAATGATAATTGGTCGAACTTGCCACCTTAGAAGAAAAATCGCAAAATATGTGATAATAGCGCCGTTTTGTCCGCTTGAACTGGGAGTATGTCGCCTGCCCCTCACTATACGCAAAATCACCCCCCAGTATCGGCGAAGAGCTTTACAGGACTTTAGTCCGCCATTAGATTGAAATCCATGAAAAACGCTCTCGTTTTATATCAAGCACTTGTCGATATGGGCGCAAGGCCGGCGCTCACGTGGTACTCCAGCCAAGGGCGCATGGAACTATCGGGTGCTGTCGTTGCGAACCACTGTGCGAAGATAGCCGCTTTTCTCGCCGAGGAGGCCTGGGTGGAGGCTGGCGAGCAGGCACGCCTGAGTCTGCCCTGCCATTGGAAGAGCGTGTTGTGGGCGCTGGGTGCGATGCTCGCTGGCTTGCAGGTGGAAATTCCTTCTGGGGACGGGAGCGAGGAGGACGGTTCTCAGGTTGCTGTTATGGTGACGAATCATCCTGAGCGGGCAGAAGAGACTGACTGCGCTCGCGAGGTTGTCGCCCTCGACATGAATCCTTTGGCCTTCGGTTGGACGGGTGCGGATTTGCCTGACGGGGTTCTGGACGGTTCGGCGGGGCAGTTATCGCAGCCTGACGTTTTGGTGGATGCGGAGCGTCACGTCTCGTCTAATTTTGGACAGTGGGCGAGTGGGGAGTTGAGCGAAGCTGAACGCGGTTTGCTTGTTAGTGCGTCTCTTGACGAGGTGCTTCGCTGTGCGTGCCTGCAATTTGTGCGCGGCGGTTCTCTCGTCGTCGCACCTGCGGGATTCGCTGTCCCCGACGCCGAAGGCGCACAGCTCGTCACCCTGCGCCTCTGATTGCTTTCCTCACGGCGACGGGTTGGGTATGTAGTGGTGTGTGATGATGGATTACTTTCCCGTCATTTTATTTGCATCTTATTTGCATCTCAACTCTAAAATTGGGTGTTTGTGCAGGTAGGCTATTTGCATCTTATTTGCATGTTATTTGCATCTTTTGTAGAATAGGGGTTACGTAATGTAAAAGTCGGAGGTGAGGAAAACATGCCTGAAGACTATTCGATGCTCATTAAGCGCCTTCTTAGTGTGCCCGCTGAAGGCTCAACCGTAGAGTTTAAGGAAAATAACTCCAACCCCGAGTCGATAGGGCGCTATATTAGCGGTCTCGCCAATAGTGCTGCATTGAAGAGCGCATACGATGACGCATATGTTGTCTGGGGCGTTGAGGATGGCACTCATCGTCTTATTGGGACTTCTTTTAATCCAAAAACAAAGAAAATCAAACAACAAAATCTTGAACTGTGGTTACGTCAAAATCTTTCCGCGAATGCTGATTTCACTTTTATTACACATAAAGAGGACGAAAAGGAAATCGTCATTTTACGCATTAAACCGGCATTGCGTACCCCTGTAACCTTTATGGGGAAAACATATATTCGTACAGGTTCTTCTCTTCAAGAACTAAAAAGCGAGAATGAGAAAGCGCGTCAGCTGTGGAGTGCGCTTGAGCAGACTCCTTACGAAGAGCGTCCAGCTTTGAGGCACACAAATGTCCAGCAGGTGCTTTCGCTCCTAGATTACACGCGCTATTTCACCCAGACTAATACGCCTATGCCAGATAATGACGAGGAGATTTTAGGTTATCTTGAAAAAGAAAAGCTTATAACTCGTCAAGATTCCGGGCAATGGGCAATCACCAATGTGGGTGCTTTACTTTTTGCGCATTCTTTGGACGATTTCCATGACTTGAGTCGTAAGGCTCTTCGGATAGTTCATTATTACGGCACGCGACGCACTGCTCAAACCACTCGCGCCGATGCGATATGGGGTTATGCCGATTTTGACAGGACGTTTACTACTATTCTCGATGAATTGCCCGCGCGTGAAAACATCGACCATGCTTTGCGTCAAAACGCATCTGTTTTCCCCCGACTTGCTCTACGCGAGCTTCTTGCTAATATGCTCATACATCAAGATTTGTCTGTTGCTGGAGCTGGACCTCTTGTTGAGATTTTCGATGACCGTATTGAGTTTTCTAACCCAGGCACATCTCTTATCGACGTCAACCGTCTGGTTAATGACCCGCCACAATCGCGCAATCCTTTACTTTCTCGGCTGTCGCGGCGTCTGGGCATGTGTGAAGAAGCTGGCTCTGGGTGGGACAAAATTATTGATAGTTGCGAAGATGCGCATTTGCCGCCTTTAGCGGTGACGGTACAAGAAGATCCGCCAAGTATGCGCGTTGTTATGCGCCAAGAGCGTTCATTTAAGCTATTGACTGTTCAAGAGCGCATTGAAGCTGCCTATTGGCATGCTTGTGTTCAATATGCGAATAACGATTTTTTGACGAACACATCATTGAGAGAGCGTTTTGCTTTGCCTTCGGCAAATTCGACGGCGATTTCTCAAGTGTCACGTGTTATTCGTGAGGCGGTAGATATGAACTTGCTGCGTCCTTTTGACGCTGAGGCTTCGCGGAAAAATATGCGTTATGTTCCTGGATGGGCTTAAAGCTTTTTAGCGTTAAGGGGTCACTAAAAAGCGCTAGTTTATTTGCATCTTATTTGCATCTCAACTCTGAAATTGGGTGTTTGTGCAGGTAGGCTATTTGCATCTTATTTGCATTTTGTTTAATTTCCTTTCTCGTCACTGCAATGACGATACTGCTTTCCCCGTTGTTGCGAGGGAGAGAGCGTAGCGTACGACCGAAGCAATCTCAAAATGGCAATTGTGGGACTGGAGGTTGCCGCGTCGGCAACTGCGTTGCCTCCTCGCAACGACGGGGGAGGGGCGCTCCTCGCTTTGGGGATAACTTTTGCAGGGGGTTTGCAAAAGTGGCAGTCTTGGCTCGTGATACATCAATTATTTCGTGAGTGGCTGGGCGAGATAGAAAACCTCCTCTTCCCGCAGTCGTGTGCTGGCTGCGGTGAATGGGACACCGCCCTATGCCCGGGCTGCACTCAAGCAATAGGCGGACAGTGGTCGCCCGCCTGCGGCTCGATACCCGCATTGAGCCGCGTCATCCCAGTGAGCCAGCTGCGCGAGGGGATGGACGCTGCGGGAGATTCCCGCCTGCCTTTTCCCGTGTGGCGGCTCGGCACCTACGAGGGCGTGCGGCGCAGAGCAATCATCTCGTGGAAAAATCAGCTCAACCGCGAGCTGACCGCGCGTATCATCGCGCAGATGCGTCAGCGCGGACGCGAAGTCGCCCCAATTTTTCTGGACAACAACCTCACCGAGGTCGCCCTCGTTCCCGCACCCTCACGTTCCCGCCGCAAAAAAGAAGGGCTTTTCGTGGTCGGGCACAGCGCCCAAGGTCTGTGTGAGGGCTTGCGTGACGGCGGCGTCCAAGCGAGCGTCCACGACATCTTAAAAATCGAAGAAAACGTCACCGACAGGCGTGCCAAAGCGGGCGCAATTTCCTGCTCCACACCCCAGGCGCCCAACGCCCCTATTGTCCTCGTTGACGATGTTTTGGTGACAGGTTCGACCCTCGTCGGCTGCGCGCGAGCGCTTGAGCGCCACGACGGGAGGGTGTGTTGCGCTTTTGTTTTAGCACAACAAGAAAAAATGAATACAAAAAAGAAACGCCGTCTAAAAGAGCAGGTCACGGGCTTGCAACTTGTTCGTAACGCTTTAAGCGAACAGAAAAAGTCAAAAAACGGACTCTAGTCCTAGAGACAGAAAGTGTGACGTGCATTAACATAGAGGTATAGCTTGCGACACCGTTCGATTGGAAGAAGGAGGTGGTCAGTTGACAAGGCAGGGACGTAAAAATTAACGCAAGAAAATTACTCATCTTTTATATACAAGGAGGGCATCGTGGAGATTGTAATTAAAGGTCGCAACACAGAAGTGACAGACCGATTCCGCGAGCATACAGAAGAAAAACTTCAAAAAATTGAACAGCTGGCGCCACGCGCTCAGCGTGTTGAAGTCGAAGTCTTGCATGAGGGCAATCCCTCGCAAGCCGATACATCGGAACGTATCGAAATCACCGTCCGTGACAAAGGCCCGGTCATTCGTGCCGAAGCTGCCGCCTCTGACCGTTATGGCGCACTCGATTTAGCTTTAGACAAGCTTTTTGAGCGTTTACGCCGCGCGCGTGACCGCCGTAAAGACCACGGTGTGCGTCGAACAGGCGATGAAAAAGTTGAGCCACTCAATCTCACCCCCGAGGACGTCAACATTAAGCCTGAGGGTGTTGCGGAAAGTGAGATTCCCTCCGTCCCCACTGAACTAGGTGAAGAAATAGAGACGCAACTGGGCGATTCGCCAGTTGTCGTGCGCCAGAAGCTCTACGAGGCAAAGCCGATGTCAATTGACCAGGCTCTCTACGAAATGGAGCTGGTCGGGCACGACTTCTTCCTCTTTGTCGACGAAGAGACGCGCCAACCATGTGCGGTCTATCAGCGCCGCGGCTGGACGTACGGTGTGCTTCGCCTTGACGCTACTGTCGAGGTATAGGTTTCTTCCGCGATACAGATATGAGGCAGGCTCTCGATATATTCGAGGGCCTGCTTTTTCGTGGACGGGAGGGTTCAGATAGTGCGGGTCGAGGCGGCCTCGCGTAGAGCCTGCATAGTCTCCTGGTCAGGGAAACCGTTGACTTCTAGGCGGGCAGGCCATACTCCTGCCGCCTCCCTCAAGCCCTGTGCCCAGACTTCGCGCGCCACGAGGGAGCGAATCGTCACCTGTTCACGCTCAGACTCCCCGTCTCCTTCGCGGACAAAAGTGATGAAATCCGTCATCGGTAAGGAACCAAAATTATCGCTGCTCGTCCATGTTGCCATCGATATGCTGCGCCCGTTTTTCACGTAGCGCACCTCGTAATCCTTGACACTCCCGTAGCTTTTCTCCCCGCTGTGTGGCGTGCGCAAAAACTCCGCCTGCGCCTCATAGGCCTGCGAGCGGCACGAATTGCGCAAATCTTCCAGCACGCTGGCAGCCGGATGGTCGGTGAGCGGAATCCACTCGCGCCAGCCGTCCTCGGCGAGAGTGTGGGGGAGAGGATAGACGGTGTCGGGGGCAGAAATATTGCGAGAAAGCACGGAAAAGAAGGAGGCGAGGTAGGGGTCATCCGCGAAAACAATCAGCAGATTCGTGCGCGAGGCAGGCACGAACAAAGGCAGAGCCTCGGGGTTGTCACGCATAATCGAGTCCTTGACTTGCTGGACAATCTCTACGTCCGCAAACCATGAGGACTGGTAATCCTCCGGAGAGGCAAATGTGAGAACCCGCGCGCCAGCCACCCGCGTCAGGCCTACTACCACGCCCGCTTTACCAGTGGAAAGATTGTAGCCGCGCAAATTATGAATTGCCTGATTAAACAGGGTGTGTCCCTCAATATCGGCGTCGATTCCTTGGCGCTCAAAATGCGAGAAGAAGAGGGGGGCGATGCGCTCGGCGTGATCCTCAGCGAGCGCAACAGCGACGAAATCCGTCAGAGGAATATAGACAATTGAGTCGCCTGTTTCGTGGCTATGGTAGCGCAGGAAATAATCGGCGCGGCGCACAATAGGCAGCATAAGCGGCTTGCCCTCGCCGTCGGTTGCGCCGAGACGTTGGGATTCGTCGAGGTTAAAAACCGAACGTAGAGGTAAGCTTTTTTCTTGCATATCTGCGGGGTTGAGATTGTGCGTGTCTGGGGTGACGTTTTCGCTTGGCGCAGAGGGATTAGGTGACGGTGTGGCGGCGTTGTGGACAGTTTCTTCTGTAGTGTGCGCGGGCGCCTGGGCGTTTTTGACGCCGATGGAGATGAGACGGTTAAGGCGTTCGGTGCGCTCGGTTTCAGGCGCATTAGGGTCGAGAAGCTGTGAGGGACGGAAACGGAATGTGCGCCCGTCGGGCAGGAGAATGTCGAGCCATTCCCCATCGGGGGAGACGATTGCGCCCTGCAAATCGTCGTGTTGCGCCGCGACAGAGCGGACCCATTCCATGAAAGCCATAGAGCTTATTCTCCCTTATGTGGCGACCCTTGTGTGACGGTTTCTTGTGTGGGGCACAATGACCTTTGGGTGAGGGAGATGGGTTGCACAGGTAAAGTGTGGCACTTTAGGTGCGGGGGATATAGACTAGAGCGCGCTAGTTACTCACTAGTTTTGCTCAAGTGGCGGAATTGGTAGACGCGCACGGTTCAGGTCCGTGTGCCTTCACGGGCGTGGGGGTTCAAGTCCCCCCTTGAGCACGACAAGGAATGGAGGGTCTGAGCAAGCTTGCTTGCTCATGACCGGAATGACGCAGTCGTGAAAGGAAAACGCGTAGCGTTTTCCGAACACAAAAAGACATAACCTTTTACGAAAACACTTGTTAAATAAAAGTGCGAACGGCGACGAACACGACAAAACCCAACAATTCTCTAAACCCGTTTTACAAAAGGCAAGTCGCTTCGGCTCAAGCGAGTGTAACTCGCTGGCCCGAAACGTGAGAACTCAAGCATTTTCGTTGCTATAGATCGCCACGTCGCTCGCAAAGCTCGCTCCTCGCACAGCAACGAGCGGAGGGCTCACGGGAGCTCGCTCACGTGTAGCCGGAGCGAGGCAGCTGTGGTAAGTGAGCGAAGCGAACGAACAACGACAAGAAGGGGAGAGATTGCTTCGGTCGTTTCACTCCCTCGCGACGACGGGGGAGAGGTGGTTTCCCTCGTAATGCCGTGGGGATTGCGCACATAATGTCTATGCGAAGCGGTAGGATAGCTCTATCGCCGCAGACGCGGCTCATGGCAGGTGTGAACAAAGGAGCTAGAAATGAATCCGCCAAAACTGAAGCTGCTCGATTCTGTGCAGGCAATTAACTGGAATCGTCTTGAGGACGATAAAGATCTTGAGGTGTGGGATCGTCTGACAGGTAACTTCTGGCTCCCGGAAAAAGTGCCTCTGTCCAACGATATTCCTTCGTGGGGCACGCTCAAGCCGCATGAGCAGACTATGACAACTCGCGTCTTTACCGGTCTGACCTTGCTCGACACGATTCAAGGAACCGTCGGCGCTGTCTCCCTCATTCCCGATGCAATCACGCCCCATGAGGAAGCCGTCCTGACGAATATTGCTTTCATGGAATCCGTCCACGCGCGCTCCTACTCCTCGATTTTCTCCACCCTTATTTCGACGGAGGAAATTGATGAGACATTCCGTTGGTCGGAAGAAAATGAGTATTTGCAGAAGAAGGCTCAGATTGTTCTTGAGTATTATCGTGGTGACGACCCTGAGAAGCGCAAGGTTGCCTCGACCATGCTTGAGTCGTTCCTTTTCTATTCTGGTTTCTATGCGCCCATGTACTGGTCGGCTCACGCCAAGCTCACGAATACCGCCGATTTGATTCGCTTGATTATTCGTGACGAGGCTGTTCACGGCTACTACATCGGCTACAAGTACCAGCTTGCGGTGGCAAAGTCCTCGCCTGAGCGTCAAGATGAGCTCAAAGAATACACCTTTGACCTGCTGCAAGACCTCTACGACAACGAAGAGGACTACACCGAGTCGCTCTATGACGAGATGGGTCTGACTGAGGACGTCAAGATGTTCCTGCGTTACAACGCGAACAAGGCGCTGATGAACCTCGGCTATGAGGCGCTGTTTACCCCTGACCAGACCGCCGTCAACCCCGCAATTCTCGCCGCGCTCTCCCCGAATGCCGACGAGAATCACGACTTCTTCTCCGGCTCCGGTTCGTCTTACGTCATCGGCACAGCAGAGGCGACCACCGACGACGACTGGGACTTCTAGTTTTCTACAAAAGGCGTGGTGATTGATTTTCGTTTCGGGGCGGTGACGCTTCATCCCCTCACCGAAAACAATCACCACGCCCTTGGCATTGTTTAGTGATGGTAAGTCCGCAAAAGGGAGATACTATGGCAGAGAAAAGCACTATTACGTGCCCGCACTGCGGGCAGGTCTTTCCCATTGACGAGGCGGACTATGGCGTGCTGCTCGCGCAAGTGCGCGATCAGGCTTTCAACCGTGAAGTAGAAGAGCGCCAAAAGCTCTACGAGAAAAATTTGCAAAGCACGGTAGAAGCTGCCGAAGAAAAAGCTAGAGCGGAATCGCTCAAGGACATGGGGCAGCTGCGCGAGCATATCAAAGAGCTAGAGGGGCAACTCAAAGCCCAGCAAACTCAAGCGCAAACCGCCCAAGAACTTGCCATCATGCAAGCCGTCCAGCAAGTCACCAAAGAGCGTGACGATTTGGCGAGCAAAGTTCAGCTTGCCGACGCTGCCGCGAAACAAAAAGAATCAGAGTATGCCGCCCAGCTTCTCGCAGTAGAAACAAGCAAGAAAGAACTCTTGCAGCACAAAGACGAGGAAATCGAGCGACTGCGCGACATGAAAGCGAAGCTTTCGACCAAGATGGTTGGCGAATCTCTCGAGCAGCATTGCGAGACGGAGTTCAACAAGATACGCGCCTACGCATTCCCGAAAGCCGAGTTTGAAAAAGACAATAAGGCTGTTGACGGAACAAAAGGCGACTATATTTTCCGCGAACTTGACGATGACGGTATCGAGGTCGTCTCGATTATGTTCGAGATGAAGAACGAATCGGACACCACCGCCACCAAACACAAAAACGCAGATTTTTTCGCCAAACTCGATAAAGACCGTCAGAAAAAGAACTGCGAATACGCCATTTTAGTGAGCCTACTTGAGAGCGATAACGACTATTACAATCAGGGAATTGTCGAAGTGACCGACTATCCCAAGATGTACGTCATTCGCCCGCAATTCTTCATTCCCATGATTGGCCTGCTCAGGAATATGGCTCTTGCGTCTCTGTCCGATAAAAAAGAGCTCGTGGCACTCCAAGAGCGCGACTACGATATTACAAACTTTGAAACAAAGCTTGAGGAGTTCAAAGAGGGCTTTGGCAGGAACTACGAGATTGCCAGCAAAAAGTTCCACGAGGCGATTGACGAAATCGACAAGAGCATTTCGCATTTGGAAAAAATTAAGGCAGCGTTGACGTCCTCTGAGCGCAACCTTCGTTTGGCGAACGACAAAGCCGAGGGGCTTACCGTCAAGCGCCTAACCTACAACAATCCGACGATGAAGGAAAAATTCGCCGCTGCGCGCGAGGCTAACTAAACCGTCATCGCGAGGAACGAGCGAAGCGAGTGACGAAGCGATCTCGGGTGGAGATCGCCACGGTCGCGCTTCGCGCTCCCTCGCGACGACGGGGAGACGCTCGCAACGACAGGGAGAGGTTAGTATCGGATTGCGTCGATCGGCTTGACCTTCAGAGCCGTCGCCGCAGGGATAATACCAGCAAGAGCGCCAATGCCTGTGGAGATGAGCAGAGCCGTAATCGCTGTTGACATTGGGAAGCCAGGCGGATCTTGCAAATAGATGTACAGCCATTCGAGGGGGAAATTGCGGACAATCAAAATCGACAGCATCACTCCGATAAGACCAGCGATAAAGGTCGCCACAACAGACTCAAGAAAGACCGCGAAAAAGACGCGTTTAGCAGAAGCACCCACCGCACGGCGAATACCAATCTCGCGGATACGCTGACGCACCGTCACAATCGCAACATTCACCAAGCCCAAAATGCCCAGCAGAATCACAATCGCGCCGATGATGAGCACAATCGTCTGTGTGCCGTCGTCCTCGTTGTCTCCCATCATCATGGCCATCATGTCGTCTATGGAAACCTCGTATTTATCTCCTAGCAGGGAACTGAGGGTTTGCTTCAACGATTTGCGTGCCTCGTCTGCCTGTGAAGGGTCAACCCACACAAGCAAGGCCGTTTGTGTATAGCTGCTTTCTCCCTTATCATTCATAAGCTCCCACGAGTCATATGGCATATAAATTATGGGGTTTTCCCACTTATTCTTCGCTTGCACAACACCGACAACGCGAACTTTTTCGCCGCCACTAAGAGTCAAAACAAGCCCCTCATTAAGAGGTGTTTTAGCTAGAGCGCTCCACAGAATCGAGTTGATGACGACGGGCGTCACCTGCTGGTTGACGTCTCCAGGGGCAAGCCAGCGTCCAGTTTCCATGCGCAAACGGTAGATAGTGTTGTAGCTTGTATCGACCGCTCTACTTTCGATATAGACCCCCATGGACATCCCATCGCCGCCCTCGGCATACTCCGCCATCATGTCTGCCATGTAGCCTTCTGGGTTGACTGGCCGCCCCTTATATTGGCCGTCAGTCAACGCCTTCGTCACTTCTGGTATCGACGCTTCACCCATTGTTAAGCGCGAGTAATGCGAGAGAGAGAAACGCGAAACGAGAATCTGGGTGGCGCGCGAAAAAACCGAAGGTTTTATGTCGCTCGCATTCCAGCCAACTTTCTCGAAGTTCGCCAGTACCTCGTCGCTCAGAGGCGCATTGGTTAAATCTGACGCTGTGCCTTTTACCTCGGTTGATTGGGAGTCATCCTGGCCGTCATCGTACATAATCGTCATGCCGCCAACGCCGCCCATCATCATGTCATAGTCATCCTCGCCTCCAGATTTTTCCATGACATTGAGAGTGATTGTGGTGTCACGCCCCGACATGGCTTCTATTTCCTCTTGATTGGCTTGATTCATTATCTCGCTGAGGGCGATGACGGTAGACATAGCAGTGACGGCAGCAACCACGCCGACCAGCGAAAGAATAACGCGGGCTTTTTGGATTTTCACCTCTTGCCACGCTTCAGTCAAAGCCGAGAGGATAACCGCTACATTAAGTGCTCGCATTACTTGTCACCTGCCTCGTCATTAGTGTTCGCGTCGCCAGTTGGGATGTGGGCGCGCGATTCGTCGTCCTCAAAAATATTGGCATCGTGCAGCACGCCCTCAGAGAGGGTGTAGACGGTCGATGCGCGCTGGGCGATATTCATATCGTGAGTGATGACGATAAGCGCCGAGTTGTGTTCGCGCGCGACTTCTTCAAGTAGTTCCACGACGGTTTGGCCCGTCTCAGGGTCAAGAGCGCCAGTTGGTTCGTCAGCGAGAATGACCTGAGGATTGCGCACGAGGGCGCGAGCGATTGCGATACGCTGCTGCTCGCCACCAGACATTTGCGCAGGATACGATTCGAGACGGTCGCCCAGCCCGACGCGCTCAAGGAATTCGCCGGCAATCTCGTGGCGTTTGAAGAAACTCGAAGTGCCTGTATAGAGCAGGGGAACTTCCACATTCTCTAGCGCCGTGCGGTTGGGGAAGATGTTGAATTGCTGAAAGACGAAACCGAATTTCTCTCCACGCAAAGCCGCCCGTTTTGCTTCGGAAAGCTCTAGGGTGTTGACTCCGTCGAGCATATACGAGCCGGAATTGGGCAGATCGAGCAGACCAATGAGGTTGAGAAGGGTCGATTTGCCGGTGCCCGAGCGCCCCACGATTGAGATGTGCTCGCCCGCCTCTACCTGCAAATTCACTCCTTTGAGGATATGCAGGTCGTCAGCGTCAGGCAGGGGCACATGGCGCTTAATATCGGTGAGTTCAACAAGTGCCACGTCAGCAGCCCTCTCCAGTCATGGGATTGCATTCCATAGCAGTATTCTCGCCGCCGGGCACATATTCGAGGATTTCTTCGCCCTCTTTGAGCCCGCCACGGATTTCGACCTTGTTGCCGTCCGTCAAACCAATTTCTACTTCCTTCTGATTGCCATCAGGCGTGTAGACGAAGCCATTTTGGTAGCGTCCCTCGACAGCGGTCGCTGGCACAACAAGCACGTCTTTTGCCTCGCCCGCATTGATAGTGAGAGTGGCGCTTTGCCCTGGGAACACGCGGATTTCAGCGGGAATCGGGCAGCGCGCCTCGATATTGGTGGCGGTCACGCCCTCCTCATTGGCACTGCCGGAATTAGTCGTAATCTTCAAGCCGCTGCAGTCGAAAGGCTGCGGGCCGTTCTTGACGCTCACGCGCGCCGTCTCCGGAGCAGTCGTGAGGCGATACATCTGGTCGGCGGTCAGCTGGGCAACGACGGCGTTCGTCTTGGGTTGGACGCTGCCAATCGAATCGCCCGCACTGACGTTTTGGTTGAGCACAGCGGTGATATGGACGGTGCCGGCGACGGGGGCAGTAACCCATTGGGAGCGATAGTTGGTGCGCCCAGGTATGACTATTTCATTACCCTCTGCATCGATACTGTAGGAGTCCTCACCCGGAATCGCCTGCTGGATTTGCGCGATGCGCGCGCCAGCGCCAACCTCTTGCCCCTCGCCAACGGCAATGGCAATAATCGTGCCTTCTTGAGGAGCTTTGAGGGCACCCGCACCGTCTTGAGTGATTGTGCCGTTGGCGGAAACAGAGGAGGTGATGTTGCCACGCTCAACAGCGACGGTGCTTTGCGCAAAATCCGCGCTGGGGCTTTGAGCGGTGTCCTTGACCCCTGCTGGGAAGAAGGCGAGCTTGACGAGGGCAAGTGCGATGACGCACCACGCGACAACCTTGACGATATCAAGCGGGCGAGTTTTGTCTTTCCCTGTGCCTGTGCTTGAGAGTTTCTTTTCCTCTTTCGGCGCCTTTTCCTTTTTCGCTTTCTTTTTCCACTTCAGCTTTCTAGCTTTCTTCGCTTCGGGCGCGTCCGCGTCCTGCGCAGCGTCTGGATTGTTTGCTGCGTCCGTTTCTGGCGCAGCGTCCGCATTCTGGGGTGCTGCGTCTGTGTTGAGTGTTGTGTTCAAGTCTTGCAAATCGTGCACGTCCTGCTGTGTGGATGTGCCTTGCTCTTCCGGAGTGCTCATGAGGACCTCTCATTGTGAGTACGTACTACTGTCAGTTTTCAGCCTAAATGAAAGGCTGGACTGTGCGCGCTTTTCTTACACAAATGAAAGATTGTGTCACGCGCTCCGTTGTTGTAAACGAGGGAACATCCGTGAAACAGTGCCGCAATGACGTGTGAGCGACGAGTAGAATTGTGAAGAAACGGAACTTTTTCGACAACAAGACATTGAAGAAACGGAACTTTTCTGGAAATAAAACATTGAAGAAATGGAATTTTTTAACTATAATAATTTTGAAGAAACGGAACTTTTTGAGTATATGTAGAGGTGGTAGGGCTAATGATGTACAAACGAAAAGTATATGATGAACTCCTTGCATGGAAAGAAAATTATGCAGGGAAATATAGTGTTTTGGTAGAGGGTGCGAGGCGTGTAGGCAAATCGACGGTTGTTGAGCATTTTGCTGCTCAAGAATACGAATCCTACATTCTTGTCGATTTTGCCCATGCACAGAAAGACGTTTTGGACTGCTTCAACGACCTTGGGGATATTGACTTGTTTCTGCTTCGCCTACAGGCTGTCACGGGCGTTCAACTTGTTGAGAATAACTCAGCAATAATTTTCGACGAAATACAGCTTTTCCCACGCGCTAGACAGGCGTTGAAATATCTCGTTCAAGACGGCAGATATCATTACATCGCTACAGGTTCTCTCATATCTATCAAGAAAAACGTCAAAGATATCGTCATACCGTCCGAAGAAATGAAAATCAGTATGTTTCCTATGGATTACGAAGAATTCATGCTGGCGTGCGGAAATGACACCTATCATCTCTTGAAAGAGCTATTTAGGCAGGGTAAAGAAATCGGGCAGGCAACGCACAGGAAACTCATGCGCGATTTTCGTATCTACATGGCAGTAGGTGGAATGCCGCAAGCAGTACAGGCGTATGTTGAGGGCAAGAGTTTCGCGGAAATAGACGAGATTAAAAGGGAAATTATCCGTTTGTATGAGGACGATTTTAAGAAGATTGACCCTTCTGGGCGCATCGGCGCGATTTACAATTCCATTCCTGCGCAATTGGCACGGAATACAAAACGGTTTATTCTAAGCAAGGCAACGGCTAAGAAGAAAACCCTTAAAGATGACGAGCGAATTTTCGATTTGGTTGATTCGAAAACCGTTTTGATTTCACACAATACGACAGACCCGCGAGTGTCCCTCAATCTCACTAAAGACGTTGACAGCTACAAGCTCTATATTGCGGATACGGGGTTGTTTGTGACTTTGATGTTCATGGACAGACCGAGTGCAGAAAATGAAATATATGCGAAACTTCTATCCGATAAACTGCCAGCAAATCTGGGGTATTTGTACGAAAACGTTGTGGCGCAGATGATTGTGTGTACGGGGCACGAACTTTACTATCACACATGGGAGAAAGAAAATAGTGCACATTATTACGAGATTGATTTTTTGATATCAAGCGGAACAAAGGTTGACGCTGTTGAGGTGAAATCGTCAGGGCTAGGAAAGAACGAATCCTTGTCGGTGTTCAGAAAGAAGTATTCAAAAGTAATCGGCAATACCTATGTTGTGTCGCAAAAGGACGCAAAGAAAGAGGGGAGCATACAATATGTCCCCGTGTATCTGACGGACTTTTTAGTTTCCTCGTGATAGACAGAAGTTTCTGCCCCAGCCCTCACGGGTTCGACTCCCGCAAGTCGTCGTTATAAACAAAAAATGAGGGATAAACCCTCATTTTTCGTTTATGAGCGGGCGACGGGGTCGCGCGTGGGTTTCGCCCCCGCCCTGAACGGAGGGTCGGAATGCGTGCATTCCAGACCGGAGTGAAGAAGGGTCGGAGCGTTCCGGAGGAACGCGAATACCCGCCCCGCACTGCAAGGAGCGGAGGGCTCACGGGAGCTCGCTCACGTGTAGCCGAAGCGACGTAGCTGTTGTAGCGATGCGAAGCAGCGCGAACATGCGCATAGCTGCTGCGCGACTGGGGCAGGAAAACGCGGTGCGTTTTCTAATCTGCCCCAGCCCTCTCGGGTTCGACTCCCGCAAGTCGTCGTTATAAACAAAAAATGAGGGATAAACCCTCATTTTTCGTTTATGAGCGGGCGACGGGAGTCGAACCCGCCTCTGAAGCTTGGGAAGCTTCCATTCTACCGATGAACTACGCCCGCACAGCGCGTCACCAAATGCGCATATCCGATAGTACCCAAAAGCACGCCAGAGAGCAAAACATTCACCTATCAATTAGACCTCATTACGCTTTTGCCCAATTCCCTACCTCGCGCGCCAGAAGATGGCAGAATCAGAAACGTGCTTCTTTCAGACCGCGATATACGCAAATACGTCGAACGAGGTTCCATCGCCCTCGAGCCATGGAACCCCGCCATGATACAACCGTCCTCAATCGACGTACACCTCGACCGTTTCTTCCGCCTCTTTGACAACCACAAGTACCCCGTCATTGACCCCGCCGTCGAACAAGACGAACTCACGCGCCTCGTCGAAGTCGAGCCAGACGGCGAATTCGTCCTGCACCCCGGCGAATTCGTCCTCGGCTCCCTCTACGAAGTCGTCACCCTCGGCGCTGACGTCGCCGCGCGCCTCGAAGGAAAAAGCTCCCTCGGCCGTCTCGGCCTGCTTACCCACTCCACCGCCGGCTTCATTGACCCCGGTTTCTCCGGGCACGTCACTCTCGAACTATCCAACACCTCAACCCTGCCCATCAAACTCTACCCCGGCATGAAAATCGGGCAGCTCTGCTTCTTCGAGCTCTCCTCACCCGCTGAATATCCCTACGGACGCGCCGAAGCCGGCTCACACTACCAAGGTCAGCGCGGTCCGACCGCTTCACGCTCCCATATCAACTTCCAACGCGTAGACTTAAGTCAGGAAGCCTAAACCCAGACAGGAGACAAATATGGCAAATCTCGCGCAGAAACTCGTGAAAACAGGAGTGGGCTTGGCAGCTGGAGCAATCGGTAACCGTCTGTCTGGCGGCGCATGGAAAGCCGTGACCGCGAAAAGCAAGCCAGAAAAAAACGATCCCGAAACTTCCACGAAAGAAGCCATCGCATTCGCCGTGCTTTCCGCGGTCATCGTCGGCGTTGTCACTACCCTCGCCGAGCGTCGCCTCGCCAAATGGCTTGGCACGGACAAAAAGCTATAATCGTCTCACTTCAAGCGCCAGACACCAACCTCACTGTGCCTGCGCTAGGATAGAGCTACCGACAGGGGAGCGCCACAAGGGCGCTGAGAGTGCGAAAGCAGACCCTCGAACCTGAACTGGGTTATACCAGCGTAGGAAGTCGAGTATTACTCTCCATGCATACACACGAAGTATGCATAGCCCCTCCTTAAGACTAAGGAGGACACGGTGAAAACCGTCAGCACATTCAAGCGCATAAGCGCACTAACAGCAATCGCAGGCCTGAGTCTCGGTTTGAGCGCCTGCTCATCAACAGAAAACACAGCAGACGAGGACACGAAAACCGTCACTATCGCCGTGACTGAATCTTTCACACTTCCCGATGAGCTCATCGAAAAATTTGAGAAAGACACCGGCTACGACCTCGTCCTGAGCGCCGCCGGCGATGGGGCAACGGTTCTCAATCAGCTTGTTTTAGCCAAAGACAACCCCACTGTGGACGGCGTTTTTGGGCTCAGTTCCTTCAAATTCGTCAAAGCTGTTGATGAGGGTGTCCTTGAGCCCTACACTTCGGCGGCTTTACCTGAGTCCGCTGCTCCTTACGATTTCGACGAGCACGTCACCCCCATCGACATTGGCGCCGTCTGCGTGAATGCGGACAATCAGTGGTTTGAAGCCAATGGCGTCGCAATCCCGCAGACTCTTGACGACCTCGCTGCTTCCGAGAATGCCAAACTTCTCGTCATCGAGAATCCCGTCGAATCAGAGACAGGCTTTGCTTTCCTCGCCGCTCTAGCTTCGGCGAAAGAAGAGGAGGGCGCTATCAGCTACCTCAACTCTTTGCTTGACGGTGGCACGCGCGTTGACGCTTCGTGGACGGATGCTTATTACACCGATTTCTCGGGTGCAGACGGTAAGGGCGAATATCCGCTCGTTCTGTCCTACTCTTCTTCACCGGCAGAAGCCGAGGGTGCAACTTCGGTTATCGAATCAACGTGTACCCACTATACCGAGTATGCGGCGGTTGTTAAGGGCGCAGCCAACCCCGAGGGTGCCAAGGCATTCATCGACTTCCTGCTCTCCGACGACGTCCAGGCTGCCTTCCCCGAGGCCATGTACATGTATCCCATCAACTCCGAGATTGAGCTGCCAGACGCTTGGGCACAGTGGGCTTCTTTGCCTGAGTCTGCCTTGCAGTACGAGCCGCGCGTCGTCGCCTCCGACTCGGATCACTGGTTGAAAGCATGGACGGATTTATACGAGAGCCGCTAGGTAGGCGCTGAAAACCGTATGTGTTTTATAAGCCGGTGTTTGTATGAGAAGGAAAGCAGCAGAGGTTTCTAGGAACTTCAGCTCCATGACGGTAGTGGGGGCGCTGGTTGTCGCCCTCACTACCGTATTTCTTCTTCTTTTCTTTGTGTTCCCTGTTGGCGCGATGATTGTGCGTGGTCTTGAGGACGGAGCGAGCGGTCTGCTCGGCGTTCTCACCAAGGCGCGCACCTGGCGTATTCTCGCCCAAACCTTATATATGGCGTTCGCGGGAACTGTCGGCTCCGCCTTGTTGGGCATTCCCAGTGCTTATGTGCTCTACCGTCTCGATTTTCCCGGGCGCAGCCTGCTGCGGGCGCTAGTTTCTATCCCTTTCGTTCTTCCTAGCGTTGTTGTCGGTGTGGCTTTTCGTGCTCTTCTCGCCAAGGACGGCCCCTATGCTTTTCTTGACCTCGACCAGAGCGTGTGGGCTGTTATTCTGGCGATGGTTTTCTTCAACTATTCGCTGATTGTGCGCACGGTTGGCAATGTGTGGGCGAGCCTCGATCCACGCCAAACCGAGGCCGCGCGCACCCTCGGAGCGAGCCCTGCGCGCGCCTTTATGACCGTCACCTTGCCTGCTCTTGCTCCTTCTATTGCTGCTGGTACATCGCTTGTTTTCCTCTTCTGTTCGACCGCATACGGCATCGTGCAGATTCTTGGACGCCCTGGCTATGGCACGGTGGAGACGGAGATTTGGGTGCAGACAGTCACCTATCTTGACCTGCCTGCTGCCGCTGGCTTATCGATATTGCAATTGGTGATTGTGGCTTTGGCGCTTGGAGTTCAGCGCTACTTCACGCATCGCGCTGAGCGCGCCCTCAATCTGCGTGCTCCCCACGCCCTACCCGTCTCACAAAGCGATTTGCCTGCTATTGCCGTCACTCTTGGCACTCTTGTTTTCGTCGTTTTTATGCCCTTGTACGCTTTGGTATCGCGCGCTTTCACCCATGCGGGGCAGTGGAGCTTGCACAATTTCGAGGTGCTGGGCACGTCGGCGGCTGGGCATGCCGCTACTGTTACGCCGCTTGTCGCCTTGGGCAATTCGGTGCGTATCGCCCTGCTTGCCAGCGCAATCGCTCTGCTCATTGGCGTGCCGCTCTCGATTGTTTTGGCGCGGAGCTCGTCGCGCCTGCGCTGGCTCGATTCGCTGGTGATGGCTCCCTTGGGGGTCTCAGCGGTGACGGTTGGTTTTGGTTTTTTCTTGACTTTGCAGGCTCCGCCTCTCAATCTTCGCGCGGTCGGTCTGCTTGTGCCTATTGCTCAGGCAGTTATTGCCGTGCCCTTGGTGGTGCGCGCTCTTGTGCCGTCGCTGCGCGCAATCAATCCGCGTCAGCGTGAGGCGGCGGCGACGCTCGGGGCGAGCCCGTGGCGTGTTTTGGCAACTATTGACGGTCCCTTTATTGTGCGCGGTGTGGCTTTGGCCTGCGGTTTTGCTTTTGCTATTTCGCTTGGCGAATTCGGGGCGACAAGCTTCTTAGCTTCCCCGACCGAACCGACTTTGCCGGTGCTCATTTCGCGTCTGCTGTCGCGCCCAGGGGCGGATAATTACGGTATGGCAATGGCTGCGTCCGTGATCTTGGCGTTGGTGACGGGGGGAGTGATGGCCTTGGCGGAGTTCATTCACAGTAAAAGCGGGGTCACACAAAAGGTGAAAGGATAGGTTTATGCGTGAAGAGAGAGCTCAAAACATTCAACCTAAAGCCGAGTATCCGTTGGAGTTACGTGATGTGTCGGTCGTGTATCCTGATGGTTTCCGCGCGCTTGATTCGGTGAGCTTTACGTTGGAGCCAGGATTCCTTATGAGTGTCGTCGGTCCGTCCGGTTCCGGCAAGTCAACTCTGTTGCGTGCCATTGAAGGTTTAGAGACACTGGAGCGCGGGGTAGTGTTCATGCAGGGGCGCGACGTGACTAACGTCCCAACCCATAAGCGCCCGTGTACGATGGTTTTTCAGGATGGCCAACTCTTTCCTCACAGGACCGTGAGCAGCAATATTGCGTATGGAATGGCAGGTTTAGGGCTCTCGCGCGGCGAGATTAGCGAGAGGGTTGAAACTTTACTTAAACTTGTCGATTTGGAAGGTTTTGGAGAACGCTCAATTTCGACACTTTCGGGTGGGCAGGCAGGGCGTGTTGCCCTTGCTCGTTCACTAGCGAGGCAGACGGGTTTGATTCTTCTGGACGAACCGCTGTCGGCTTTAGATACGGATTTGCGCAGGTCATTGGCGAAAGATGTGCGCGAGATTTTGAAAGCGAGTGGAACAGCGGCCCTGTATGTAACCCATGATTTAGAGGAAGCGCGTTTGCTTGGTGACGGTATTCTTCGTGTTGTCGAGGGGCATATTGAGGTGTGACTTTAGTCATAGGTCTAGTAATTAAAACTTAAACTTATCATCGCAAGTGACTTTAGTCCTTTGTTGATAACTAAAAGGGTAAAAGCTTTTTTCGCTGGATTTAGGGGTGTCTCTCAGGGATATTTTTGAACTTTTTCAGCATATTTTCAGGCTTTTTATAAAGAGTAGTACATTAACTTTTCATTACTTAGGGCCCTGTGTGGCACATAGGGGAGCGCACCCCATCCAAGTTCTTAAAAAGAATTCACTTACAGACTTTAGTCCCGTATCATAAAAGCATGGACATCTATAAGTTGGAAGCAGAAAAAGCGCCCGTGTGGGCGTGGTCTGCTGCTGAGATCATAGCGGACACGCGACTGGCCAGTGGTGGCCTTTCGCGCGGCGGTGCTGCCGATCTTATGCGCTCAGTTATTTCAACTTTCCGTGACGGTGTTCCCGAAAATATGAGTGTGTGGTGCGATTCGGCTGGCGGTTGGCTGTGGGTCGATGGCACAGACAGCTCGCATATGCGTGTGCGCGCGGGCAAACTGAGTAGCGATAGCGATATATCCTCATGGGTTGATTTCATCCACAGCGAGTTCGCTGGAAAGACGCTTTCGTGGTGTGTCTGGGGCGACAACGATTCTAAGCGCGCGTTGCTTAAGGCTTTGGAGGCGCGTCCTTCTTCTGTTGTTATGGGTGGACCAGTTTCCTCCGTTCTCACTCCTTCCGGTTCTTCAGGTGCATGGCTGCGGCCTATGGGCGCTGGAGAGCTTATGCGTTTCCAGGTTGCCGCTGCCAATGAACTTGGTGTTGCTCAGGTGGCTTCTGGTGCGTACATGAGTGTCGATGAGGCGCGTCGTGAGGCTTTCCGTTCGATTGAGGCCGAGTTGCGTGACGGTGTCGCCAGCCCAGGTCACCGCTTGTATTCTCTGTGTCATGGAGGTCAGACGGTCGGCGGTGCCTGGCTTGAGATTGATAGCGGCGTGGCTACAGTTCGTTCTGTTGTGGTCGATAGTGAGGCGCGTGGCGAGGGACATCGCCGTGCTGCACTCGCTGCTCTTGCAGCTGCCGCCCACATGGAAGGTGCTCGCGTTATTAACACGACTGTCATGCCTGCCACCCATCCTTTCACAACTGTTTTGTGTGACATGGGAATGGGTATCGTCTCTACCGATTACATCCACAAGCCGAGCCTTGCCCACGCTCCCGCCCTCGTCCACTAGAAAATCTTTCCTTTCCCGTCGTTGCGAGCATGGCATCGCCATGCGCGGCAATCTCGAGATTGCTTCGCTCGCCTTTCCGGCTCGTTCGCAATGACGGAGTTAGAGGGCAGTCCTGTTTTGATAATGCTTTGCGGGTCTATTTTTAGTTGACCGAATGGGGTGTAGTCACTAGAATATTTCGTGTTAGATACCCGCAGAGGGTATTTATCGGGTTTTCACTATTGGGAAAGGACAGTAAAATGAAAAAGAATAGAATTGTTCCCGCTATTGTTCTTGCTTTGTCACTTGGTGGCGCTGTGAGTGTAGTGGCTTCTACGCCATCTGCGGAAGCTGCTGGTTGTACTATTTCTGCGACAGCTCCATGGACATCAGGAAAAACTATTTATGTGAGAGCTTCTTCTAGTTGTAATGGAACGCTTAAGTCCTACTTAAAGTGGAGCATACATGGTCCTGACCAAACTCTTGCCAATTCTAGTGTGTACGGGCGAAGTGCTACTGTGAGTAAAGCATGTACTTGGGGCGCGCCAAAAGACCGTAATATTTATTCGTACGCTGTACGGGGGAGCGCAACAGCTACTTCTGGAGTGAAGGGCTATACCTCAAAAAACAAGGGGCGGTGCACTAAGTAGTTAAGCTCATGACAAATGAGGAAACTGCGGCACTTAGTGCTGTTTCTTTTCAATATTGGCGCCGTCCAATTCTTGAGAATATCTCCGTAGATTTCCATAAGGGAATTACCGCGTTACTTGGTCCAAATGGCGCTGGTAAGTCTACTTTACTCAGCATTCTTGGTACTCTTCGCAAACCAAAAAGTGGTTCGGTTTACGTTTGTGGTTTTGACCCGTGGGTCAATAGTGACGCGTTGGCGCGTTCACGTGGTCACCTCGGGTTTCTACCGCAGAAATTTCGTCTTGTTCCCCATATGCGAGTGGATGACACTTTGCGCTATGCGGCGTGGACGCACGGTATCACTGGCGATGCTGCAAACGATGCTATAGCAACAGTGTTAGCGATGCTTGATATCGAGAATTTACGCAACCGTCGTGTTGGTAAGTTGTCAGGTGGACAGCACCAGCGTGTAGGTATTGCGGCAACTGTTATTCATTCTCCGCAGCTTCTGTTGTTAGATGAACCAACGGTTGGGCTTGACCCTGTTATTCGCCTTGAATTGCGGCATATTCTTCAAGAAATAGCAAAAACTACAGCGATAGTTTTGTCTACGCACATGATTGAGGATGTTTCTTTTATGTGTGACAACGTGGTAATTCTTGACGAAGGACGTATCAAATATAACGGTACGCCACAGGATCTCGAGTCGCGGGTTGCGGAATCAGAATGGACACGGAAAACTGTCTCAAAACTGGAGTTGGCTTACGCCGCGACTTTGAAGGCTGAAAATGCGTAAACTTACTGCGGAAAGCATAATTACGTCTATTTTTATTGCTTTGTTTGTATCTTTCAGGATTCTTTTCG
The DNA here is from genome assembly GCA_017539125.1 of Actinomycetaceae bacterium. Lineage (GTDB taxonomy): Bacteria > Actinomycetota > Actinomycetes > Actinomycetales > Actinomycetaceae > RUG11864. Next base: position 4,937 of record JAFYHO010000072.1, on the reverse strand, counting down.
CTCTGAGTGGGGAGTACATTTCTCCGGGTGTGGTTTCCCTTGTGCCATGGGATGCTGTGTTGGTTTGTGGGCCTATTGCTGCTGCTGGGGCTGCTTTGGCGGCAGTATGGCGTTGCTCGAATGATTCTCCTGTGACAGGGGCGAGCGTATTGCGTATTAACGGGCGTCAGGCGGCACGCGAGATGCTACGTTTTACGGTTCCTGTCCTTGTCGCTTTTACAGTGATTTCCATTGTGCTCGTGCCTGTGGTGTGTGGGCGCGCTGATGGTGGGACAGTTGACTGGATTCGCATTTTCACTGCTCTAGTCGCTTTCTTTCCATTCCCTATTCTTGGGTTTGCTGTTGGGATTGCTTTCCAAGGATTGTGGAGTATTTTTGTCGCAATCTTCACTGCCATTATTCTCGTGTATGCCCCTCTTCTTATTATGGAGCTATTTCGTCCACGTGCCGATCTTATACCTTTTACTGCTCCAGCATTATTTGGTGCGTATGCTGGATATGATTCTCCTCTAGGTGAGCCTACACTGATATGGTATGCGCTTTTTGGTGCATGGCTGCTTATTGGATTTGCTTTGGCGTTTTTAACCATTGGTATACAACGGGCACGAAGTGGTTATGGGGTTTTTACCGCTATTACTAGTGGCGTGTTAGCCTTGGGGTTGCTTTTCGGTAGCTTCGTTTGGGCTGGTTTGACCGAACCTGTTCTTGCTAAGGAGTATGTTGCTGCTGAGTATAGCTGTGTTGAAGCTGATTCGGGAAGCAATGTTTGCGTGGCAGAAGAGGAAAAATCGCAATTGTCCAAGGTGGTCGAAGCTGTTAATCTCGTAGAATCGCGTATGGGAATTGAGCAATCAGATAAGAAGATATCAAGTTATCTGCTCGGTTCTGATGGCAAGGATGTGCATTTTACGTTACCTTTTGACTACAACACGCCTTTTGAAATTGCTTCATCTTTAACGGGGATGGACCAGTGTAGTGTCTCAAAGCAACAGGATTTAGATTTTTCTTTTGCGTTAACTTTATGGGCAATAAATGATGAGGAGACGCGAAAAAAAGTGGAAGTGAACAACGGTCTGCCCGAGGAGACATGGCTTTTTTCCAGAGAGGTATCAGAGATTCAAAATATGTACAAAATGCATAAGCAAGAAATATTGTCTTGCGATATGTCGCTAGATAAGTTGACCAATAATGCGGATTAACAGACCGAATTTTCGTTTATCGAGACGTTTGATTGTTCCAGTGCTTTTTGCTTTAGGAGCATTCATTTTTTATATTCGTAACCCTTATTTTGTGCTTTTCTACGAGGGCGATATTGCTCAACGGCCGATACCTATGCCAGAGCTTGTATGTGTAATCCTAGCTTTTTGCTTTGCTTTGGCTGCCCTTCCGCGTATTTACTTTTGGGAAACTTTCGGGGAACAACGTTGCCGCTACACTGCTTTAGTTGGTGCACTTGTTGCCATTGTGATTCCGTCAATTGTCTATTTGTTTGTTCGTGTTCCAGATAAAGCACTCCCTAGAGGAGTAACATCATTACCGATTTTAGGAAATGTTATTGTGGCGGCTTCGTTGGCCATTATATTTTTTGTGTTTTTGGGAGCCGTAGCTGGAGGTCTCGCGTGGATTGGTAGCATATTTTTTATCGTCGACCTTCAGGCACGTAATGTTGCTGTGGAGTGGCTTCCTTTTACATGGACGTTTATTGACAATGGTGGCGATATTCATTTTGATTATTCGTGGCACTGGCTATGGCTAGTAGTAATGCCGACAATTGCGCTTATTGTTGCGTATAAAACTCGTTTAGTTCCTTTTTGGGGCCGCCATCGCCTTTAACTAATGAGCCAGTCCTGTAAATCCTCAATCCACTTTTCGGCTTCAACCAAACTATTCTGATAGCAGCCCTCAAGTTTTTCAATATCTGTCTCGCGGTTAGAAAGTTCTGCTTTTTCAGGGAAAAATAAGAAAGCCTTACCTTGCTTTTCTAAGTCAAAGAGCTGCTCGCGCGTGTGATTATAGCGGCGCGCACGCCCAGCAATAGCCTCAGCTACAGCAGGCATTTTCGGGAAAAGAGTGCGATACAAAGCCGCATTCCCCGGCTTCTTCACATACTCGCGCGGCTGGGTCATCACTACGACAAAACGTTCGTAGCCAGCTAAACGCGCAGCGTCCAGCGCAATCCCGCCAGACGGGCCGAGCGCTCCGTCCACATATGTTGCCCCGTCAATCTCGACCGGTGGCATAAGGCCTGGCATGGTCGAAGAGGCCTGCGCGCGCCGCAAAGTGCTTGCCAAATCGGGCATATCCGCCTTGCTCCAATAGACTGGCGAAGCCGTATCGACACAAAAAGCCGAGATCCGCACGTCCGTCGGCGAAGCCTGAAACGCCTCGAAATCGAAACGGTACGCGCCGTCGGGTTCGCGACCCTCGCCGTAGAGATAGTCCGTATTGAAAATGCCCTGTCCCTTGACGAAAGTGCGCCACGAGCCGAAATTGGGGTCGGTGACGAACGAGGTGAAAGAATTTTCCGCGCGCCACACATCGCGCGAAGTGTAGTTGAATGTGTGGGTCGCGCCGGCGCTAATGCCGCAGGCCAGTGGAAAGTTGAGGCCGGATTCAATCAGGCGCACTACCACACCGGCTGAGACGACGGCCCTCATGCCGCCGCCCTCAAAAATCAGTGCTGTTTCGTCAATAGCGGACATGTATCCCTCATTTCAGTACTGTCCGTCATTGCGAGGGAGGGCGAAGCCCGACCGCGGCAATCAATAATGGACATTTGCTCGCTTTGCACAGCAAGGAGTGGAGGGTCGGAATGCTTGCATTCCAGACCGAAACGACGCAGCTGCGAAAGGCGTGCAACGCACGCCGAACAACGCAAGCAATAAAGGACCATTGATCGCCATAACAACGAGCGAAGGGTCCGAGAGCTCGCTCTCGAGACCGTAGCGACGCAGTTATGAGAGGCACGAAGTGCCGAACACGTCGTTCCTGTCGGAACTCCCTCGCGATGACGAGAAGGTGTAAGCGCTTACAAATTGCGATTGTACAGCAAAGGATTGACCTCGCCGGAGCACTCGCTCGCAATGCGGATGTCTCCAGCGATACGACCCTCGGCGCGCAGCTCCAGCAGGTGTTCGGTCACCTTATCGCGCAAAGCGTACGGGCTAATTGTGTTCACATAAATCTTCGAGCCACCCTCAAAACCAGCCAACGTGGAAATCCGCCACTTCAGCAAGATACGCCAGGGCATTGGCACGTCCAAATCAATCGGCGCACTGTACCATTCCTCATTCGTCGGCACCTCTGCGCCCGTCACCGCGTGCATGGCGTGGACGAGGTCGCTCATTGCGCGCTGCTCCTTGGGCGAATGCTCCCACGGCTGGCTGGCTCGCGAGCGCGACCAGACTTCCAGCGTTGGATAGCGATGTCCGAAACCGGCAAGGGCAATAGCGTGGTCATTCTCGGCGACCACAAGATTATGTCCGACGGCGTAGTTCACGACGTATTCGTTGTAAATATTTGGGTTTGCGCGCAGGAGCGGAATCTCATTGCGCGTGCCGACACTGCGCTCGTCGATAGCAACGAGCTGCTTGTGCAAATGGTCGAAGGACGCCCCCGAGGCCTTGAGCCAATTTTGAAAAACCTGCACGTAGCGGGCGTAACGGTTACGCTCGTACAGGTCACGCATTGCGTCAATCGTCAGTGTCATGTACCAGGAGTGTTCTTCGGGAGTGAGAGTGCCGGCGCTGGCAAACTGGTCGGTCTTTTTCGCGCCGTCCACATAATGACGACGGGCAACGATGACGTCGTGTCCGCCGCCGAAGAAAGGCTCTGCCAGGCGAAGCAGGGAGCGCTCGCTTTTTTTCTTGGCACCGGCAGTTTCGCCAGAGATAGCCAGTTTCATCTCGATAACTTCAAGCAGGTGCGCCTTGCCGGCAGGGTCGGCAATATAGGCTTCCATGCGTGAACGCGATTCGCGGTCCATCTCAAAACCATAGTTCTGCTGCCAATAGTCGTAGGAGATAATCTCGAAAAGATTGGGAATGCGGCGGAATTCCCACTCGGACGCGAGAGTGTCGACGGTGCCGTTGTAGAGAATTTTGTAGCCGTCCCCGTTGCCATTTTTGCTGGATTTTTTTGCGACGCCTTTTGCTGTGCTTTTTGTGCTCTTTTTGACGGAATTCTTGACAATTCGCGCTTTCTCGGGTGGCGTCTCGCGCACTCTGCCAACGCAGAAAGTGCAGGTGTTTCCCAAATCGGTGATTGTGCGCGCTTTATGCTCTTTATCGTCGAAAGGACGGTTAGCTCGCCCGGGCACAGTCCAGACTTCCGTGCCGGAAAATGGGTTGAATTGTTTGATGGTTCCGTCTGCCATGCGGATAATGTAGGACTGGTTGTCACTGCTTGACATTCTCACTCCAAAATCTCGCGTTTCTGCTGGACGCAGACACCGTTATCTGCCTAGTCAATTTTACCGATGATAGGGCTTATTCTCTACCCGTTGATGTGGCAATCTCCCTTCCCGTCATTGCGAGCGAGCAAAGCGAGCGTGGCAATCTATAGTCCTTTATTGCTTGCGTTGCAACTCAGCAATTCGTGTCGATATGGATTGCTTCGTCGCTGACGCTCCTCGCAATGACGGTAGAGGTAAATAGCGGTATTTTTTCTTGTGGGAATAAAAACGAGGGCTTAAAAGTTGAGTGGTATGGACTCAAGAATTCATCACAGTACTGGACATAAGTCCAATAATGGTGCAGACTTGGGGCAGCGCCTTTTACGGCGTACAGGATTTACAGCAATGTCAACTCAACAGGAGGAGAAAGAAATGGCATACGCAGTAGGTATCGACCTCGGAACCACAAACTCGTGCGTTTCCGTCCTCGAGGGCGGCGAACCCACAGTCATCGCAAACGCAGAAGGTGCACGTACTACGCATT
>JAFYHO010000071.1 GCA_017539125.1 Actinomycetaceae bacterium | reverse complement strand
GAGTATATAATAGGCAAGATGAAAGAAAAGGCGAGGTAAGGAGCGGCATGGCAGATATTGTTGCGATAACAGGGTTAGAGTTCATGGCGTGCCACGGTGTCTATGAGTCCGAGCACCACAACCCTCAGCCTTTTATTGTCGATATCGAAGTCGAGGTAGATACTCGCAGTGCTGGCACGTCCGATTCGCTGAGCGCCACAATCTCCTATGCCGACCTCGCCGCGGACGCTCGGGCAGTCGTTGTCGATGGCGAGCGAGTTGACCTCATTGAAACCCTTGCAGAAAAAATCGCCGAGCGCGTGCTTGTACGCGACCCACTATCCGTGACCGTCACCGTCCACAAGCCGGGTGCGCCCGTCCAAGAAACATTCGCGGACGCATATGTGCGTATCACTCGCCCTAATCCTTTAGCGCAGCGCCCCAGCAGCGCCCAACGTGCGGTTATTGCGCTCGGCGGCAATATCGGGGACGCGCAGGAAACACTGAGCGCGGCTGTTGAGGATATTCGCGCCCTTGACGGATTGCGCCTACTCGCCGTCTCGCCTTTTATACAAACTAAGCCCGTTCTCGCCGAGGGGCAAGAAGCCCAAGACGATTACACGAATGGCGTGGTGCTTGTCGAAACAGAGCTTTCGCCCCTCGAATTGCTCGACAGCCTACAAGCAATCGAAAACAAACACGGGCGAGTGCGCACCGAGCGCTGGGGAGCGCGCACACTTGACCTCGACATCATCGACTACGCTGGCGTTGAGGCAGACCATGTGCGGCTCACCCTGCCGCACCCGCGCGCAGCCAAGCGGCTTTTCGTCCTCGAACCCTGGGTGCAAATCGAGCCGCACGCAACTCTCGCAGGTACGCCAATCTCCGAGCTTATTCGTGACAGGAGGAGCCAAGCGTGATAGATGCCGCGCAAATAGCCAATCATCAAGAATTCCGGCGCTCAGACCCCGCCTATTTCGGGGTGCGCCTGAAAGTCCGCCTCATATGGATAGTCATTTTCTATGGGGTGACTGCACTTGCCATTATCCTCTTTGGTTCGCATTTGTGGTGGCTGTGGCTCATATGGGCGCTCATTCTCGCAATCCGCCTCGTCAACCTCGTCCTCCTGCGCCGGCGCACCTACGCCTTCGGCTACGCCGAAACAGAGACAGAACTTGTCCTGCGCAGAGGCCTCATGTTCCGCAACTTCGAGGTTATTCCCTACGGACGCCTACAAAAAGTGACACTAGAAGAAGGGCCTTTTTTACGTAAAGCAGGCCTAGCCTCATTGACTTTAGTGACGGCGTCATCCGATAGCGACGGCTCTATTAACGGGGTGAAAGCCGAGGAAGCCGAGCGGCTGCGCGAGAAGCTATCGCGTCTGGGTGAAGCAAACTTGGAGGGGCTGTGAGCCTCAAAGACACCCAAACCCAGTTAGATTGGCAGCGTTTTTCCCTGCTGTCAATCGTCAAATCTGTTTTTCTGATTTTTGCCGCTCTTCTTGTGGTGGCGTGGAATCTTCTTGAAAATATCGTCAGCGGCAAGCCTGACGATGACGGTTTTTTCGAGATGCTATTCGGTCTAGGCTGGATTGGGCTTCTCATTGGTATCGGCATTCTGGTCGTCCTCATTCTTTTCACTCTGGGTTTTGGCTATATGCAGTGGAAACGGGAAGAATTTGCCTTCTCGACAGATGCGGTACACAGTCGTTCAGGCATTTTCTTCAAGTCGAATGAGAGCCTGCCCTATAAACGTATCCAGACGGTCGAAATTGAGCGCACCATTTTTGACCGCCTGTTCCGCATGGCAACCCTAAAAATTGACACAGGCGCAGACGCAACCGAGGCGATGAAACTCGGCTTGCTCCCGTATGAGGGAATTGCCCAGTTGCGTTCGTGGTTGTTGGCAGCCTCGAATGCTGCCCGTCAAGGCGTCCAGCTTCCTCGCCCTCCCCAAAAATACGCGGGCAATTTTCCTCAGAATGTGGACGTGGAAACTGCGCCAATCCAGTTGGCGGATTACAGCGAAGCTCGTGCAGCGGGAATTGTCCCCGCAGCTATCTGGAAACCCGACATGAATAGTGCCAGCGCACCTGCCCCTGACACCGTCACCGTCCCTGCCCCCGATACAGAGCTCGCACCTCATAACGATGTTTTGATGTACCATCTCAGCCTGAAAAACCTCATCATCAGCAAAATTATCAGCCTTGGTTTTGGGGGAATACTCGGTGGCGTCGGTCTTTTTATTCTGGCGTTTATCGCCGAAGAGTTTTCACTGATTGCTTTCCTTTTTGCCGCCATCGGCTTTGGCGCATCCATTGTTTCCAGTGTCTCTAAGCAGTGGGACACCCGTCTTTATATCAGCGACAACGGCGTGCGGCTACGCGCTGGACTCACGACCGTCACGAGCCGAACAATCGCTCCTGAGCGCGTCCACCTCATCACGATTAAGCGCTCGCTGGTTATGCGACTGCTGGGGATGTGGTCGCTCGCGGTCACGTATCCTGGCATGGACGCGGATTCTGACGACGTTGAAACATCCCTGAAGCTGGTGCCGCTGGGAACGCGCGCTGATATCGAGCGGGTCTTGTGGATTTTTGCGAATAATCTCGGAATGGACAGCCCTGGCGCGCTTCTTGACGAGTGTATGCTCCCGCGCAAGCAGCTTGAGAGGCAGAGAATTGGTGGCCTTGAGGGTGTGCGCTTTGCCAGCTTCGCCAGTGAACGCGCGCGATATATCAACCCATTTTCGTGGCGTTGGAGTGCGTGTGTATGTACGGACGAAGTCGTTATTAAGCGCTCGCGTAGACTGCTGACGGATTCCATTGACATTCTTTTCCATGAGCATTGGCAGTCAATTTCTGTGGGGCAAGGCCCGTTGTCCCGCAAGCTCAAAGTAGCTTCGTTAGAGATTTGCCTGGTCGAGGGAGATTTTATGCTTGCAAATTATCCAGAGACAGAAATGCCTGTAGCAGTTGACGAATTGCGGCGCTTTTCGCAGGCGCGCCGTGCTGCTTCTCTCCCGTCGTCGCGAGGGAGCGAAGCGGCTGACGCGATCAGGGCGTGGCGTGAGCGCTGCCAAACGGTTGTGCCACGGTTCGCTATCCCAGAGAGGTGAAGCATGGCTGACAGAAAACTCAAAATCGGCATTATTTCCGCTGGTCGCGTCGGCAGCGCTTTCGGTTCTGCCCTGCGGGCGCTCGGGCATGAGATTGTCGGGGCATACGCCCATTCTGAGGCCTCGCGCGAGCGTTTGGAGACTATGCTTCCTGGCGTTCCAGCCTTAGAGATTGAAGAGATTGTTACGCGCAGCGAGCTTGTCTTGTTTGCTGTTCCAGACGACGAACTTGCAGGGCTTGTTTCCGGTCTGGCTAAGCTCGGTCTGTTCCGCCCTGGGCAAATCGTCATCCACGTAGCAGGACGCTACGGCACGTCCGTCCTAGACCCGGCAGCTGAAGCCGGTGCGTTGCCGCTCGCAATCCATCCAGCCATGACTTTCACGGGAACATCCCTCGATGTTGCCCGTCTATCCGGTTGTCCCTGCGCCGTGACAGGCTCGCCTCTCTACCTGCCTATTGCTCAGGCGCTCGTCGTTGAAATCGGGGGAGTGCCCGTTGTGATTGCCGAAGAGGACAGGGCGCTTTACCACGCTGCTCTCGCTCACGGGGCGAATCACCTCGTCACTCTCATCGGTCAATCCATGCGAATTTTGAGTGCCGTCGGGGTGGCAGAACCCGGCGAATATCTGCGTCCCTTGTGTGAAGCGGCGCTGGACGGCGTACTGCGTTCGGGGGAGAGCTCGCAGACGGGACCGGTCGTGCGTGGGGATACGGGCACGATTCGTGAGCATTTAGAAGCACTTGACGCCTTGAGCCAGAGCGAAACAATGGACGCCTCCTCAAGCACGTCATACAGCGATATCCCTCCGCTATATCGTGCATTAGCCAGCACAGCTGCCAATAGGGCAGTCCAGCGTCGGGCTCTCACACCCGAAAAAGCCGAGCAGGTCAGAAAAATTTGTGACAATTTGTGACCGCTCACCTTATGCATTTTGCGGAAAAATCGCTAGATGACGCGCATAAATGTAGTAATCTGGAAAAATCTCTATAAGGAGGTGCATTTATGGCACAAAATACGCAAGCTGCGCCCAAGCGCGATTCGTGGAGCGGACAGACCGCCTTCCTTTTCGCAGCTATCGGCTCGGCAGTCGGTTTGGGAAACATCTGGCGTTTCCCCGGTGTCGCCTATAAGAATGGCGGCGGCGCCTTTATTGTCCCCTATCTCGTTTCCTTGATTCTGATCGGTCTTGTCGTGCTCCTGCTCGACTACTCCGTCGGACACAAGTTCCGCGGTTCACCGCCGCTTGCTATTCGCCGTTTGGCTGGCAAGTTTGGTGAGTCCGTTGGTTGGATTCAAACGGCAACGTCTATCGTTATCGCTGTGTACTACGCGGTTATTCTCGCGTGGGCAATCCGTTATATCGGTTTCTCGGTTACACAGCCATGGACGGCAGACCCAGAGGCGGGTACCGCTGGCTTCTTCGTCGGTGAGTTCTTGCATTTGGGTGAGGCAAGCGGCGAGTTCGATCCTACTCCCGTTGTAGGCATTCTGATTCCTCTTGTATTCATCTGGATTTTCACCTTGCTGATTATGTCGCTCGGTGTGTCCGGTGGCGTGGAAAAGGCAAACAAGATTTTCATGCCTTTGCTGATTGTCCTCTTCCTCATTATTGTGGTTCGCGCTCTGTTCCTGCCGGGTGCTGTCGAGGGTCTTAACACCTTCTTCACTCCTGACTGGTCGGCAGTTGCTAATCCGCAGGTGTGGATTGCTGCAATTGGTCAGATCTTCTTCTCCCTGTCTATCGGCTTCGGCATTATGGTGACCTATGCGTCCTACCTCAAGCCCAAGGCAAATCTGACAGGTACAGGTCTGGTTGCTGGTTTCGCAAACTCGTCCTTCGAGATTCTCGCTGGTATCGGCGTGTTCGCAACTCTCGGTTACATGTCCGTGCAGCAGGGTGTTGAGATTGGTGAGATGCGTTTCCAGGGCGTCATGCTTGCCTTTGCTACCTACCCAGAGCTCATTTCCACCATGCCCGGTGGCGCGCTCTTCGGTATCCTGTTCTTCACCTCGCTGGTGGCTGCTGGTATCACCTCGCTGATTTCGATTACGCAGGTGGTCTCCTCCAGCTTGCAGGACAAGTTTGGTTTGTCAGCTCCTAAGGCCTCCTTGGTTATGGGTATTCCTATGGCTTTGGTGTCGATTATCCTCTTCGCACCACGCTCCGGCTTGACCGCACTCGATATTGTTGACGATTATGCCAACAACTTCGGCGTGGTTGGCGGCGCATTGCTCTTGGCTCTTGTTGCTGTATTCTCGGCGACGAAGCTGGGTGGCTTGCGTAGACATTTGAATACTGTTTCTGCTATCAAGACGCCGATGGTGTGGTCGTGGCTTGCTGGTATTATCGTCCCGATTGTGTTGATATATCTTCTCATATCGACGGCTATCAGCCGCTTCCAAGAGCCTTATGGCGGCGGCGATTATTCGTGGGCAGCTAACAATGCTTACGGTTGGGGCACGGTTGCGTTCATCATCATCTTCTCTGTTATCTTTACCTTCCTGCCGTGGAGGACTCATGTTCCCGGTGCGGCAGATATGGATCCAGAGCGTTATGAGCGCCGTGGCTCGCCCATGCGTGACTTGGACGATTCCGATTCCATCGCCACCGATATTCGTCAGGCAATTGACGATTTCAAGGCTGGAAATACTGGTGGGCGAGAGCCTGCTGAAACAGTAGAAGGAGGCGCACAATGAGTCCGGTTGCTATTCTCCTTATGGTTATTGCGATTGTCCTAGTGTGGGGAGGGCTCGTGGCAGCTATCGTTGCTCTGCGTGTTCTTCCTGAGCCTGAGGTTGAGCTGGACGCCAATGGTAATGTCATTGACGATCCGAGCCTCGGCACTGGCATGTGGTAATAGCGCTAAGGCAATAATTAGTGAAGCACCCCTGCTCCGGCGGGGGTGCTTCTTACTTTTACAGGCACATTTACTAGTTTTGCCATGAACTGACTTGGAAGCTGTCGCGGGTTTTGGTGTAGCCGCGCTCGATGTAGGCTTCGAGCTCGGCGACGTCAATACGCCATTGCCCCCGTCCACCTACCTGAATGGCTGGAAGCTCACCCGATTTGATCAGGGTGCGCACTTGCCCTGCTGAAACATTGAGACATTCTGCCACATCGGCAATCGTTAGAAATTTGTACATAGCTCCATTCTGCTCAACTTTGCAAGCCCCTGCACAAATTATCCACAGGGCTGTGGATAATTTTTTTCTGCTCTTGCAAAATATGAGACTATCTATTCATGCCTCTAGCAATCCGCTCACTAGCACTGACGAAAGGATAGACATGTCCACTTCTTTCCGCCGCCTCGCTTCACGCTGGCGCGACCCACGCCTAGCCGTCGGCGTACTCCTTATCGCCCTCTCTGCCGCCGGCGGGGGAATGCTGCTCTCAGGTCCCCAAACTACTCCCGTCTACCAAGCCCAAAGCACCCTACTTCCTGGAGGAAAAATCGACACCTCCGAACTCATCCTCGTCGATATTGATCCCGCCCTCGCAGGCTCCTATGTCGGCCCCAAAGATATAGAAGGAAAAAATATTATCGCCGCTACCGTCCACAAAGGCGAACTGCTCAGCAAAAGCAGCCTGCGCTCCACCGATGTTTCAGGTACGCGAGTTGTTATTCCACTAGGCGCACCAGTGCCATCGCAGGCAGAAATCGGCGACACACTCAGCCTGTGGAGAGTCGATAAAAGCAGTGTGTCGGGCGACGAAGCAGGCATTTCCCTTTTGAGTGAGCACGCTGTACTTGTCTCCCTATCGAATGGTGACGGTGTGCTGAACACCGGACAAAGCGCCGAATTGCTCGTACCCAAGGCGCAGGCGAGCGAGATTCTCACAGCGCTGGGGACGGATTCACTATTTGTCGTCACGACAGGAGGGGAACTGTGAGTGTTCTTCTTGCTTTGCGTGGCAGCCTTGAGAGCGAAGTCGTGACGGCTCTTGGGAGTGCCAAGCCCCCGATAGTCGTGGCGCGACGCTGCGCCGATTTAGCCGAAGTTCTCGCCGCCGCTCAAGCCGGTATAGGCTCTATCGCCGTCATTGAAGATGCCGACATGACCTTTATTCACGATTTACATTCGTGCGGCGTGCAGATTGTCGCGGTCGGAGCTGGCGAGAATGGGCGCGAGCGCGGCATTGACGCGATTTGTTCCCCATTCGCTGCTGAAGTGCTCGCCTGCGTGCAATCTCTGATGAGCAATCCTCTTCCTATCGCCAACCGTGAGGTGTCAAGTGAGCCAGAAGCTGATGGGCGTCTGATTGCCGTTTGGGGCACTGCTGGCTCACCAGGGCGTTCTGTTCTTGCCCGTGATTTGGCGGCAGAGTTTGCTGCTAGGGCATGTGGGGAAAATGAGCGAGTGCGGGGATGGGGACGACGGAAAAAGAGAGAGGCGGATTTGTCAGATACGGCATCCTTCACTCTGCTCATTGATGCGGACACTTACAGCCCCTCTCTTGCACAGCTTGTTGCCCTCAACCAAGAATCCTCTGCCCTTATAGCCGCAGCACGCCATATCAACATGGGGAAAATATCAACGGAATCTTTGAGTGAGCTTTGTGTGCCAGTCGGCGGATTTTCTTTCCTTGCTGGGTTAAATGTGGGAAGCCGTTGGCGCGAGATTCCGTCACCTGTTGCCCGTGAACTTTTTACACAAGCGAAAAAGGGCTGGGGTGTGACGGTCGTCGATTGCGCCGCGCAGGCCGAGAAGCGCGATTTTAGCTATGACGATGAGCGTGACGGCGTGACCTGTGAATTGCTTGAGGCGGCAGATGACATCGTGATTGTTGGGCAGGCAGGAGTGCTGGGTGTGCGGCGCTTACTGAATTGTCTCGATGATGCTAGCAAACGTGACTTACCGAGAGTGCATATTGCCGTCACGCGCACGCGCAAGAGCCGCAAAACTGGTGACGATAGGCAGGAAATCGGCAGAATACTTGCAATGAAAGGCTATGAAAATGTGCACTGGATTAGCGACGATAGGAGTGTGTACGAAGAAGCCGAAAATCGCGGAATGCTTTTGCGGGAAGTCAATGCTTCATCGCAAGCAGTCAAAGACATCGCTGGTCTTGCTGACGCAATTGCTAGTAGCATAACGGTATGAGAATCTATATTCCTGCCACATCACACGATATAGCCTGCGATGATATCAGCGAGCGCACAGTCCACGCACACACTCCGCAGCTTGAGCGCGTAGCCGATGTGCACGATGTTCCCTTCATCGCCGAGAGCCCTAAAGTGATTGATGTAGCGCTAAATGCTGGCTATCAGCCTTTG
>JAFYHO010000070.1 GCA_017539125.1 Actinomycetaceae bacterium | reverse complement strand
TACGTCCTCCAAGCCTTTCAAGCGCGCTGAATAGGCAACGGAAATCAATACGGTCAGCTAGGCTGGTTGCATGGAGCTTTCGGATATTGCCCGCGCGATTGAGGACGCGACCAACCGTCGCGGGATTGTGCGCCGCCGCAAAGAGGGGTGGCTGCCGCAAATCCTCCCCTACACTGGCTACGGCTCGACGAGCTCCGTCCATATTCTCGGGCGCGCGATCATGGCGGACCCGCAGAACCGCCCGCCCGCTATCCTGTCAGCCCTGCCCTCCTCCGCCCACGCTTCTTTCTTGCCTGAGGAAGTCTCCCACACGCTCACTCCTATGCTCGATTTAGCGGTTCACCAGGCAGAATACGTCCAGCGTGGCTTCCGCTCCTTTTTCACCACACAAGTCGGCTATCTGCGCGTCACCGTCACAGTCAACGGCCGCGAATACCAAACGCGCACCGACCGCGCCGGCTACATCGACTTCGTTATTCCCAACCACGGCCTTGAGCCGGGCTGGCACACCGCGCTGCTCACCCCTGCTACTGGCGAACCTGTCGAAGCGCCAGTCATGATTGTCTCGCCCAAAACAACCTACGGCCTCATCTCTGATGTGGACGACACGATTGTTATCACGAAGCTGCCGCGCGCGATGCTGGCGGCGTGGAACACTTTCGTCAGCCATACGAGCGCACGCAAAACTGTGCCAGGCATGGCGGCTTTCTACCGCGAAATGCTCGCCGAACATCCTGATGCGCCTGTTTTCTATCTGTCGACGGGTGCGTGGAATACTGTGCCGGCTTTGCAGGCGTTTATCGAGGCTAATGGCTATCCGAATGGGCCGATGCTGTTCACCGATTGGGGGCCGACGCCGACTGGTTTTTTCCGCAACGGCCAAGCACATAAGAAGCAGCAGTTGCGCAATTTGATGATTACTTTCCCTAATATCAAATGGATTTTAGTGGGTGACGACGGTCAGCATGACCCGTTTTTGTATGACGAGGTTGCGCGCGAACATCCCCGTCATATTCGCGGTATTGCTTTGCGTGAGCTGGAGCCAGTCGAGCAGGTGCTGTCGCATGGCACAGCGACGGCTCTGGATAAGAGGCGTAAGGATTTTGGGCGCGACGAGAACGATATGGGCGAATTCTTTAGGATTTCTGGCGGCGACGGTAACGCCCTGCTCCGCGCCTGGCGTGCTATCCGCTCCCACACCTCTGCGTAAAAATGTGGGCGGCCCTCAGATGAGAGCCGCCCACTAAGTTTCGAGAGATCGCCTCACCTGCCGTTGACAGGCTCGCGACGACGGGTGGTTTTAGACCAAGCCCTGAGCCATCATTGCGTCAGCGACCTTGACGAAGCCGGCAGCGTTTGCGCCGACCACATAGTCGCCGGGAGCGCCATACGTATCGGCAGCCTCCAAGCATGTGTCGTGGATATTGGTCATGATGTTGTCGAGGCGATCCTTGACATCGTCGAATGTCCACTGCTGGCGTGCAGAGTTCTGCTGCATCTCCAGAGCGGAAGTCGCCACGCCACCCGCATTCGAAGCCTTGCCGGGAGCATAGGCAATGCCTGCACCCTCATAGGTTTCGATTGCTTCGGGGGTCGAAGGCATGTTTGCACCCTCAGCGACCAGCTTGACGCCATTCTTGACGAGAGCCTCAGCGTCAGCCTTCTCCACTTCGTTCTGTGTAGCGCAAGGCAAGGCAATGTCGGCGGGAATATCCCAGGGGCGCTGTCCTGCACGGAACTCAGCACCATTGCCACGGCGCTCGGCGTAATCGGAGACGCGGCCGCGCTCAACTTCCTTGACCTGCTTGAGCAGCTCAACATCAACACCGTTGGGATCATAGACCGAGCCGGAGGAATCGGAAATCGAAACAACCTTTGCGCCGAGCTGCTCTGCGCGCTCAGCGGCATAGATAGCCACATTACCCGAACCAGAGACGAGAACCGTCTTGCCATCGAAGCTGTCATTCTTGGTCTCGAGCATACGCTGAGCGAAGATGACCGTGCCGTAACCAGTTGCCTCGGTACGTGCAAGAGAGCCACCCCAATCGAGGCCTTTGCCAGTGAGAACGCCAGCGTCATAGGCATTACGCAGGCGCTTGTACTGGCCGAAGAGGTAGCCGATTTCGCGGCCGCCCACGCCGATGTCGCCAGCGGGAACGTCAGTATTCGGGCCGATGTGGCGGAAAAGCTCGCTCATGAAGGACTGGCAGAAGCGCATTACTTCGGCGTCAGACTTGCCCTTGGGGTCGAAGTCCGAACCACCCTTGCCGCCGCCGATTCCCTGTGCTGTCAGGGCATTCTTGAAAATCTGCTCGAAGCCGAGGAACTTGATAACGCCAACATTGACGCTGGGGTGGAAGCGCAGTCCGCCCTTGTACGGGCCGAGTGCGCTGTTGAATTCGATGCGGTAGCCGCGATTGACTTGGACCTTGCCATTGTCGTCCATCCAGGGTACGCGGAAGATGATTTGGCGCTCGGGCTCGATGATGCGCTCAAGAATTGCTTGGTCGAGATATTCAGGGTGCTTTGCAATCACGGGTGCAAGTGAGTCAAAAACCTCGTGAACTGCTTGGTGGAACTCTTTTTGTGAGCCATCACGGGCGATGACTTTTTCGTAAACTGCCTCAAGACGAGAATCCATACTGGTCCTTTCTTCGCTTCAATACATCGGAAATGGACAGCGGGCACGCGCCCATTTCCCGCGTACAATTAAGCCACATAGGTTATCTTCGCATAGAGATATCTCATATAGTGGACACTTTGTGACTGGTCTGGCGTAATGACGGCCGTGTAGCGTGTCTTTTCCCGCCTCTTTTGTGAGCCGCACTATGATTACAGTGCTTCCAGAACCGTCACTCACCTCTTCGGACGGTCACTCACCACATATCTTGGGCTCACCCCTGCCTACCCGTCACCCCTCAAGGATTTCCTATGTCTCACACAAAACCCCACAACAACCCCGCATTTTTGCCACCACAGCGCGTCTTTGTCGACACTCTCCCGCCGGCAACTCTCGTACTCGCTAGCTCAACACCGCTCGCCCTCACCCAGCTACAATCCAAACTCACACACTGCTCACATCTTCGCCTTTTAGCAAGCAGCGATACTCTGTCACAAGCAATACCTCTCGTCATGCTCCACCGTCCCGACATTCTGCTCCTCTCGCACAACGAGCCCGTCGAACCCCTACTCCCCCTGCTTGCCAACCTGAAAGAAACACTCGAGGGCCTCGCCATCATCCTCTGCCTACCGGCTTTTCCTGACCCATCCGACCTTCCCGCAGCTCTCGAACATCTCTGCGAAGGCATACTCACTTCGCCCTGCACAAGCAAACAACTCGCCCGCACCATCGAACTCGTCAGCTGCGGCTACACCGTCCACACAACCCCCAATCACACGACAACAATTAACGGACAACCCGCCATCAAAACAATCAGCAGCCGTGACCGCGAAATCCTCAGGCTGCTGTGCCTGGGGCTCGGCAATGCGGACATCGCGCGCCGTCTTTTCCTCGCCGAATCGACGATCAAAAGCCACACCTCGCGTCTCAAAAACATGCTGCACGCACACAACCGTACAGCTCTCGCAGTCGCCGCTATACGCTACGGATTAGTGTGAATTATGGTGACGGTAACGCTAAATGTGCTTCACTTGAGTGGACGTGTCGCAAAAATAAGTGATAAAGTACAGCACATAAATTTCTATTGAAAGAAAAAGGTAGGAGACAGACCGATGCCGAAAATCGCTGCCCCAACTGTGCGTGAACACCATGACATGATTAAAACACGCCTTGTGGAAGCCGCTGAGCGTATCTTGCAAGAGCAGGGGCCGCGGGGTCTTTCAGCTGGTGCTGTCGCTAAAGAGGCGGGAATTGCCCGTAACTCCATCTACCGCTATGTTGACTCTGTTGACGACCTAAAAATGCTTGCTCTTGAATCTTTTGTGCCGCGTTGGGGCAAGGCAATTTTCTCCCATATCGACATGAGCGCTGACCCTGCCGAGCGTCTGGCAGATTTCGCTGCCGCCTCGGTGCTGCAAACCCGCAACTACCCGCACTCTTCCCTCATGTCCGCCATGCGCCTGAGCACGGGTCGACCGGGCAAATCGGCAGAGCGGGCAACCACTCAAGGCAGCGTTGCGAATGTTCACGGCTTCATTGAGGGCTTTATTACGAAGCAATTTCAGGCAATGGGCGCTGACAATCCCGATTTGTGGGCGTCTTTTGCGCGCGCACTCATTTTTGAGTCCTTCAAGGCGAGCGAAGCGAAAAACGATGTGGAAACCGTCGCGCACACGCTCAAGGAGGCAATCCTCGCCTTATGCGAATCGGCACGCACTATTCCTTTCGGCGAAGTACCCGGCGAGGACGATACTGACTCCGAGCAGCCCGTCATTGCTTAATTCTTCGTCATAAGGCAACGAAGTCGCCGAACAACGACGGGGGTGGAATTAGCCGAGCAGGTTTTTCCGCTCGCCTTTCTCTGGCACCCCTGAGTCAAGAGCACTAACAGAACTGGCAGAACCGTCAGACGCAGAGCGCCGCGCTAATTCTTCACGTATCTGCGCGCCGGCCGCCTGCACTAGAGCACGCGCGTCCCCTTGCGCTCCCGTCCCGATAAGAATCCCCATCTTGTCGATGCTGTGCGCGATGCCCGGACCCATATGTCCCACCAGTACAGCCTCGACCGAGTTCTCACGCAAAAAACGAATAATGCGCGCATGATGCTGGCCATGTGCGCCCTCGCCATGTAGCTCGTCCCAACGCACCACGTGAGACTGCCACGAAACCAGTTTATTATTCTCGTCCAGCTCAGCTACGGCGACGCTGCGAGCGCGCCCCCACCGCGGATCGACCATACCGTCATCAGTCACAGGAATAGCAATAAACATACTCACACCCTAACGCATACACCTGCTGCACTACCTCAATATGAGACTACAGCTACGGATAACAGAACACTAGTTGACGGCGGAAAGACCAGCGGGCTGGGTGCCTTCCTTCGGGCCGCGCTCGCCCACGCCAGCAGTCAAGCCGTCCATTTCCTCGGCATTGCCAGAGTCAGCCAAATCGGACGGTAGCTCCTCGCCCTTGGCATAGCCTGTGAAAGTGAAGGTCACGGGCACATTGTCCTCGTCAACACCAACCACAATCGTCTCAATGCCAGCGAACTCGCCATAGAGCAGCTTCTCCGAGAGCGCGTCCTCAATGTCGCGCTGGATAGCGCGGCGCAGCGGGCGAGCACCAAGGACCGGGTCATAACCACGGTCAGCCAGCAGCTCTTTAGCATCGCGCGTCAGCTTGATTGTCAGATTTTGCTCGGCAAGACGCTTATCTAGCTTGGCAATCATCAAATCGACAATGCTCAAAATCTCGGAGCGGTCAAGCTGCGGGAATACAATCGTGTCGTCCACGCGGTTCAAGAACTCAGGACGGAAATGCTCCTTGAGCTCTTCGTTCACGCGGCGCTTCATACGCTCATAGGACGTATTCGTATCCGCGTCGAACTGGAAGCCCGTCGCCACACCCTTGGTGATGTCTTTCGTGCCAAGGTTGGTCGTCATGATAATAATCGTGTTCTTGAAATCGACCATGCGGCCTTGGGAATCCGTCAAACGCCCCTCTTCCAAAATCTGGAGCAGCGGATTGAACAAATCCTGATGGGCCTTCTCGATTTCGTCGAAAAGCACCACCGAGAACGGCTTGCGGCGCACGCGCTCGGTCAGCTGGCCGCCCTCTTCGTAGCCCACATAGCCTGGAGGGGCACCGAAGAGGCGCGAGACGGTGTGCTTTTCCGAATACTCCGACATGTCGAGAGTGATCAGCGCCGACTCGTCGCCAAAGAGGAACTCTGCGAGCGCTTTGGCAAGCTCCGTCTTGCCCACACCAGTCGGGCCGGCGAAGATGAAGGAGCCACCGGGACGGTTCGGGTCTTTCAAGCCGGCGCGCGTGCGGCGGATTGCCTGCGAAAGCGCGGTGACGGCCTCATCTTGCCCGATGACGCGCTTGTGCAGCTCTTCTTCCATGCGAAGGAGCTTCGAGGACTCGGCCTCGGTCAGCTTAAAGACGGGGATGCCCGTGGACATCGAGAGCACCTCGGTCACAAGGTCCTCATCGACAATCGAGGGAACATCCATATCGCCGTTCTTCCACTCCTGCTCGCGCACGGCACGCTCGTCACTCAAGCGCTGCTCTTCGTCACGCAACGAAGCGGCTTTCTCGAAATCCTGACCGTCAATAGCAGCATCTTTCTGCTGGCGAACCGCAGCAATCTTCTCGTCCAGTTCGCGCAGCTCCGGCGGGGCGGTCATCTTGCGGATGGCAAGGCGCGCACCGGCCTCGTCAATCAGGTCGATTGCTTTATCTGGCAGGAAGCGGTCATTGATATAGCGGTCAGCGAGGTTGGCTGCCGCCTCAATCGCGTCGTCGGTGATAGTGACGCGATGGAAGGACTCGTAGCGGTCACGCAGCCCACGCAAAATAGCAATAGTTTCTTCCGCTGTCGGCTGCTCGACCTGAATCGGCTGGAAGCGACGCTCTAAAGCAGCGTCTTTCTCGATATATTTGCGGTACTCGTCGAGAGTGGTCGCGCCGATGACTTGGAGTTCGCCGCGCGCCAACATCGGCTTGAGCAGCGAGGCAGCGTCGAGGGCACCCTCAGCCGCGCCCGCGCCCACCAGCGTATGAATCTCGTCAATGAACAGGACGACATCGCCGCGAGTGTTGATTTCTTTCAAAATCTTCTTCATGCGCTCTTCGAAATCGCCGCGATAACGCGAACCGGCGACAAGCGCGCCCATATCGAGGGCGTAAATCTGTTTGCCTTTCAAGGTCTCAGGGACGTCACCTGCATTGATAGCCTGCGCCAAGCCCTCGACAACGGCAGTCTTGCCCACACCCGGCTCACCGATGAGCACGGGATTGTTCTTG
>JAFYHO010000069.1 GCA_017539125.1 Actinomycetaceae bacterium | reverse complement strand
CATGGGGGTCAGATAGGGCGCGTCTGTCTCCAGTAGAACAAGCTCATCGGGGAAGGCGCAGAAAGCCGCACGCAGCTCATCATTGGCTTTATATGTGAGTGTGCCGCCGAAAGAACCGTACCAGCCGTTGTCAACACAGACCCACGCCAAGTGCTCGTCCCCAGAGAAGCAGTGGAAAACCGTTCGCTCAGGCGCACCCTCGGCAAGCAGCACTTCTACGCAATCGGCGTGGGCTTCGCGGTCGTGAATTTGCAGGGGCAAATCCAGCTCTTTGGCAAGGGCAATATGCATACGGAAAGCCTCTTTTTGTGCCTCTTTGCCCGCCTCGGCTGTACGGAAATAGTCCAAGCCACTCACCCCTATCGCCACCACGCCGGGCTCGCGCGCCAAATCGGCAACCAGGGCGACAGCGTCCTCAAGGCTGTACTCGCGATGCCACGGGTCTGTGCCATGCTCCAGACCGTCAGGGCCTTTCTCGGTGATACCACAATGCAAGGGAGCCTCATTGGGGTGAATTGCGATTGCCGTGTAGATACGCCCCGGATAGCGCGAGGCAAGCTCGACTGATTCTGCCAAATCGGGCACTTCGCAGCCGCAAGTGATTGCCGCGCGGATACCGGCGGCGTCCATGCGGGCGAGGTGCTCGTCTATTGTCGGCGGAATTTCGGCGGGCGGGCGGTGCGAATAGTCGCGGGTGTCGCCGAGCGCGCCGTGGTCTGTGCCGACGGGCAGGTGCGTGTGGTTATCGACAACCACATGAGCCAGTTGCGGCGGGACATCGGGGTAGGTGTGCCGATTTTTCTTAGCCATTGTCGGACGCTGCTCTATTGGCCGCTGCGTTAGCCGCCGATGCCAAGGCGCTCGAGTTCTTCAGCGATAATGCTGGTGTCCAGCTTGGTAAAGACCGGCTTAGGCTTGGCAATAGGCGTGCCGACGACGACGGGGGTGTGTTCCCACGGGCGCACGTTCGTGTAGTCGCCGGAAATAATCGGGTATGCCTTGCCGTTATCCAAATCGGTCACTTCAACAATCTGCGGCATGGGAGCGATATCGCCTGCCCCGCCGAGAATAGCGTCGATAGCATTCGCCGAATGCGGCAAGAAAACGCTCATCATAATGTTGAGGTCAGAGACAGCTTGAATGAGAGTGTTCAAGACGGTCCCCAGGCGCTCACGTTCTTCAGGCGCTTTCAACTTGAAGGGCTCGGTCGCGCTCACATAGGCGTTTGTTTCGCCGACGAGACGCATAATCTCGGTGATTGCCGCGCGCTGGTGGTGTTCTTCGATGAGTGTGCCGACGGTATCGAAGCCTGCTTCGATTTGCGCCAACAACTCGCGGTCAACGTCCTCAAGCTCGCTTGCCGGCGGAATCTCGCCGAAGTTCTTGGCAATCATTGCGCCAGCGCGGGAGACGAGATTGCCCCAACCTGCCACGAGCTCGGAGTTTGTGCGGCGGACAAATTCTTCCCAGGTGAAGTCAGAATCGGCGGTTTCAGGGCCGGCAATAGCGATGAAGTAGCGCAGGGCGTCTGCCTGGTAGCGCTCGAGCATATCGCGCACATAAATCACAACGCCCTTGGACGATGAAAACTTGCGCGATTCCATCGTCAAGAACTCCGACGAAACGACTTGTGTGGGCAGGTTAAGCTCGCCGAATACGCCTGCATTACCCCCACGTGAACCTTTGCCATTGTAGGCGAGCAGCTCGGCTGGCCAAATCTGCGAATGGAAAACGATATTGTCTTTACCCATGAAGTAGTACGAGAGCGCTTCGGGGTTGTTCCACCACTGCCGCCAATCATCGGCGCTGCCCTTACCTGCGGCTTCGCGGCGGCGTGCCCATTCGATTGCGGCGGACAGATAGCCGATAACGGCATCGAACCACACGTAGAGGCGCTTGTTCGGCTGGTCCTCCCAGCCGGGAATCGGGATGCCCCAGGAAATATCGCGGCTCATTGCGCGCGGGCGCACGTCGTCAAGCAGATGCTTGGAGAAGGAAATAACATTCGGGCGCCACTTCCCTGTTTCTTCGACCTCGTCGAGCCATGTTCCAAGGGAATCGGCAAGGGCGGGCAGGTCGAGGAAGTAGTGCTCGGTAATCTTAAACTCTGGGGTTTTACCCGAGACTTTCGAGACGGGATTGATGAGGTCTTGCGGGTCAAGCTGCTTGCCGCAGGCGTCGCATTGGTCGCCGCGAGCGCCGTCAGCCCCACACAGCGGGCAGGTGCCCTCGATGTAGCGGTCCGGCAGGGTATTGCCTGTCTCGGGGTCGATGGCGACGGACATTTCTTGGACGACCATGTAGCCGTTGTCGCGGCAGATACGGAAAAGTTCTTGGACGACTTCCTCATGGTTGACGGTGGTCGTACGGGTAAAGAGGTCGTAGGAAAGCCCGAGGGCGACGAGGTCCTCAACGATAATGCGGTTGTTTTTATCGGCGAGTTCTTGCGGGCTGAGCCCCTCGGCTTCCGCCTGCACCATAATGGGTGTGCCATGTTCGTCTGTACCGGAGACCATGAGGACGTCATGCCCGCGCATTCGCATATAGCGCGAAAAAACGTCGGAGGGGACGCCGAAGCCGGCGACATGACCAATATGGCGTGGGCCGTTTGCGTACGGCCATGCAACTGCGGAAAGAATATGCGACATAAAAGCAATCTTACGACTTCACCTGCCCCCGCGCGCGCCTGCCGCCACACGTCACCTTTTCTCCTCCCACCGTCATTGCGAGCCTGCACTCCCACCCCCGTCATTACAAACACTTACTCGTACCTTGGTCCACAGAAAAAGGGGGTTGGGGATAACTTTTTCAGGCACTTGCAAAAAGATCTAGGATGTATCTGACCGGACATCAATCGTCCAAAGCCAGCTTCTTTGGTAACTGAATACAGATAGGTTTACTCGCCTTTTAGGGGAAAGGCGAGGTTTGATGCTTTCCCAGCCGGGAAAGAGGAAACCCCTCACTCAGGAGGGGTTTCCTTTCATCAAAAGAAAGGATAGATAGAATGAAAAATTTCGTCTATCCAATACCAACGATTATAGTGCAAAATTTTGAGAATCTCTTGAGACTTCTTGAAATTGTCAGCACTCTAATCTGAGGTATAAGCGCGCCCCGCCTTGTGTGTTCGCATTGCGTTGCAATGCTACAACAGCGTCGTTGCTTCGGTCTGGAACACGAGTGTTCCGACCCTCCGCTCTTCGCTGTGGGGCGCGCCCCCTACAAAAAGTTTAAGGACGATAGTCGATGTCAGAGAAGTCGAAGTCGTCGTCGTTTGCCTCGTCAGAGAAATCGAACTCGTCAGAATCGTCAACATCGAAATCGATATCGTCGAAATCAGCCAAAAGACTATCTAAATCCTCGTCGTCACTATAGGCCGCCGAATCGTCAACATCCTCATCGTCATAGTCATCGTCATAGTCATCGTCATAACCATCGTCGTCAAAATCATCGGCACTGTCGGCACTCGCACCGTAGTCGCCAGGAATCTCCTCGTCCTCGGGCTCCTCGTAGAAGCCGAAGGCGTCCTCGGAATCGAGCTGCTCAACGCCCGCCTCGTCCATCTCTGCACGCGCAGCTTTCCCTAATTCCTCGGTCACGGGCACAGTCAAATCGGAGAAAACGCGCGTGACCATGCCGTTCTTCAAAGCGTCCAGAGCTGTTTCTTTCACGCAATGCGACTCGGCAATACCGACCACATCGACCTCGGAAATCTCTTCGTCACGCAGCACGCGCACCAGCGGACGCCCCTCGCCGTCCTCGCCCTCAAAGCCGGAATATGCCGCGGCATACTCGCCCTTTTTAATCTCGAAGTCAATGCTCAGGCTTGCAATCGCATCGTGCAACTCGGCCTCGTCTGTGCCCGCGACGCAATGGGCCGGCCAGGTGTCCACGAAGTCGGGGTCGTCGGAAAAATGCTCGCCCGGGTCAACATGCCAGTCTTGCGTGGTGACAATCAGATCGTATTCGTCGCCGTACTCGGTGACGAAATCGGCGATGCGCTCAGCACAAGCATTGCCTCCCTCGACAGCAAGAGAGCCGCCCTCGCAAAAACCGGGCTGAACGTCAACGATAATTAAAGCGCGTTTACTCATACATCTATATTACCGCGCTCACATTCTGACGGTTCTGCTTTTAAGCGACTTACCACGTCCAGCGCACGTAGGCCGTGCAATCGTGGACATTCTCCAAAGCCAGACGCGCAACCCCGCTGCTAGCGTCCAACTCGCGCGACGTCTCTATCCTCTGCGTAAAACCGCCCGTCGTGACTTCCTGGGTCTGCACCCACTCCACACGCGAAGGAAGATCGCCCTCAAAAGCGACATTCATGGCATAGGTTTCAAGGGGACGGGCGAACCAGCGGTGCGGCGTGCGCGTAATTTTTTCCGCCGATTCTTGACGGTAAGTCCAGCCGACCTGACGCAGCTCGCCAGTGGCGTAGCCTTTAGGCAGGAGAATCTCGCGCAAAGAATAGTTCTCTTCTGGATAGACGGTACTCTCCCCGACTTCACCGCCAACAACCTCAAGCAGCTCGGGGGGCGGATTGCCCTCGCTCCACACGCTGCCCACGTGGAAAACGGGAGCGTCAGTTCCCTGGAGAGCCACGATACACAAAGTTGTCATCTCCATAAGATGTCCGTCATTGGAGATGCGGATATTTGTGCGCATGGCTTTGCGCTCGACTTCGTTATCCCAGTCGATGTTGGAAAGGTCTGTTCCCTCAAGGACGGCGAGCGATTCCTCAGGGACGATCATGCCACGGGAGGTGTTTTCAAAAGTGGCCTCTGCTTCCGGCTCACTGGGCATACCCGAGAGCGCAGCGGCATCAAAAAGAGTGCCGCGGGGAACGTTGAGGACTTTTTCTAGGGCACGCAAGGTTTTTGCCGAGGATTGACGGCGCGGAATGGAGCGTCCTGACTGCCAGTAGGACAGGGAGGCTTGGGAAATAGAAGAACCTAATTCGCGTACTTCGTAGGTAATTTGCGCCAGAGTTTTTCCTGACTGGGTGATAGCACCTTGCAGGATGTGCGCGAATTCTTGACCGTCATCAGCCATATGTGTCTCCTAGTGTTTCCTTAAGTACATCTTAATCTTAACTTTATTTCAGTATTTCTTAAGGCAAAACGTAATGTTTTGTCTGCTACGTAACGTCCCCTGTCATCGCGAGCCTAGCTTCGCGCCCGATGCGACAACCCCCTCCCCGTCATCGCGAGGGAGCGCCGTAGGCGCGACCGCGGCGATCAATAGTCCGTTATTGCTCGCGTTGCCAGTCGGTCAAATTTCCATTATTGATTGCCGCGCTCGTCTTTCAGACTCGCTCGCAATGACGGGATAGGGTCGTGTGACGGAGTAGTTAATTGCGGTAATCAAGGGCGGCCTGATAGAGGGCGTTGCGTCGCGCGCCCGTCCGCGCAGCAACATGGCCGGCAGCGTCTTTCAGGCGCACACCCAAATCCGCCAGTTCGCACACCTCGCGCACATCAGCCTCGTTAACGTCTCCACCGCCATCAGACACATAACCAGCCACAACGATAACAATCTCACCGAGCACTTCTCCCGCATAGGTGCTCGCTAATTCACCCAGCGCCCCGCGCCTAACGTCCTCGTGCGTTTTCGTCAGCTCGCGGCACACAGCACCTAAACGCTCTGGCCCGAACACTTCCGCCATATCGGCAAGAGTCTGCCCGAGCCTGCGGGGTGACTCGAAGAAAATCATTGTGCGTTCTTCGCGTGCTAAAGCCTGCAAGGCTGCCAATCGCTCGCCTTGTTTGCGCGGCACAAAGCCTTCGAAGCAGAAGCGGTCTGTCGCTAAACCGGAGAGAGCCAGAGCGGTCAAAACAGCCGAAGGACCAGGCAAAACGCTCAACTCCACCCCGCTTTCGATAGCCGCACAGATGAGACGGTAGCCGGGGTCGGAGACAGTCGGCATTCCCGCGTCCGAAACAACAAGAACCGTACCCGTGCGGGCAGCGTCAATAAGCCCCCCGATACGCTCGGCCTCGTTGTGCTCATAAAAAGACACAATGCGCCCGCTGACCGTCAGCCCCAAACGCGCAGCGAGACCCCGAAAACGCCGCGTATCTTCGGCGGCAATCACGTCCGCGCTCTCGATTGCCTCACGCAGGCGCGCAGAGGCATCGCCGTCATTGCCGATGGGGGTGGCTGCGAGAAGAATTGTCATGCCTCTAGTCTAATGGCTCTGGTGTAGACTTATCGGCGTGAACGCGAGAGTTGAAAACGCCGCTGAACACACAGCGGACAATGAAGCCGAGAAAGCGCCCGAAAAGGCGCAGCCCAAAGAAGCGCAGCAGAAGCTTCCCTACGCCACCCTGCCTAAAGGTCGCCTGTCCCCCGCCGCCGCACGCCAATGGGAGGACGAGCTGCGCGGCCGCCTCGGGCTGCTCCCCCTTGGCACGCTCATCCACCCGCGCGAGCGCCGGGTTGGCTGGATTGTCACTGCAATCTCGGCGCTCCTCGCCGCTTTCACCCGCTTTTTCCACCTCGGCCACCCCAAAGAATTGATTTTCGACGAGACGTATTACGTCAAGGGCGCGTATTCCCTGCTCCACCACGGTTTTGAGGCTTCGTGGGCTGAGGATATCGACAACGCTTTTATCTCCGGCGATTTTTCGGGGCTGAACACCAGCGAAGCGGCCTATGTTGTCCATCCGCCGCTTGGCAAGTGGATTATGGCAATCGGGCAAGGGATTTTCGGCTCTGACAGCGCTGTCGGCTGGCGTTTTTCGACGGCGCTCATCGGCGTACTCGCCGTCATACTCGTGGTTCGTATCGCCTTGCGGCTTTTCCGCTCCCCCATACTCGCGGGCGTGGCTGGCTTCGCTATGGCTCTTGACGGCATGGGAATCACTATGAGCCGCACGGGTCTGCTCGACAATATCCTCGCCTTCTTTATCCTGCTCGGTTTTTGGGCTGTGCTGCGCGACCGCGAGTATTCACGCGCCCGTCTCGCTCGCGTAACCGCCAACGGCTATCTCACGCGTGATGGCACCACGCGCGATGTGTGGGGGCCGTCCCTCTTTTTCCGTCCGTGGCTTCTGGCTGCTGCCGTTTTCCTCGGCCTTTCGATGGGCGTGAAGTGGTCGGGCATTTATGTCGTGGCTGTTTTTGGCATTCTTGTTTTCCTGTGGGGCGTGATGGCACGCAGGGCTGTCGGCGCGCCTCTTTTCATGGGCGCTGGCGTGTTCCGCGAGGGGATTCCTGCGTTTATCCAGCTTGTTCCTCTGGCTTTCGTCACCTATATTGCCTCGTGGCTGTCGTGGTTCACTAACCCGAATTCGTGGGATCGCCAGTGGGCTGCGACGGCTGATCCGAGCGAGCTGCCGCTGTCGTGGGCGCCCGATGCCGTCAATTCTTTCCTGCACTACCATAAGGCGATGTGGGATTTCCACAATGGCCTGGATACTCCGCACGACTATCAGTCGCAGGCGTGGGCGTGGATTGTTCAGGCGCGCCCTGTCTCTTTCTATTGGAAGGGCACGGAGGAGATGACGAGCGCCTGCCCGGATTCCGAGTGTGTCCAGGCGATTAGTTCGATTGGCAATATCGCCGTGTGGTGGCTGGGCGTGCTGGCTTTGGTGGCGTTGATTGTGCTGGGGATTCGCCGCGCTGATTGGCGCGCGGGCGCGATTGGCGCGGGCTATGTGGCCGTGTGGCTGCCGTGGTTTGCCTATTCGAATCGCACGATTTTCCAGTTTTATGCGATTGTTTTGCTGCCTTTTGTGGTGTTGGCTCTCGCGTGGGCGATTGGCGCGGTGACGGGCTCCTTGGGCGGGCCGCATTCGCCTCGGAAGTTGTCGCCCTCTGAGCTTTTTGGGGGCGTGACGGACGTGTGGCTCCCTGGTGTGTGGACGGAAAAAGGCCTGGATGCGGATGAGTGTTTGCCTGATTTCCCTGAGCTTGAGCACAACGATATAGAGCCGGAGGATTCTGACGGTGACGAGGGTGTTCAGGACGGAGAAGAAAATCTGGACGTTACAGAAAATCTGGACGTTACAGAGAATCAGGAAGCTGACGAGAGCCAAGACGATAATATCTATGCTCGTCTTTTCTCTCGTCTGACTTCGTATATTCACCCAGATTCCACCAAGTCTGCCGAGTCTGCCGAGAGTGAAAATAGTGAGCCTGACGAGAATAAGAGCGTTGCGGATGAGTGGTGGCACGAGAAGTCGAATGCGCGCGAGTATGCTCTTGTTGGCGTGACGCTAGGGCTTATTAGTATTGTCGCGATTATCTGGTATCCCTTGTGGATTGGCTCGACGACTACGTATGACTATTGGCATTTACATATGCTCTTCCAGTCCTGGATTTAGTGAGTCACGCCGAGGGAGAACACCACTTTGCTCAATAGGCACACAAATGCGATGATGGGAGCATGAAGGATATGAATAATAATATGGAAAATACAGAAAATACTACTGCGGAAAACGCCCAAGAGAGCGCGCCGCAGACGCAGGCGAATTCTTTACGCACACAGGAAACAACACCGCTTCCCGCGCCGCAAAACCCTTATAACCCGGTCAATACGTTACCGTCTCCGGAGAAACCGTCACCGGCGAATCCGTCTCAGGTCCAAGCGACGCAACCGCTTCCATACGTCTCGCAGGTTCCCCGCACTCCACTAGTTCAGCAGACTCAGCAGCTTCCGCGCCCCCAACAAACTCAGCAACCTCAGCAACCGCAGCAAGCTCAACAAACCCAGCAGCCACAACAGGCTCAACAAACGCAGTACCTCCAACAGGCTCAGCAGGCGCAACAAGCCCAGCGGACTCAGTACCCCCAGCAGGCTCAGTACGTCCCATCAATGCAGAGCCCTCAAACCCCGCAAATCCCGCAGAGCCAGCCAAATCCCTATGGCACATACGCGCGGACGTCTCTCTACGCCCCGCAGTCGCAGCCGTACCAGCAGACCACCTACCCCTACCCCAGCCAGCCTGGCGCGCAGACGCAGGGCTATGGCTATCCGGGCACCACGTACGGCTATAACTACCCTTATCAGCCGTGGCAGACCCCGGCCACTGAGCCGAAGAAAAGCAAGTGGGGTGTAGCGATCATTGCCGCTGTCGCCGCTGTGGCGCTGATCCTTGGCGGCTTTACGGGCGCGGGGATTATCTCGGCTCTCAATGATGACACGTCGCAATCTGTGCCCAATAATTGGGATGCCGAGCCTGACTATGGCAATGGCGTTTTCGGTGAGGACGGCTCGGATCCGTTCTTCCCTGAGGGTACGCAGGGCAATTCATCGGGCTCGCGCGTCGAGTCTGCCCCTGGCGTCCTCGTCATCAACTCGATGCTTACCGGTGGTATCGGCTCGGGCTCGGGCATGGTGATTTCTGCCGATGGCTACGCCGTCACGAATTATCACGTTGTTGAGGGTTCGACGACTGTGCGCGTGACCGTCGCGGATACGGAAAAAACCTATAATGCCACAGTTGTTGGGCATGATGCCTCCATTGATATTGCCCTGTTGAAGCTGGAAGATGTCAAGGATCTTGACTATGTCGAGTTTGATACTGCCGCGCCGAAGAAGGGCACGGATGTTTCGGTTGTCGGCAATGCGGGCGGTCAGGGCTATCTTTCGCAGCTAGAAGGTACGATTACTGCTGTCGATCAGGATATTACGGCGCTCACTGATGGCGAGGGCAGCGAGGATTTGACGGGTCTTATCCGTACCGATGCCGATGTTGTCCAGGGCTATTCTGGCGGGCCGATGTTTAACAAGGCTGGCAAGGTGATTGGCGTGGTTGTGGCAGCTTCGAGTACAAGCGGCCGTTCGGGCGACACGGACGGTTATGCTATCCCGGCAAAGACGGTCAAGTCGGTTGTTGACCAGATTAAGACGGGTAAGTCGAAGGGTTCGACGATTGTTGGCGCGAATGCGGCTTTGGGTGTGACGGTGACGTCTGAGAATTTGGACGGCACCTCGCGCGTTAGGGGTGCGAATGTTGTCCAGGTCAATCGTGGCAGTGCCGCCGAAAAGGCTGGTATTAAGGCTGGCGATGTGATTACGTCCGTCAATGGTAAGTCGATTAGTTCGGCATCGGATTTGTCGAAGCTGGTTAAGACGTTCTCGATTGGCGATACTGTCGAGATTACTTATATCGACTCTGCCGGCGAGGAGAAAACTGTCAAGGCCAAGCTTGGCGAATCCCCCGTGAACTGACGGGAAAAAGCAATATAGAGGGGGTCGCAACTGGGTTGCGACCCCCTCTCCCAACAAGTCTAGGGAAGAAAAACTTGCTGGCTCATACTCTGCGCTTGGTAGGAGCAGCGCAGAACATCTGTGTTATGCCTTGCGGCGGCGGACGACGAGCACACCGATGCCAGCGCCCATCAAGGCAAATGCAGCCACAAACGCCGTTCCTGTCGGAGTTCCAGTCCTCACCAGTGACCTCATGGTCGACTTCGGCGTAGCACTGGGAACGGAAGGAGCAGGCTGGGTACTGGCCGACTCGGTAGGTGCCGGAGTCTCGTCCTCAGCCTCGACGCTCGATTGGCTTGGGGAAGGTGTCGGCACCGGTGTCGTCGGTGTTGGAGTCGGAGTCGGAGTAGCTTCTTCTGTCTCCTCCTCGTCAGGCTTATCTTCCAACTCGTCGGTCATCGTGATGACGACAGAGTCGGCAATCTCGCCATTGACCATAAGCACACCCTCAAGCGTCACCTCAAACTCAATCGGGGCAGCGATCTTGTAACCGGCAGGTGCAGCCTTCTCGGTCACGGTGTAGGTGCCGGGAATGATATGGGCAAGGAAATGGTTGGTGCCATCTGTCGTCCATGCAGCCGCCTCGCCGAGAGCAACCGCATTACCGTCCACGTCAACACCTGTCACCTCAAGCTCAGCGCCTTTAAGTGCCTCGCCTGACGGATCGACCTTAGCGATCTCAACAGCCAGCTCCGAGCGCGTCGGAAGCAGACGGTTGGTCAGCTTCACGGTCACATTACCGTCCTCGCCAGTCGTAATCTCGGGATCGCCTTCCAGGGCGTAAACACCGACGACCTCGGCTTCCTCAACCGTGTACTCACGGCCAACTAGCTTCGGCAGGCCTGTCACAGTCTCGCTCTGCTTGTCAGCATTGAGGACGACCGTCTTTACAAGCGTGTCGCCGTCCTTAATGTTGACGGTCACCTCGGCACCAGCGGGCCACAGCGCCGGAACAGCCACAGGCCACTTCTGAGCATTGAGCCACGCCTTTTCGACGGTGACGCTGACGGTCTGGCGAATATCCTCAAGAATCAGGTGGTTAAGCATAGCGTCGTCGGCCACGCTCACTTTGCCGCCGCTGACTTCTTCAGCGTTGAGGATTGTCACCTTACCTTTGTTATCCACTGTGAAGCGGATTGTGGTGGTGATTGCCTCGAAGCCTTCGGGGGCGTTGACTTCTTCGAGTGTGTACTCGCCGGCACGCAGCTTCAGCTTGTGAGCCTCCGTGGTCGAAGTCCACTCCTCCGTGAAGCCGTCAGGACCAGTCACCTTGATCTTTGCGCCGGGCAGCTCGTCAGTGCTCTCGCCAAGCTCCTGCTTGGAGATAATGACTTCGTGCGTGGTCGGCACGTCCTCAAGGATGAGGTGGTT
>JAFYHO010000068.1 GCA_017539125.1 Actinomycetaceae bacterium | reverse complement strand
CTTCGCTGACGCTTTCCTCGTCGCCACCTGTCGTGATTTCTGGGGCGGGGACGGCCTCGACCTGCTTTGTTTTACCAGAGCGAGAGATAGCAATGCCTATGCCTACGCCGATAAGAGCGATCAGGACAACAGCAATAAGAACAATAATTGGTATTGAAATATTCACGCGCTCTAGTTTTCCCTATTACGCCACTATGCGCAATGGACAATGGCGAATCCCTCGTCAGGACGGAAACTAGGAAAAGGTGTAGTGCATGGGGCGGCGCTTAGGCTGCGTATTAGTAATATCGAGACGAATCCTGTCAACCTCGTCAACAATAGATTGTGCCGTGAGCACATCGCTACTGTCTTCTGGGAAAGAGGCAAAAACATCTCCAAGGCGCGTATCGCACATATTCACGTCAAAGTTTTTAGAAACACTAAGGTCTGCTGAGCGCACTGCTTCATAGGAGCCAGAGACTAGATGAGACACATTGTCCGCATGAGGCGAGAGGACAAGAAAATACACGCCGACGGCTCCCGCCAGCATGAAAAAAGCAATACTAATAGCTAAGACCATGCTTTTATTATGGTCGAAAAAGGAGAAAAAGTTTTTCCAAAACACACTTTTTTCTGGGGGGTTTTCCCCACTAGGACACGTGAGCTACCTGCGCTTTTACAACATTTTGATAACAATCTATTAAAAATTTGCAACATATTTTTCTCTACCAGCGCTTTTACAGAAAGATTCCATAAAAGACACAGCGAACTATCTGGAAAAAATCCCCACCCCTATATCGTCATCGTAAGGAAAATCACTTGTGCGAAGTGATATCGGCGAGTCGCTGAGAAACGACATTCGTGACACCATGTTCTTTCATCGACACGCCATAAATGGTATCGGCAATCTCCATGGTGCGCTTTTGGTGGGTGATGACGAGCAGCTGCGAATTGGACTGCAATTGCCTGAAAATATCGAGCAGGCGCGAGAGGTTCACATCGTCGAGCGCCGCCTCAACCTCGTCCATAACATAGAAGGGCGAGGGTCGAGCCATGAAAATCGCCAGCAGGTATGCGATAGCGGTCAAGGAGCGCTCTCCGCCTGACAGGAGCGAGAGGCGCTTAATCTTCTTGCCCGGCGGGCGCGCCTCAATATCCACGCCCGTCGTCAACGGGGAATCCGGCTCGGTCAAAACAAGGCGACCGTCACCACCTGGGAAAAGAACCGAGAATACTTCGCTGAAACGCTCGGAAACATCGTCCAAGGCAGAACGGAGCACACTCTCGACTTTCTCATCAATCTCGGCGACAATCCCCAGCAAATCGTCACGCGAAGCTTTCAAATCGGCAATCTGCCCTGCCAAATACTTTGCGCGCTCTTCCAAAGCAGCGTGCTCTTCCAAAGCAAGCGGGTTGATACGCCCAAGGCGCGCCAAGCGCCGCTCTGCCTTTGCCAAACGTTCTTCTTGCTCTTCGCGCACATAGGGCACGGTCTTATCGGGCTCATCCTCGCTCGGCATGGGAATCGGGGCAAGCGGGCCATATTCCTCGATAAGAGCTGCGCCGTCTATACCGAGTTCTTCGACTGCACGCGCTTCGATTTGCTCAACGCGCAGGCGCTGCTCGGCCTGGGCGAGCTCGCGGCGGTGGGCAGTGTCGTCCAATTCGCGGCGAGCAGCGAGAAGCTCATCGAGACGGTGACGGGATTCGACGAGTTCTTTATCGCGCACAGAACGCTCAGCTTCGACCGTGGCGCGCTCGGTGCCGATACGCGAGCGCAGGGCCTGAGTGGCAGATAATGCACGGCTGGCCTGCACCCCTACCCTCTCGGCGAGCTCTGCTGCTTGGGCGCGACGCTCGGCAGCGCGCGCTTCCCTATCCATGCGGGCTGCCAGAGCTTCGGCATCGCGCTCTAGGCTTTCAGCTTGCCCGACACTTGCGCGCAGGCGCTCTTCCATCGTGCGCAGGGCGAGGCGGGCGCTCGTCTCGGCGCTGCGAGCTTCTTCGATATGCGCCTGAATCTCGCGCAGGCGCTCTTGCTTTTCTTCGATGTCTTTCTCGAGCGTGCTCGGGTCAGAATCGCTTGCGTCGAGTCGGGCCTGCAAAGAGTCACATTCGGCTTCGCGCTCGCTCAGCTCTTTGGCGATGGCCTCTGCCCGCTGGCTCGAGCGTTCGACTTCTTGGAGAGCTGCTGCGCTGCTTTGACGCAAGACTCCCAGCTGTGCCGTCACGGCGGCTAGGTGAGAATCGCGGGCGTTGAGCTCGGCAGATGTGCTCTCGTAACTCTCCGTGGCTTCGTCGAGGGCGCGCTGGGCTTCGGCGCGTTCACCGTCGATAGCGTCAAGATTATGACGTGCGGCCTCGGCCTGCTCCTTAGCATCTTCCCATGCCTGCTGGCGGGCAAGAATGGAGGATTGATTTTTTTCTCCGCCGCTCGCACGTGTTGGGGTGACGATATCCCCGGCGAGGGTCGCGACTGCTGGCGCACCGGCTTCGATGAGTTCGCGGGCTGTCACAAGGTCCACTGCGAGGAGGCAACCACTCAAAGCCTGCTCGAGAGCTTTTTTAGCCTTGCCTTTAACGGTGACGACATCTGGAGCATAGACGGCGGCTTTGTCTTTACCGCTCTTTTTGCCTGCCTCGAGTTGCTCGAGGGCTTTGCGGGCTTTTTCTTCGCGGGAATCGCCCTTGTCTGCCGCTTGCGCAGCAGCAATGGTGATATCGAGACGGCCAGCTTCGCCTGTGCGTACCTCGCGCAGAATGTCGATTGCCGTAGGCAAATCGGGGGCGAGTACGCCCGAGGCTGCTCCTGCCAAGGCACATTCGGCTGCCGCTTCCCAACCGCCTTTAACGCTGATCGCGTCGCGCACGAGAGACAGCTTGGAACTGTGGCTCGCCATTGCCCACGCTGTCGCGTCCTCTGCTTCGAGGGAGAGGGCAAGCGTATCGACTTTGGCGCTCCACGAAGCAGCGGCTTCACGTAATTCTGCTTCACGGGCGTGCAATTCGTCGAGGCGCGCGCGGGCAGCGGCTAAGGCACCGGCTGCTTCTTCATGGGCTGCAGCGAGCGAGTCCTCATTTTGGGAGGCGGCGACGATTTCTTCTTCCAAGCGAGCGCATTGTTCGCTGGCTTCGTCGGCACGCTCTTTGGCAGCAGCGCCTGCTTTTTCGACGCGCTCTTTTTCCGCTTCGAGGGCTTCGATACGCGAAGCAGCTGTACTGATTTGTCCTTTAAGGCGAGCCGCGTCCTCGCGGTGGTCTGCCACGGCACGCTGAATATCAGCGAGTTCGCGCTCTAGGGAGCGCCCGCGAGCTTCTTCAGCTTCGCGCTTTTCAATGGCCTCATGTAATTCGTCATTACCGCGCTGAACATCGGCACGCAAAGCATCTTCTTCTTCGCGGGCCTTGGCGGCGCGCTCGCGTATTTCTTCGGGCGTTTCGCGCGGGGTAAATGTGTGCGCTGCCGAGAGAGAACGGTGTCGCTCCCCCGCCAACTGCCCTAGGGAACGGAAACGTTCTTCGAGGGAGGCGACACGCTCCCACTGCTCAGCAAGACGGGCAAGTTCAGGATTAGCAAGAGCGGCTGCTTCTTCAAGCTCAGCAACTTTGCTGCGGGCAGCTTCGCATTGGCGCTCGTTTTCTTCGACTTCAGCACGCATTTGTGCTTCATCGACCGCCCCTGCCTCCATTCGTGCCTGTTGGAGAGCCAAATCGTCTGCCAAAAGGCGTGCGCGGGCGTCACGCACTTCTGCCTGTATATGCTGGGCTTTGCGCGCGGCTTCTGCCTGGCGGGCAAGCGGGCCGAGCTGGCGACGCAACTCCCCCGCCAAATCTTCGAGGCGGGTCAGGGAGTCGGCCATATTGTCGAGTTTGCGTAGAGCTTTTTCTTTACGACGACGGTGTTTGAGCACGCCTGCGGCTTCTTCGATGAATCCACGCCTGTCCTCTGGGGTGGCGGTCAGGACTTCATCGAGCCTGCCTTGCCCGATAATGACGTGCATTTCGCGGCCCATGCCTGTATCGGAAAGAAGCTCTTGAATATCGAGCAAGCGGCAGGGCGTACCGTTGATTGCGTATTCGCTACCGCCTGAGCGGAAGATTGTGCGCGAAATAGTGACTTCGGAGTAGTCAATGGGAAGCGCGCCGTCAGAATTGTCAATGGTGAGTGAGACTTCCGCGCATCCTGTACGCCGCGCAGCTGCTTGCGACTACCGACGAGCCCGTCGGCATTATCTCTGACTTGAGCGGATTCACCAGCCGCAGCCACTTTAACACGCTGTTCCG
>JAFYHO010000067.1 GCA_017539125.1 Actinomycetaceae bacterium | reverse complement strand
TTCGCATTCGTCAGACGCTGTCGCCCAAGCCGCAGAAAACGATTCGCTTTAATCGCTAATCGCTAATCGTCAATCGTCAGTCGCAATCGTCAATCGCGCACGAATTAACGGAACTTTTTCGTCCATTCACGCACTGTGTCTTGTGCCTGATTTGTGCGCAGGCGTAGGCGCAGCAGACGGTCCTGCCAGATCTTTGTGATATGTGACGGGTGGTTTGGCGGCAAAGGCCTTTTGCCCATATGGATGTTTATAAATTCGGCGATATGGTTGAGGGCTTGCGTGCGCACTTCTTCACGCGAGAGAGTGACGTCGTGAATGGCGTTCGGTATTTTGATAAGCGCGACGTGGTTGCCGAGCCAGCTCACGCGTTTCCAAATCTGCCCGACGTCGAGCACGCTGTCCGTGCGCAGGTATTCTTCGCACCAGTCACTTTCACGTGTTGATTGGGTGGATGTGAGGACCAGAATGGGGCAGTCAATTTGGAGGCCTTTGGCAACTTGAGCATGGCCGCTCAGGATTGCCGAGAGCCAGCCTGTGCGCACTGCCCATGAGGGGAATGCGCGGAAGCGCGGGTCGGGCTGCCAGCCTGTCGTCCAAAATGGGTCGGTTGTCTCGGCAGGTGCCCATGGATGCGGGTCGCGGTGCAATACCGCGTCTGGATCGCTCAGGATATGCCCCGCACCGGCTTTGATTTCTTCTTCGGTGCGCGAGCCATAGACTTCTTCACCCTCACGCCATGATGTGAGGGTGCGCTGATAGAAGCCGTTGTCGTACATGGGGATTTCTTGTTTGGGGGCGAGACGGCTGAGAGTGCTCAGCATGGGCCCCCCGACCGCGCGCAGTGCCGTATAGGATTGGAACTCGAGCCAGGGAGAATTGAGTACGAGGCCGGCAAGCGAGTGGGGGTGGCGTTGCGCCCAGAGAGCTGCGGTGAGCCCACCTGTGGAATGACCGTAGAGAATGAGAGGAATATTCGGGTCGAATTCGCTTGCGATGACGCGGCGAGCTAGGCGAATTTCTTCGTCGTACGTGACGAGGTCTTTAACGAATCCGACGGTTTGCCCGGGGCGTAGTGAGCGCCCGTATTTGCGCAGGTCAATTGCGTAGAATGCGCCGCCGATACTGGCGATTTTACGGGCGATATGGGGGTGGTAGAAGTAGTCGTTCCAGCCGTGGACGGCGAGAAAAACAAAGCTGGGGTTTTTGGTGGCTTTGCCGATTTCGGGGTCGTTTTCCGGACGGTAACGAATGACCGTAAAAACGCATTCGCCCTCGTCATCGGGGGCGAGCGGAATCGTCATTTGCTCAAAGCCCTCGCCCAAGAAATCGGGCAGCCACGTGTTGTACTGGTCGCGCTCGACCATGTTGAAGCGCCGCGGGTCGTCGAGAGCAATCGCCGCTTCCTCGTCGAGCCCCTCGCCGATTTCTTCGACCGCTTCGACTACGATTTCGTCCTTCTCATCCTGCTTCTCGTCCATACCCCTATTCTACTCCCGCAATTAAATACGCCATGCTGAATTGTAGTTTGAGGTAGAGAAGCGGTTTGAGGTGAAGAGTTTGTGGCGTCAGAGCGTGCAGTACAGGTGGTAAAATTGTTACATAGGGGCTTGCAGGTTGTATTCGATAGGGGAATATCTGCAACCAATATAAGAAAATAGAAGGGCGAAAGAAATGAAAAACAAACTATTGGCGTCCATAGTGGCGGTCATAGCAGTTTTTACCACAGCTGGATGCGGAAAAATACCAGTAGGTGGCGATATAGGCGGCAACGAAACAACAGGTAGGTTTTATAACATCGTTACATTACAAGACAAGGGCGTTAATATGTTCACTGGAATTATTCCAGAAGGGTGGACTGCGTCTATAAACTCTGAAAACTTGGTTAATTCATCCTATCCATTTGTTGAGACTGTAGTTATTGCTAATCCAGATCAAAGCGCTAAAATCACGATATTGTCTCAACATTCATATACTGAAGATAAGAGTTTTAATGAAGGAGTAAATCAAGATTACTACACAACGTATCTGCACCAAATGACTGCGCCTACATATATGGATTATGTTATGAATGCACTATATGAGGGGAGCGCCTTTGTTGAAGAAGGGACTATTGATGAAGGCTTAGAAAGCGCTATTGCAGAGTTCCAAAGTTTAAGAATGGAAGTTACAAATCAAGATGCGAATAAAATTGGTGGAGACAATTATGGTGTTCATATACGTATTGGTGACGAAGGATGTACTACCACTAAAAGGGAATATCAAAATGGCGAAACCTATTATGAAGGATCAACAAGTGTATTAGCTATATCTATCAATTTAGAATCTGATTTATCGCCTTTATTAAATAGTAGATCTGTTCAATGGTATATGCCTTATTTGATAATTTACGAAGGAAGCACTAAAGAAGCTTACGATGAATACTATGAGGATTATCAGTTCATAATTGCTAATTCTGGTTTTACAACCGATTACTACGCAATGGTTGAATATGTATCTAATGCTATAGTAAATGCCGTTTCTTCTTATTATGCTCAAAAATCACAAGCGGCACTTGATGCAATGAATAATTATATTGACAGTAATTATTCGAGTGCTTCGTCAGAATCCACTAATGACAGAGTTATGGAAATGTGGGATGACGTTATTAAAGAACAAGACAATTACATACTAGAGGACGGTACAGAAATTAAAACTTCTATTATGAACGATACGGTTGCTCAAAACGGTAATGAAATATATATCGGGAGCAAAGCTGGTATACCGATGGGATTTGATGAAGTAACTAAAGGATATTAATAGCCCGAGCATGGGCAGTGAGTATGCGAAAGCGCCGGAGGTAGGTGATGGCTCACCGTTCCGGCGCTCATCGCTTCTGGTGTCTTATAGACGGAAACGACTAGGTTTTCCGGGTTAGGCGGGGAGGGAGTCGAAGAAGTCGCGGAAGATTTCGGTGACTTGGTCGTTCTCGACGAGGAAGCCATCGTGGCCGTGCTCGCTGTGAATTGTGCGAATTTCGCCAGCGCCCGGCAAAGCCTCAGCCAGCGCACGCATATCCTCCGGATAGAAAAGGCGGTCGCTATCAACCTCGACCACAAGCGTCGGCATCGTCAACGTCTCCAACACCTTCTCGACACCGCCACGACCGCGCCCAATATCGTGCGTCGCAAAAGCCTGTGTAATCACCAGATATGAATTCGCATCAAAACGCGCCGCCAACTTATAAGCGTGATAGTCCATATAGCTCTCGACAGCGAAACGCCCGCCATGCAGCGGGTCCTCGCCGCCCTGCGGCAAACGCCCAAAGCGCGTCGTCAACTCCGAAGCGCAGCGATACGTCAAATGTGCAATCTCGCGCGCAAAACCCAAACCCTGATGTGGCCCTTGGCCGTCAGGAGCGTCATAATAATCGCCTCCACGCCAGCGTGGGTCGAGACGAATCGCCTCATTCTGGAAATGCGCATACGCCAACTGTTCGGCAGTCGTCGCAGGGCCAGCCACCAGCACAGCCAAAGCGCGGATACGTTCAGGATACGAAG
>JAFYHO010000066.1 GCA_017539125.1 Actinomycetaceae bacterium | reverse complement strand
TAGCCCCGGAGGTCGTGGACTTCATCGCCACGTATGTAGATAAGAGCGTGCGCGACCTGCACGGCGTGCTCAATTCCCTGATGGCCTTCAGCATCGTTCACGACTGTGACATCGATGTGGCTACGGCACGTAGCGTTATCGAGCGCACCATTGGAATATCCGAGCCGCAGGCGGTGACTATTGAGGGAATCATTGAGCGGACGTGCGCCGTCATGGGCGTGGAGCGTGCCGATATAATGTCCAAGAGCCGTAAGGCCAACGTTGTACTTGGACGTCAGGTGGCCATGTACCTTGCACAAAAGCACACGCCACTGAGCACCACACGCATCGGCGACGCCATAGGCCGTCGCAACCACGCCACGGTGATTCACTCGTGTCAGATTGTCAGTGACCGTATGCAGACGGACAGCGAACTGAGAAAGAGTGTGCAGGAAGTGGAACAAATGCTAAAATAAGTTAAACATTTACCATTTTTCTCATTTTTTACCACAAATGGTGCGCCAGTTTCGGAATAAAGTCCTACCTTTGCCCGCGTTAAACCAAAAAAACCATTGCCTATTGATATAAACATTACTCCTAAAACATTCATTATTAGAAAGTAATGCAAACATACGAAAGAGAGACTGACGAGGTGCTCGTCCGTCTTTATGAAGAAGGCAATGATGCTGCTTTTGACGTGCTCTTGGCGCGCCACCAACAAAAGCTTTTCGCATACATTATTTCCCTGGTTCGCGATGAGGACAAGGCCAACGACTTGTTCCAGGAAGTCTTCATCAAGGCTATCACGCGCATACGCTCACATAAATACGTAGAGAGCGGACGTTTCCTGCAGTGGCTTATGCGCATAGCGCACAACCTCATTATAGACCTCTTTCGTCACGAGCAGACCTACAACTTCGTCAGTGCCGACGAGCAGGGCAGCACGCTCATCAATAGCATGTCGCTTAGTGATGCCAGCGCGGAGCACCGAATTGTCAACGAACAGACGTACGCCGATCTGCAGGAAATGATTTGCCGATTGCCGCAGCCGCAGCAGGAAGTGGTGCGTATGCGCATCTATGAGAACCGCTCGTTCAAGGAGATTGCAGCCATGACAAATTGCAGCATTAACACTGCCTTGGGTCGCATGCACTACGCAGTGAATAATCTCCGACGCATGGCTGCACAGTGTGACCTGACGCTCATGGACGACTGAGGTCCAGTTTCAAAGCCCCTTGTTCACTGATGTCAAAGGATGCCCACCCCAAGGCGTCCGCCTCGCTGTGCAACCGTGTCCGAAGCCAACGGGGCAGGCTTGCGTCGAGCACCAGCAGGCGCGGGACGTAAGCCTGTGATAAGTCTGTTGCATAGCCGCGGAAGCCGTCACAAAGCCACAGCACATCGACACTCGTCCGGGGCGATGTCTTCGTGAAGGGCTGGCATAGCATCACCGCACGGAAATCTGTCGTGTTGACAATATTTCTGTCACGCAGCACCACGGGCTCTGCCGTCAGGCGGCGTGCCCAGAAACTGTTTCGGATGTATGTCAGACCAGAGTCGGCGGCTTCGGGTCGCGGCATAAGAAGCCAGCTGCTGTCAGGCGAAACTATGAGATGCAAAGCCGGACAGCGGCGGTTGTTGTAAACCACAACCTGCTCTCTCGCTTTTACGCTCCAGAAGTCAGGGATGCTTGCGCCAGGCAGGCTTGAAGCCAGCTGCATGAGGCCGAACAGCAGTCCTACGGCTATGGTAAGCGTGAAAGCGATAGCTCTGGATACTATCGGCAAACTGGCCGTTAGCAGCAGCAACAGCGCGCCATAGATGATAATCGTCGTGAAGGGGATGAGAACGACGCTAATCAATGGCGCATATAGTGGGATGCGATGAAAATAGTATGCCACGAGCGGTAGGGTGAACACCTGTGCAGACAGCGACACGAGAAATATGCCAACCGGCCATAGCAAGTGAAAACGTTTCAGATGAAAGACGACGTAGCGCCAGCGGCCGAACAGCCAGTACTGCAAGGGGTTGTAGATAAGAAGAATGCCTGTGACAGCGGCGATGGAGAGTTGTGCGCCGACGTCGAAGAGATACGTGGGGCGCACGAGTAGCATTACGAAGATGGTGAGAAACAGGCAGTTGAAAGGTTGGTAGTCTCGTTCTAAATTTATGGCAATCAGTAAGAGCGTGGTCATCAGGCAGGCGCGGAGCAGCGATGCCGGCAGGCCGGTCAGGAAGGCAAAACACCAGATAGCGACCACCGTGACCAGGCAGAGCGGGCGGCGCCAATGTGACAGCAATAAGGGGCCGCCTAATAACCATAACAGACCTCCTACGAGGACGCCCAGATGCAAACCCGAGAGTGCCAGGAGGTGGCTGGCGCCGGTGACGGCAAAGAGGTCGCGCGTGTCAACGGTGAGCAACGAGCGGTCTGCCAGCGTCATTGCAGCCAGTACTGCCAGTGTGTGGCCGCCGAGGCCTGCTGCAGCGTAGCGTCCCAACAGCCGTTGGCGCAGCTGCAAGGCGTGTAGCCGCAGGCGCGTGGCGCGTGGCAGGGTGTTCAACTCAGACGGGGTGGGGGAGTGGTGACGCAGCATGCGCGCCTCGGCAAAGGCTGTGCCGCTTACGCCTTGTCCCCACAGCCAGCGTGCGTAGTCGAACTCGTCGGGGTTGCCGGCGTTGCGCGGACGGGTGACGTGTGCCTCGGTGCTGACGAAGTCGCCCAGCTGAGGCACATCGTCTGATGAAATATTGCTGATGCGGAGGATGATGGCGTGATGCGGCGCACTGAGCAACTGAACACGGCACGTGGCCACACCATCGCGCCAATGTGGAGACTCTGTGACCACGGCAGTAAGGCGTGTCGTGCCAGGGGGCCAGCTCACGGACGTACTTTGGGCAAACAGAGCATATCGCGCCAAACCCAGTGCGGTAAAGGCAACGAAAGTCAGCACAGTGAATGGCGGCCGTGGACAGCGGTGCAGGCGAATGTAGGCCGTGTTCCACGCAAAAGCTATAGCGGCGACGGCGCACAGTGCTATCGCTGCGATGGTGGCATAATGGAGAGCAGAAAGTGGGGAGATGGCGTTCCCGAAGAGCAGATGGTCGCCGACAACGACACCAAGCGCCAATGCGGCGGTAGCGATGCCGACTGGCGTGTCAATGTGGAGGGCGCCTGCACGCACCGCAATCAGAATTCCAAATCGTCAATTTTGAGCTCGTTCTTTGGCTCGTCGGGGCGCTGCTCTACGGGTCCTTGGCGCTCATAGATGAAGCGCATGGCTTCTGCAAGGCTTCCGGTAAATTTTTCGAAATCCTCGGGATAAACAAAAATCTTGTGTTTCTCGAAATTCACCTGTGGCATCTCAACGTCACCGCTCACGATTTTCTTGCTCTCGGTGATGGCCAGATACATTTCGCCTTTACTCGTCTTTTTGACGTCAACGTAATAGATGCGCTTTCCGGCGCGGATGGAACGTGAGAAGAGAATATCCTTCTCTTGGTTGAATGGATTTTGGGGTTCTTTCATGTGATTTTGTTGTGTAATTTCGTTTTTCGAGTCACAAAATTGGGCATATTTCGTCAAACAGCCAAAAAAAATGCGAAAAACTTTTAGTTTTAGCTGATAATTTGCATAAAAATGATTACTTTTGCACGCCAAACGATGCAAACAGCTCGTTTGAAGCGTTAAAAACAAGACATGATAAACAGAAATCTTATTCGCATAAAAATCGTCCAGCTCGCTTATGCGCATAACATCAGCGGAGACTGGAAGATGGATTCCGCGGAACAGGAGCTTTTCTTCAGCCTCTCCAAAGCCTACGACTTGTATATGTATATGCTGCAGCTCATGGTGGAGGTCAACCGCATTGCTGAGAGAGCCGTTGAGACGGCCACGAACCGTTATCTCCGCATCAAGGAAGGAGAACGCCCAAGCACGCGCTTTGTAGATAATTCTTTTATGGCGCAGCTGCAGAGCAACAATCAGTTGAGGGACTTCGTCGAAAACCAGAAAAAGACGTGGACAGACGAGGAGGACTATGTGCGCCGACTCTATAATCGCATCGTGGAAAGCGCTATATATAAGGATTATATGGCGGCGGAGGAAGAGCCAACCTATGAGCGCGATCGCGATCTCTGGCGTGACATATACCGCCGAATAATCATTGAGGATGAGGAACTGGATCAGCTTCTGGAGGACAAGAGCATTTATTGGAATGACGACCGTTTTATCGTTGATACTTTTGTTCTCAAGACTATAAAGCGTTTTGAGAAAAAGTCCGGTGCACGCCAGGAGCTACTGCCCGAGTTCCGTGAGGACGAAGACCGAGACTTTGCACGCCGCCTCTTCCGGGCCG
Organism: Actinomycetaceae bacterium; assembly: GCA_017539125.1. Taxonomy (GTDB): domain Bacteria; phylum Actinomycetota; class Actinomycetes; order Actinomycetales; family Actinomycetaceae; genus RUG11864. The sequence goes on along the minus strand of JAFYHO010000066.1, from coordinate 924 downwards.
CCATGCTCGGCAGTGAGACGTACCGCAGCCTCATAAGCCAGTTTCTTGAGAACTGGGAAATCAACAGAATGGCAACGATGGACGTGGTGATATTGGAAACGGCATTGGCCGAACTCTTCACCTTCTCGCAGATTCCTGCAACTGTGACTATCAACGAGTATGTTGAGATAGCAAAGGATTACTCCACGCCGCGCAGCGGAGGCTATATCAACGGGCTGCTTGATGCCATCGTGCGTTGGCTTATCCAGGAAGGCAAGATAAAAAAGTCAATGCCCGACCCCCGCAATTAATTTTCAACTAAAATTACACAAGATATGACACTTATTATTTCTCTTCTCGCCGCACAGGGTGATGGCGGCTTTGGTATGCTGCTGATGCTCGTGCTCATGATGGTTATCATGTATGTATTCATGTACCTGCCACAAAAGCGTGAGCAGAAGAAACTTCAGAAGTTCCGTTCGAGCATAGAGCGCGGCTCCGAAGTATTCACTGCCGGAGGCATCTACGGCATCGTACGCGACATCGATGAGATAGCCAATGTACTCATCGTGGAGATTGCCAGTGGCGTACGCGTGCGTGTGGATCGCAACTCCGTCTTTGCCTCTCCCACAGCACAGCAGCAGAAGTAAGGCATCCCAACTCTCAACACACGTCGTATGGACCGCGTGGCTATGCGCCGCCTCTTTGAGGCCACACGTACCTTCATGCTCTCGAAACGGAGCAGGGAAGTGGCGGTCTTCATGTTCTTCGTCTGTATCTCAGCCCTCTTCTGGTTCATTCAGACGCTGAACGAGACATTCGAGATGCAGCTTGATTTTCCCATGCAGCTCACCAACGTGCCCGCCAACGTCGTGGTGACCACCAATCTACCGCCAACGCTCAGCGTCACCGTGCGTGACAAGGGCACGTCGCTCTTTCGCTATG
>JAFYHO010000065.1 GCA_017539125.1 Actinomycetaceae bacterium | reverse complement strand
GAGACTGCTCCCGAGATGGCACGCCACCAAGCCGAGGGCCTCATCAACGCCTATGTGCAATGGCAATTAGAGCGCGATATTTGCTCTTTGCGAGCATTGGCACGCGCAAGCTAAACTCGCGTTCTTTCTTTTTTCTCCCGTGCCCTGTAGCCTAGGCAGTAGATTTTGACGTCCTTAGAAAGGATAGGCACCTATGTCTCCCATCCCGCCTCCTGCTCATTCATCGGGTGCGCGCCCGCCTGCTTTGCCTGCCGGCAGCGTGCCGAATCACGTGGCTGTTGTCATGGACGGCAATGGGCGTTGGGCGAATGCTCGCGGTCTGCCGCGTACAGAGGGTCATCGCGTGGGCGAAGAAACGCTTATGGACGTTATCGCAGGGGCAATCGAGGTGGGTGTGAAAGAGATTTCTGCCTATGCGTTTTCGACGGAGAATTGGAAGCGTTCGCCGGCAGAAGTGCGTTTCATTATGGGCTTTTCGCGGCAGGTTTTGCGCAATCAGCGTGACGATTTGAACGATTGGGGTGTGCGCGTGCGCTGGATTGGGCGCAAACCAAAGTTGTGGAAGTCGGTTTTGAGTGAGCTTCGCGCTGCCGAAGAATTGACGCGAAACAATGACGTGCTCACCTTGAATTTGGCTATCAACTATGGCGGGCGTGCAGAGATTGCTGACGCTATGCGTGCCATGGCTGAGGACGTCCAGCGCGGCGTTATTTCCCCGAAAGGTATTAGTGAGCGAACAGTTGGACGCTATTTGTATGCGCCGAGCATGAGCGACGTGGACTTGTTTATCCGTACAGGCGGCGAGCAGCGCACCTCGAATTTCTTGATGTGGGAGTCCGCCTATGCGGAGCTGTACTTCTCCGACAAGGCGTGGCCAGACTTCGACAGGCGCGAGCTGTGGAAAGCCTGCGAAGCCTACGCGACCCGTGAACGCCGCTTCGGCGGTGCCGTCGACCACGTCGCCGGCGAATAATTGCCGACTTTTGTGTGATGTTGCTGGGGAATAGCAGGTGGGGGAGCGCGCAGTAGGGCAGAAGAAGTAAAGTGTTCAGTATGCTGAAGAGAATTGATCTGCGAAATGCGTCCTATGCCAGCCTTGCCGAGGTGTTGCCGCGCGCCGAGCTCGACGTAGAAGCCGCCCTTGGGGCGGTCCGTCCCATTATTGACGATGTGCGTGCCCGTGGCGGCGCTGCGCTCCGCGATATCGGCGAGCAATTTGATGGAGTGCGTCCCGTGCATTTGCGCGTGCCTGCTTCGGCACTCAAAGAAGCAGTCGACCAGCTCAAGCCTGAAATCCGCGAGGCACTTGAACTCGCAATCGACCACAATCGCAAAGGTCACCAGATTCAGCTACCTACAGATACAGAAGTTGAAATCGTCCCTGGCGGTATCGTCCGCCAGCGTTGGATTCCCGTCTCGCGCGTCGGTCTTTACGTGCCCGGTGGTCTTGCTGTTTATCCCTCGTCTGTCGTGATGAATGTGTGCGCCGCGCAGGTGGCAGGAGTGGGCGCTATTGCCCTGGCTTCGCCACCGCAAAAGGAATACGGCGGGCTTCCTCACCCCACTATTCTTGCCGCCTGCTATCTGCTCGGCATTGACGAAGTCTATGCCGTCGGCGGTGCACAAGCTATCGCTATGTTTGCCTACGGTGCGAAAGGCGAAGTCGGTACGAGTGATGGCGATGTGCTCTGCCAGCAAGTCGATGTTGTGACAGGCCCAGGCAATATTTATGTGGCTGCCGCTAAACGTGCCGTTCTCGGTGTCGTCGGTATTGACGCGGAAGCAGGGCCGACAGAAATCGGTATCGTCGCAGACGAACACGCCAATCCCGAATATGTCGCTGCCGATATGATTTCTCAAGCCGAACACGACCCTAATGCCGGCTCGGTCCTCTTCACACACAGCGAAGAACTAGCCAGCGCTGTCGATAGGGTTATTGAACAGCGTTCTAAAGAAACCAAGCATACCGAGCGCATACATACCGCTTTGACAGGCTCCCAATCGGCAATCGTCCTGACGAACTCCAAAGAGCACTCCCTCGAAGCCGCCAATGCTTACGGGGCTGAACATCTTGAAATCCACACCGTCACTCCACGTGAGGACGCACAAAAAATCACGAATGCTGGTGCTATTTTCGTCGGCGAATACAATCCCGTCCCACTCGGCGACTATCTGGCAGGTTCAAACCACGTCCTGCCTACAGGCGGCACGGCACGTTTCGCTTCGGGTTTGAACGTCATGGCGTTTATCAAATCCGTCCAAGAAATCGAATACACCCGCGAGGCGATGACGCAGATGTACGACCCACTCGCCGCTCTCGCCCTCGATGAAGACCTGCCCGCCCACGCCCAGGCCCTCCAGGCTCGTCTCGACTAGGCGGTCACATGGGGGACACACGGACGGCACACGCTACGCCAGCGATTGAGATTGATTCGCTGGTGGTGGCGCGCGGAAAAGGAAAAGCCCGCAAAGAAATCTTGCACGGGGTGACGGCGGATATTCCCACGGGCTCGATTACCGGCTTGCTTGGTCCTTCTGGTTGCGGCAAGACAACTCTGATTCGCACAATTGTTGGCGCTCAAAAAATTACCTCGGGCGCAGTGCGCGTGTTGGGGCAGGCGGCAGGCTCGCCGTCTTTGCGTAGCCAGTTGGCATACACGAGCCAACAGCTCTCGATTTATCCCGATATTACTGTGGCAGAGAATGTCGAGTATTTTGCTGCTTTAGTGGGTGCTGATAGTGCTTCGGCTCAACAGGCACTCGATACTGTAGACCTAGAAGATTACGCTGACCGTCTCGTATCTACGCTCTCAGGAGGGCAAGCCTCGCGTACCTCGTTGGCGTGTGCGCTTGTGGGCAATCCGCAGGTTCTTGTGCTGGACGAGCCGACTGTAGGGCTTGACCCACTCACTCGGCAATCCCTCTGGGCGACATTCCGCCAGCTTGCCAAGAGCGGAGTGACACTGCTGATTTCCAGTCATGTTATGGACGAAGCGCGTTATTGCGACAGCGTCCTGCTCATGCGAGAAGGGCATTTCCTCGCACATGAGCCGCTTGCCGCTCTACAGGAACGCACCAGTACTGCTAACGCTGAGGACGCTTTCCTCGCCCTCATTGGCTCTGACGATGGGGGAGAAGTATGAGAACAACAATGGCAAGCACACGCCGTATTCTCGCCCAGCTCCGCCACGACCCGCGTACTATCGCCCTCGTCCTCGTCGTGCCGGCGCTATTGCTTACCTTGCTCTATTTCGTTTTTCTCGATACTGACGCCCCCGCAGGTACGCCCAACACCTTTGACCGTGTCGGCCCTGTCATGCTCGCCGTACTGCCCATGCTGCTCATGTTCATCATCACCTCGGTCGTCATGCTGCGTGAGCGTACAATGGGTACTCTTGAACGCTTGTTGACTACCCCGATTAGCCGTGCAAATCTTATTGGCTCATACGCGTTGGTCTTTTCGTTGCTTGCGTTGGGGCAAGCTGTCATTCTTGAGATTCTTATTCTTGTGGTCTTTGATGTGGAGATTGCAGGGGCATGGTGGGCGCTGTTGCTGATTGCAATTCTGGACGCGCTGATTGGCGTGTCTTTCGGGCTTCTCGCCAGCGCTTTCGCAACGACCGAGTTCCAAGCTGTCCAATTTATGCCGCTTTTTATCGCTCCGCAAATCTTGCTGTGCGGGCTGTTCGTAGCAGTTGATTCTATGCCCAGTATTTTGACGGCGGTTGCCCGTTGTTTGCCGATGACGTGGGCTGTCGATGTAGTAAACAGCGTGATTAGTGAGAGCGCTTTAGACGGCGGCGACTGGCTACGTATCGTTGGCTTGCTTCTTGCTTCATGTGCCGCTCTCGCCCTTGCCGCCACCACCATGCGCCGCGCTGCCGACTGACTTCCTCTCGTCGTTGCGAGCTTTCCTTGGGGGAAAGTGAGGCAATCTCGAGTGGTGAGGTTGCCGCGTCACTCGTTCCTCGCTCCTCGCAACGACGAAAGGGCCAGGCGTAAAGTGGCTAATCACG
>JAFYHO010000064.1 GCA_017539125.1 Actinomycetaceae bacterium | reverse complement strand
GGGGCTTCGCCCGATTCCCGTAGAAGTCCAGGCTTTGGCTGCGCCTGCCTGCTCGCGCCCGGCGCGCACAGTCTCTGGCGTTGACTATTCGCGCACCCAAATGGCTATCGCGGTGCTGCAATCGCGTCTCGGCTTGGAGCTCGATAAGCGCGATGTGTTCGTCTCGACGATTGGCGGGGCAAAAGCCAGCGAACCAGCTACCGACGCGGCGATTGCTCTGGCTCTCACCTCGGCGTATATGGATTTGCCGATTGCTGGCGGGGTTGTCTGCCTTGGTGAGGTGTCGTTGACGGGCGAGCTGCGCCCTGTCACAGGATTGCAGCAGCGTTTGAATGAGGCGGCGCGTTTGGGATTTAGTATTGCTATCGTGCCGGCTTCTGCTGGAAGTTTGAAAGCTCCGCATGGCATTGAACTGCGCGAATGCAGCGACATTGTGCAGGCAATCCGCTCTGTCCTGCCCCTGCCTCCTTCTTAGTATCGTCGTTGTTCGGCGCTATGCGCCTTCCACAACTTCCTCACTCCAGTCTTGAAAGCAAGCTTTCAGATCTTCCGTTCGTCGTTGTGCGAGGAGCACCGCAGGTGCGACGCGGCAACCTCCAGTCCTTTTGAGATTGCTTCGTCAGGCGCAAAGCGCCTTCCTCGCAATGACGGGAAGGTTGTCACTGATTGGCTGGGGGTGCTTCGGCGGCGGGCTCTGCTGGCGCCTCACTGGGAGCGTCGGCGGGTGGAGCATCCGAGCCCTCCCCTTCAGCTTCGGGCTCGGGCTCAGGCTCAGGCGGGGCTACGATTTCAAAAATCGCATCTGCCTTGATTGTTCCATCGCTTTTACTTGCCCACAGGGCTTTATACATTCCCGGCGAGGCAATGGGGGCATCCGCCGCGCACTCTTTATTGCGGTGGCGATTCCATGTCAGAGAAAAAGAAGTCGTCATATCGCGGTCGAGAAGAAGCTGTTTATTCTCTTTACCTGCATCTTTACAGGTGGACAGAGAAGTAATCAGGGCATCGCCTGAGGTAATAGTGACCTCGGTGTGGGCGCGCCCCACATCGATATAGCAGGGGTTCTTTTTCGACGTATTATGCAGGGTAACTGTGAAAGTGACAGGAGAGTTTTCATCGACGGGAGCGTTCGCTTTCATGGACGTCTCCAGAATATCTGGCGTGCAGACAACAGGCGCGAAGCTTTTGCTGTCATCGGTGATGGCAGCATCCGTCTGATCCTGAATACGGTTAGAGACGTAATACAGGGTGAATAGGCCAGCAATAAGGAAGATAAGCAGGGCGAGGACGATAAGCAAAAGGCGTCGGTTGCGTTTGCGCCGCTTTATCTCGGCAGCAGTCAGCTTCTTTTTCGCAGGCTGCACCTTGCGCGCGCTTGCTCCTTGAGCTGGACGTTTGCGCTGCGACGAGTTTTGCGCACCCCTGACGGAGGCGCCTTTTGTGCGCGTAGAGGTACTTTTAGCGCGCGTAGACGACGCATTTTTTGTGCGCTGCTGCGTTGATGTCGTGCGCTTCTTCGAGCTGGTGCGCTGGTCTGAGCTTTTTCGCTGCTTCGAGCCTGAACGCCCAGATGTGCGGGCGCTGGCTTTGCGCACGGCCTGTTCTGTTTTGCGACGTTTGCGAGTGTCTTTATCTTCGCGCTTGCGCGTCCTGCTTTTGCGCGCGGGAGAAGCTTTTTTTGATGACGATTTTGATGGGGGTCGTGACGGAGAATCTGGGCGTTTGGACGCGCCACGGCTTGAGCTGTGCTCAGTGCTTCTCGAGCTACGCTCCGCGCCGCTTGCGCGCTTTGCGCTCCGGGCTTTCTTCTCCTTAGTCATAATCTCACGCTATCATTCCCGTCTACGAAAGACACATACGACCCTCGGACGTGGCAGACTTGTCAGGTGTTCACTTCTCTTATCGACTGGTATACAGACAATGCCCGCCCACTGCCATGGCGTGACGAGGGCACGAGCCCGTGGGCGATCCTTGTCTGTGAGGTGATGAGCCAGCAGACCCCTGTCTCGCGGGTTATTCCTGCGTGGACTGCGTGGCTTGAGCGCTGGGCTACGCCCGAAGATCTGGCGGGCGCTTCGACTGCCGAGGTTTTGCTCGCGTGGAATCGGCTCGGCTATCCTCGGCGGGCTTTGCGTCTGCGCGATTGTGCTGCGGCTATCTGCGAGAAGCACGGCGGGCAGGTGCCGCGCACGCGCGAGGAGCTTCTTGCACTGCCGGGGATTGGCGAATACACCGCTGACGCTATTCTCACTTTCGCCTATCACCGTCACTGTACCTTGCTCGATACGAATATCCGCCGCGTCCTTGCCCGCCTGCAAGGCTATGCCTATCCCCCGCCGTCACCTCGAAAATCGGAGCGCGAGTATGCGGCGAGCCTTGTGCCCAGTGATGACGAGAGTGCCAGCCAGTGGAATGGTGCGATTATGGAGTTGGGTTCGCTGGTCTGTACGGCATCGAAGCCGCGCTGCGAGCAGTGCCCGCTTGCGTCGTGGTGTTCGTGGTTGGAGCAGGGCAAGCCAGAGAATGTCCAGCGTAAGGGCTCCCAGGGCTATAAGGGCACGCATCGTGAAGCTCGAGGGAAAATCATGGCTGCCTTGCGCAACGCGGAACAGGAAAGCTCTGGCGCGGTGACCTTGACGTCTTTGCGTGAGTTGAGTGGCTTGCCTGAGGAGCGTTTTTCCCCTGCCCTATCGTCACTTTTGAACGATTCTCTGGTGGAGAAAACCTCCAAAGGCTACCGTCTGCCACACTAAAGAATTCAGGAAAGCTCCGCCTCGATTTCTTCAATACTTGGCATACTGCCACGGAATTCGTCTGGCACTAACTTCGTCAACTCGTAGGTGGACACACCAAGTGGCTGACTTGAGGACTCTAAGGCAAAACTAGCCTCAACTTTGTCCATGTCCTTACATACCAACAGTCCTAATGTTGGATTATCATCCTCACTTTTGAGGAGGTGATTGACAGCCACCACGTATGTACCCAACTGTCCAGCATGTGAAGCGTCAAACTTACCTGTCTTTACCTCAACAACAACATAGCAGTGAAGCCTCACATTGTAGAAAAGCATATCGGCGAACTTTTCCGTCTCCCCAACCTCAAGGCGTACCTCGCGCCCCATAAAAGCAAAACCCGTCCCAAGCTCAATAAGGAAATTCTCCACCTTATCAATAAGAGCATCCTTAAACTCTCTCTCGTTATAACGCTCCGTCAAGGCGAGAAAATCAAAATTGTATGGGTCTTTTATGATTTCTTGAGCAAGGTCGCTTTGAGAATCTGGGAGAGTATCAGAAAAATTTGTGACCGCTTTACCCTCACGCTCATACAAATCCGTATCAAGAAAATTGCGGAGCATTGACCGCGACCAATTATTCTCAACCGTTTTGCGAACATAAAAAAGAGCTTTATCAATATCTTTTTTACACTTCGACATAATCAAGATGTGATGCCCCCAGGGAATCAGAAAAATGTTTGCAATCTCAATAGGACGAACCACAACTGTAGCCTCAGATTCGTCCGCAAGTTGTTGACGATTTTCCAACTCATTCGATTCGCCAACAAGTTGTTGACGAATCTCAGCATCAGAATAAAGCTCATAAAAAGCCTTCATATACTTCAAATTTGTTGGAGAGAATGACTTTACATCTGGAAGAAGTTTTCGCAAATCGGCACTTAATGTCTTATAAAACGCAGACCCATACCTTGCAGAAGCGTACATTGTGGATATATCTCGCCCCATCTCCCAATAAAACTGCAGCATACCGCTATTGACAGCTACTGCCGCTTTAATCTGAGTTTGCCTGAATCGCTTACTGACATCAGATAACCATTCAATGTACGCACTATTTTTATCTATCAAATTGCTCATAGTACACCGCCCTTCAAGTCGATAATAAGAACGTCAATCCCCATACAAAACTCAGCTTTCTGAACCTCTGTTTTCATTATGAACCTCCAATTTCATGTGTCAAAAGATATGTAACAGCCCGCTGTGGGCAGCTGTTTTAACCCTAACAAGGGGCATGGACGAAAAATCGCGACTTTTCGGCTGACCAAGCGTTTTTTCTTTGCAATGACGTGGAAAAAGCAGTAAGCCTTGCCCCTTTTAACTACATCTAGCGCTCATCTTGGGCGTTTGCCGCATTGCCAAATGCGGTAGGATTAGCGCAGACATTCACGATCCACAATTGGAGGGTGTTATGGACGAAATAGTAAAGCGCATACAGGCGTTGGCGCGCATGGCTTTTGTGCTGTCGATTGGCGCGCTCATGCTTGGTTTTATTGCTTTCCTGCTTTCGTGGATTGCCCCGAGCGAGGACGGCAAGGGCGTGCCGCTACTCTTGCTTGCTCCCGGAATCGCGCTGCTGCTTGCGGGCATTATTCTCCTTGTCAAGGCACTGCGATCTCCAGCCGATAAATGGCAAGACACCTACCGTACCTGCGTTAAAGTGTTAGGAGTAATTGCGGTTATTGCTGTTGCGGCAATCGTCCTAATCGCCGTTATTGTTGCTGAACGCTCGAACATATGGCAGCTTATTCTTGTTGCCCTTATCGGCTTGCAGGGGCCGCTTGCCCTGCTGGCGACCGCCCGCCACATGAAGCGCGCTGTCTCTGCTTAACATCCCCGTCATTGCGAGCACGCGAAGCGTGCGCGGCAATCCATAATTGACAATTGTCAGCGTTGCAAAGCAAGCAATAACGGACTATTGATCGCCACGTCGCTCGTCCCTCGCTCCTCGCGACGACGGAAAACCGTCAGTCGAGTTCTTTGAGCATACGGGTGTTGCCAAGGGTATTGGGTTTGACTTTGGCGAGGTCGAGGAACTCTTCAACACCAGCGTCGCGCGAGCGTAGCATTTCTTGGTAAACATCCGTCCCCACGGGCGTACCTTCGATTTCTTTGAAGCCATGCTTGGTGAAGAAATCGACCTCAAACGTCAGGCAGAACAGGCGCTTGAGCTGCATTTCACGCGCCTTATCTTCGAGGAAAGTGAAGATTTTGCTGCCAATCCCCATGCCGATATAGTCAGGGGCAACGGCGAGGGTGCGAATCTCGGCGATATCGTCCCACAGCACGTGCAGGGCTCCGCAGCCGACAATCGGCTCACCGTCTGCGTCCATGTCTTGGGCGACGATGAACTCTTGAATATCCTCAAAGTAGGCGATGAGCTCTTTGGCAATAAGAATACGGCGCGCGGAATAGGGAGCTGTCAACTCGACGATGGCGCGCACATCAGCTGGACGTGCAGGACGGTATTGGATTCTCACCCGTTTATTATGCACAGCTCGCGCCCGCCTCGCCGCATAGTGTAGGCAAAGTCAAAGAAATGACTTAAAGTAGAAGTATGTCTACGACGAAACTCTCTTATGACATTGTCGTCATTGGAGGCGGGGTAACTGGTGTAGGGATTGTCCGCGACGCGGCCATGCGCGGTTTTTCCGCTGTGCTCTGCGAGCGTGCCGACCTCGCCCAAGGTACAAGCGCCCGCTACCATGGCCTACTCCACTCCGGGGCGCGCTACGTCGTCACCGACCCGAAATCCGCTACCGAATGCGCCGAAGAAAATGCGATTGTGCGGCGCATACACCCCGATGCGGTCGAAGAAACTGGTGGTCTCTTTATTTCTCTGGACGGCGACGACGAGGAATGGCCTGAGCGTTTTATTCAAGGCGGCCGCGAGACAGGTGTAGGGATTGAAGAAATCACTCCCGCCCGCGCACTTGCCTTAGAAAACCGCTTAAACCCGCGTATTGCCCGCGCTTTTCAGGTGGCAGACGCGAGCGTCGATAGCTGGACAATGGTGTGGGGCGCAGCCGCAAATGCCCAAGAGTACGGCGCACGAATTATGCCCTATACTGAGGTCGTTGCTATTTATCAGGACGGTTCTCGCGTCACTGGGGTACAAGCCTACGACACGAAGAATGAGACGACTTACGATATCGAGTGCCGTTTCATCGTGAACGCGGCGGGACCCTGGGCTGGGCGAGTCGCCGCCCTGGCAGGCTGCACGGATATAGAGGTCGTGGCAGGGCGCGGGGTGATGATCGCAATGAATCACCGCCTTACCGAGCGCGTCATCAACCGCTGTACCAAGCCGGGCGACGGAGACATTATCGTCCCCGCACACACCGTCTCGATTATCGGTACGACAGATACTCGCGCCGAGAATCCCGACCGCCTCGGCATACCCGCAGATGACGTCCAAAAAATGCTCTCGGCAGGCGAAGAACTGATCCCTGATTTCCGCATGGCCCGCCCGCTGCACGTGTGGTCGGGGGCGCGCCCGCTCCTGCGAGATACGCGAGTGAACGCGGACGATACGCGGCATATGTCGCGCGATATGTCCATTCACCGCCACGATGTAGAGGGTCTGATAACGGTTGCCGGTGGCAAGCTCACCACCTATCGCCTTATGGCAGAAAAAACTCTCGATGCCATCTGCGAGATTGCTGGTGAAACCCGCCCGTGCAGAACGGCGAACGAGCCTGTCGCTACAGGTAAACCGCACGCGCCTACCTATCGCCTCGGGCACGTAGAGCAGGCAAAAAAAGCAGACGCGGGCATCCCTGCAAGCGACCCTGTTATTTGCGAATGTGAACTCGTAACCCGCTCAATGATTGAGGAACTTTTTGAGGACAATCCTCAGGCAACTTTTGACGATGTCCGTCGTCAAACGCGCATAGGAATGGGCCCATGCCAAGGGACGTTCTGCGCCTCACGCCTTGCGGGAATCGCCTGCGAAAAAGGCGTGTGGAGCGCCGAAGAAGCGACGGAACTTTTGCGACTATTCTTAAAGAACCGCTGGGGCGGGCTGCACCCAATCCTCTATGGGGCGACCGCACGCGAAGCGGCGCTGACCGAGTGGCTCTACCGCGGCACCTATGCTCTTGGGGATTTACCTGCCGCCCCGCTCCCTCCGGGCAGCGAGCTGCTGTCTGCCACAGAGTTTTTGAACCGTGGCGGTAAGGGTGAGGCTGTGCCGCCGCGCTCCCTCTCCCCCGCTGACGATACAGACAAGAGCGAGGTGACAGACGCATGGCGACACTCGTGATTGGTGCGGGTCTATCGGGCTTGACTACCGCACTTATGCTAAAAAAGGCTGAAGAGGATGTAAGCGTCATCAGCTGCGGGCTCGGTGCTCTAGCGTTGAGCGATGGAATGCTCGGAGTTTACGACTCCCCCACCCCGCTTCAAGCAATCCAGCAATTACCTAGCAGCCACCCTTATAGCAGGCTCAGCGAGCAAGCTATCACCAGCGGAATTGACGCTTTTACCTCGTATATTCCACTTGAGGGCTCACTCGAACACGCTGTTCTTCTGCCAACGGCTCTCGGCAGCCTACGCCGCGCAAGCTTCTATCCTGCGTCCTATGCTGCCGGTATCTGCGAAACTGACGGCGAAAAAATACAAAGCGACCAAGCTCCTTATGTGCTCGTCGGCTTTTCCGGATTGAAAGATTTTTATCCTGCTCTTGCCGCTGGCAATCTCGCACGGCTTGGGCTTCGCGCGCGTAGCGTTACGCTTGACCTTGCCTTTGCCGGTGGGGAGAGCGCCCTCAATTTTTCCCGTCAGCTCGATAAAGGCACGGCTGCTGAAGAACTGGGCGAACAGCTTGGAGCTCTGGCACGCGAGGGCGAGCGTATCGGCATACCTGCTGTTTTGCGCAAGGGTGCTTTCGAGCGCTGCGCCAAGGCTGCCGGTGTGCCGCTGTTCCAGATTCCGATTGCCCCGCCCTCGGTTGTGGGTGTGGAATGGAACGATATTTTGGTACAAGCCTGTCGAGACGCCCGCATTGACATCCACCTCAACGCGCGAGCCGTCGGCGCACGCACATCAAAGGGTCGCATTGACGCGCTTCGTGTCGAAATCGCTGGCACTACCTGCGATATTCCGTGCGATAACGTCATCTATGCGGCTGGTGGTCTTGAATCAGGAGCTTTTGAACGTGACTCGTATGGCAGGCTCAGCGAAAAGATTTTTGACCTGCCTCTCTACACAAACCAAGACGGCACATCCGTCACGGAAACGAGCCACATCGTCAACCCCAATTATTGGGCTGACGAGCAGCCGATATTCGCCTGCGGCCTTGCGGTTGATGAACATATGCGTGTGCTTGGCGATGGTGGCAAGCTGGCGTGGGAAAACCTCTACGCCGCGGGTTCGATGCTGGCAGGAGCGCAGCGAGCGCGCGAGAAATCGGGCGAAGGAATTGCCCTGGCAAGCGCAGCGGCGGCCGTCCAGTCGATACTTAAGGAGGGGCGATGAAAATAAGACGTGGTAGCGAAGCGAGCATTGCGCAGGCGCGGGAGAACTTTGCGCGCGCCAGCCTCGATGGATGCCTCAAATGCACAATCTGTGAGACGCAATGCCCTGTCATGGAAGCGACCGAGTTGTTTACCGGCCCGAAATACGTCGGCCCGCAGGCTGAACGCTACCGTCAGGGCAAAAGCGTTGACAAAACTCTCGACTACTGTTCAGGCTGCTCTATCTGCACAACAAGCTGTCCGCACGGCGTGAAGATTGCCGAAATCAACGCGCAGGCGCGCGCCGTGATGAAAGCCCAGAACGGAATGCCGTTGCGTGACCGCCTCATCACCCAGACCGAGCTTGAAGGCAAGCTTCTCACACCCTTTGCCCCGATTGCCAATGCCGCCCTTGGCGTCAAACCGATACGCACCCTCGTCGAGGCCGTCATCGGCGTTCACCGCGATGCGCCCATGCCCGAAGCCCAGCCCTACACCTTCATGCGCTGGTTCAAGAAACACACCCCTATCCCCTCGGAAGAAAAGCGCGGAAAAATCGTCTTTTTCCACGGCTGTGCAGGCGGCTATTTCGAAGTGAAAACCTCGATAGCGACGGTTGAAGTTTTAGAGTTTTTGGGCTACGAAGTGCTTGTGCCCAAGCAGGGCTGCTGCGGGCTTGCCGAGCAGTCCAACGGGCTTTTCTCCGGAGCAACCAGGCACGTCACGAAGCTGGCACGCGATTTGAACTCGGCTGGCGAAGGCTTGACGATTATCTCCTCCTCTGGCTCGTGTGCGGGGATGTTGCGCCACGAGGCACGCGAGATTATGGGAGTCGAGGATGAGACCCTGCTTGAGGTTGGAAGCCGCGTGGTTGAGACGTCGGAGTTTCTTGCCACCATGCTACGCACGGGCGACTTCCCCGTGGAAAAACTTCGCCCTATCGACGCCCATATCGTCTACCACCAGCCTTGTCAGGTGAAATCTCAAGGCTTTGGTAAGCCCGCCATCGAACTTCTGGAAGCAATCCCTGGGATGACGGTCAGCGAATCAGGACGCGCATGCTGCGGCATCGCCGGCACATACGGCCTCAAGAAAGAAAAATACGATATTGCCCAGAAAATCGGCACACCCCTCTTTGAAAAAATCCGCGAGGTAAACCCAAAACTGTCCGCCTGCGAAACCGAAACCTGCCGTTGGCAGATTCGCAAAGGAACAAGCGCATACGTCGTCCACCCCGTCGAAATCCTGCACAGCGCTCTGGGTTTGAGCGACGAGATTGCCCAGCTTCTCTCTCAATAATAAGCACGATATCAGGAGATATTCATGGACGAAAAATACGTCCTCGCAATCGACCAAGGCACGACATCCTCGCGCACGGTAATTGTCAACCACAGCGGCGAGGTGGTCGCTATCGGGCAGCTGGAGCATGAACAGATTATGCCTGCTCAGGGCTGGGTTGAGCATGACGCGCGCGAGATTTGGCAGCGGGTGCGCGAGACGATTGGTATCGCTTTAGACGGCGCCAATATCAGCCCGAGCGAGATTGCGGCGCTCGGCGTGACGAATCAGCGCGAGACGACGATTGTCTGGGATAGACGGACGGGTGAGCCTGTCTACAACGCGATTGTTTGGCAGGATACGCGCTCCCAGGATTTGGTGGACCGCCTGGCTTGTGGCGACACAGAGCGCTATCGCCCGATTGTCGGCGAGAGCCTATCAACCTATGCTTCTATCACGAAAATTATGTGGATTTTGGAGAATGTTCCGGGCGCGCGCGAGGCGGCCGAGGCTGGGCATCTGCTTTTCGGCAATCCTGACACATGGCTGATATGGAATCTGACGGGCGGGGTGAACGGTGGTATTCACGTCACCGATGTTACGAATGCTTCGCGCACGATGCTTATGGACCTGCGGACTCTGAGCTGGCGCGAGGACATCTGCGCCGAGGCGGGCATCCCCCTGTCGATGCTGCCCGAAATTCGTTCTTCGGCGGAAATCTACGGCTACTGCGCGAACGAGAGCGGGCTACAAGGCGTACCGATTGCTGGCGATTTGGGCGACCAGCAGGCGGCGACCTTTGGGCAGGCGTGCTTTAAGCCTGGCATGGCGAAGAATACCTACGGCACGGGCTGTTTTATGTTGATGAATGTCGGCGAAGAACCACGCCCCTCGTCTCATGGTTTGATTACGACGGTCTGCTACAAGATTGGCGAGAATAAGCCTGTTTATGCACTTGAGGGCTCTATCGCGGTGACGGGTTCGCTTATTCAATGGCTGCGCGACCAGCTTCAAGTTATCGAGAGCGCCAGCGAGGTTGAGGCTTTGGCGGCGAGCGTTCCCGATAATGGCGGGCTTTATTTCGTGCCGGCCTTCTCCGGCTTATTCGCCCCGCATTGGGACGCTTCGGCGCGCGGCGCTATCTTCGGCATGACCCGCTACAACACAAAAGCTCATCTTGCTCGCGCGGCTTTGGAAGCGACCGCTTTGCAGACGCGCGAAGTCCTGGACGCGATGAAAGCTGACAGCGGCGTGGAGCTTGAACAGCTGCGTGTGGACGGTGGCATGACGGCGAATAATCTGCTTATGCAATTCCAAGCCGATATCTGCGATACGGCGGTTGTGCTTCCGTCCGTGGCAGAGACGACGGCTCTCGGTGCGGCATACGCGGCTGGAATCGCTGTTGGGTTCTGGTCGGGGCTGGACGACGTGAGCGAGCGCTGGCATGAAGCCAAGCGTTGGGAGCCCACGATGAGCGCAGACGAGCGTGAAGCCCACATGTCTGACTGGGCGAAAGCTGTCTCCCGCACCCAGGGATGGCTGGACGACTAGTCGAAGCGGATGAGGAGATTGCGCAAGAGTGCTGCGAGGTGAGCGCGGGACTCGGCGGGCATATCACCGAGCACAGCTGCTTCGACAGAAATCAAATCTTCCATAGCCGCATCGACAACACGCAAGCCCTCGTCAGTAATCTCTACGTGAACGACGCGACCATCCTCAGAATCAGCGAGACGGCGCGCAAAACCATGCCCTACCATGCGGTCAATACGATTCGTGACAGTACCCGAAGAAACAAGAGTCTCGCGCATGAGCTTGCCCGCGGTCAAACGACCGTCATTACGGCGCAAAGCGCACAACATATCAAACTCCCACGACTCGATGCCGTGGCGCGCAAAAGTCTTTCTGCGCATCTTGTCGATGTGCGGTTGCAAACGCCAGAGACGGGAGAAAATCGTCAAAGGCTCTGTGTTGAAATCAGGGCGCACCCGCTGCCATGAACTGACGAGGACATCAACCCCGTCAAACTTCGCTGTTTCTGCCATGCTCTAAGGATAGCGACCAGCAGATACTAGTTCTCACACCTACGGTGTGGGGTTTTCGACACTAGCGCCGATGGTAGAGGAAGAGACTAGAGCATGTGTGCCCGAAGTTCCTCGCCACTCTGTGGCAAAAGCAAGCCGGGAGCAACATCGAACAGGGTGCGCGCTCCGACCTCGCCAGCCTCAGCCATGCGCGCAACCGCGCGTGCCGAAGCAGCCACCATCGAGCCGGTGAACTCCGGATTCGAGTCAAGCGTCAAGGCATACTCAATCGTCTGCGCATTCTCCACGCTTGTGCGGCCGGAGCGAATAACGAAACCGCCATGCGGCATACCTGCATGATTCGCAGCCAACTCCTCAGCAGAAATAAAATTGACTGTCGTATCGTAATCGGCGAAATAATCGGGCATGGTCACAATTGCTTCGCGCACTGCGTCTGCGTCCGCGCCTTCCTCGAGCACAACCCAGCACTCACGCAAATGCTTCTCGCGTGTCGTCAAAGCACCAGCCTCACCGCGACGGGCAGCCTCCATAGCGCTCTCTATGGGAATCGTGTACTGCTTCGCGTCAGCCACGCCCTCAATGCGGCGAATTGCGTCCGAGTGGCCTTGGGAAACGCCACGCCCCCAGAAGGTCGTGCTCTCGCCTTGCGGCAAAACTGCCTCAGCATAGACGCGGGCAATGGAGAACAACCCCGGGTCCCAGCCGACCGAGATCAAACCGAGGTGCCCAGCCTGACGTGCTGCCTCATCGACGGAAGCGAAATACTCGGGAATCTTCGGGTGAGTGTCGAAAGTGTCAACCGTATTGCAATAGGCGAGCGCCGCAGGGGTCTGCTCTGCCAAATCGGTTGCCGAGCCGCCACAATTGGCAAGCACGTCAATACGCTCGGCCCACTGGGGCAATTCGTCGAGAGAAATGACGGGTGCGCCGGTGGCGCTGGTGACGGAGGCAGGGTCACGACGGGTAAAAATGCCGACGAGTTCCAAATCTTCTGCCTGTGCGATAGCGAGCTCGGTTCCGCGACCGAGGTTTCCATATCCATTGATTGCGATTTTGTAAGCCATGCCCATTAGTCTAAAGTATCTCTACGTCAAGATTCTATCTGTTTCGCATAGTGAGTCTTAAAGAACAGGTCACAGAAATGAGGCGGATAGTAGAATAGGCGCGAGACACGTTAAGGAGAGCTATGCAGACCACCAGATTGACCCTTGAACTCATTCGCACAGTCGACGAGTCCTACCCCATCATTATCGGCAACGACCTCGCCAAAGAAACCGTCGAACTCGCCTCACACCCCGATCTGGTCGACCGTCGCGTAGCAATTATCACCGACTCCAATGTCGTCAAACTCTACGGCGCTCAGCTCGAAGAAGCCTTCGCAAGTGTCGAGCGTGAGACGAATACTTTTGTTTTCCCCGCAGGCGAAGCCTCCAAAACCCGCGCCATGAAAGAGCAGCTAGAGAACCAGCTCATCGATGCTGGCTACGGACGCGACAGCCTCATCATCGCCCTTGGCGGTGGGGTTGTCACCGATTTGGCGGGCTTTGTTGCCGCCACTTACACCCGCGGGCTGCCCTATATTTCCCTCTCCACCACCCTCGTCGGTGCAGCCGACGCCTCCGTAGGCGGCAAAACCGCCATCGACGTTCCCCAAGCGACCAACCTCATCGGCGCTTTCCACCAACCCAAAGCCGTCCTTATCGACCTTGACCGCTGGGTAACTCTCACTGACGACCAGATTCGTGACGGACTCGGAGAAACTATCAAACAAGCCTGCATTGCTGACGCGAACTTTTTTGACGCGCTCGAGGATGCTTTCGTGACGCGCGGCTTGAGCGTCGCAGAGTTTGTGCGCGACGATGAAATAGCCGAGCTCACCGCTAGGCGCAATTGCCTTATCAAACGCGATTTTGTTATGTCGGACGTCCACGAGGGCAACCGCCGCATGTGTCTCAACTTGGGACACACCATTGGTCGCGCTTTAGAGGCGGCAATGGGCTACACCATGACGCATGGCGCGTGCGTCGCCGTTGGCATGAACCTGCAAGCGCGCTGGTCAGTCGAATTCGGCTACATGACACCTGAGGAACAGGAGCGGTTAGAACGCTTGCTGCTTGCAGCCGGAATGCCGACGGAAATACCAGCCGGCGTGAGCGTAGAACAGATCATGGCAGCCATGACCCACGACAAAAAAGCCAAAGGCGGCGCGATACGCTTCGTATTCCAAAAAGGAATCGGAGACGTCATGACCTTCGATAACGGACTCTACGCGCGGCCAATCGAGCAGAGTGACATCGTAGATTTCTTGCGGAGGCAGAAAGAGCGCCCCTAAGCCCTCGACCCTGTCGTTGCGAGCTTTCCGAAGGAAAGCGAAGCAATCAACAGTCCGTTATTGCTTGCTTTCACAACGCGAGCAATCGTGGGACTATTGATCGCCACGGTCGCTGTTCGTTCGCTTCGCTCACTTACGGCAACTGCGTCGCTACGGTCTCAAGAAAACGAGTTTTCTTGGACGCTTCACTCCTTGTTGTGACGCTCCCTCGCGATGACGGCGCTAAAGCTCGTCGGGGTATTTCACATCGTCGCTACAGTCTCGTGAAAACAAGCTTTCACGGACCTTCCGCTCCTCGTGAGTCGACCCCCATACACAACAG
>JAFYHO010000063.1 GCA_017539125.1 Actinomycetaceae bacterium | reverse complement strand
TTTACGGCGTACAGGATTTACAGCAATGTCAACTCAACAGGAGGAGAAAGAAATGGCATACGCAGTAGGTATCGACCTCGGAACCACAAACTCGTGCGTTTCCGTCCTCGAGGGCGGCGAACCCACGGTCATCGCAAACGCAGAGGGTGCTCGTACCACCCCGTCTGTCGTCGGCTTCTCTAAGACGGGTGAGGTGCTCGTCGGTGAAGTCGCCAAGCGTCAGGCAGTCACCAATGTTGACCGCACAATCGTCTCCGTCAAGCGCCACATGGGCGAACAGTGGAGCACAAAGATTGACGACACGGAATACACACCCCAGCAAATTTCCGCATTCATTTTGCAGAAGCTGAAGAAAGACGCAGAAGCCTATCTTGGCGGGCCCGTCACCGACGCGGTGATTACCGTCCCCGCATACTTCAACGACGCTCAGCGTCAGGCAACCAAGGACGCAGGCGCAATTGCTGGCCTGAACGTCCAGCGTATCGTCAACGAGCCCACCGCAGCGGCTCTCGCATACGGCCTTGAAAAGGGCAAAGAGGACGAGCTTATTCTGGTCTTTGACCTTGGTGGCGGTACATTCGACGTTTCACTGCTTGAGGTCGGCAAGGACGAGGACGACTTCTCCACCATTCAGGTGCGCGCGACCTCGGGCGATAACAAGCTCGGTGGTGACGATTGGGATCAGCGCATTGTCGATTGGCTCGTTGAGCAGGTCAAGAGCGCTTCCGGCGTTGACCTCTCGAAGGACAAGATTGCCCTCCAGCGCTTGAAGGAAGCCGCGGAGAAAGCCAAGAAGGAGCTGTCCTCGGCTGCTACGACGTCGATTTCCCTGCCCTATATTTCGATGTCGGACTCTGGCCCGATTCACGTCGATGAGAACCTGACCCGCGCGAAGTTCGAGGAGATGACAAAGGATCTGCTCGAGCGCACCAAGGCGCCGTTCAAGAACGTCATCCGTGACGCCGGTATCAAGGTTGAGGACATCGACCACGTCATTCTCGTCGGCGGCTCAACTCGTATGCCTGCCGTCACCGAAGTGGTCAAGGAGCTCACGGGTGGGCGCGAGCCGAACAAGGGCGTGAACCCTGACGAGGTCGTCGCCGTCGGCGCGGCCCTGCAGGCTGGTGTTATCACCGGTGATCGTAAGGACGTCCTCCTTATTGACGTTACGCCTTTGACCTTGGGTATCGAGACCAAGGGTGGCATTATGACGCCGCTGATTAAGCGCAATACTGCTATCCCGACCAAGCATTCTGAGGTGTTCTCGACTGCCGAGGACAATCAGCCGTCTGTGTCGATTCAGGTTTTCCAGGGCGAGCGCGAGTTCACCCGCGACAACAAGCCGCTGGGCACATTCGACCTGTCCGGTATTGCGCCGGCTCCGCGTGGCATTCCGCAAATCGAGGTCACTTTCGACATCGACGCGAATGGTATCGTCCACGTCTCGGCACGTGACAAGGGCACGGGCAAGGAGCAGTCCATGACGATTACCGGCGGCTCGGCTCTGTCCAAGGAAGAGATTGACCGCATGGTGAAGGACGCCGAGGCGCACGCCGCCGAGGACGCTGCCCGCAAGGAAGAGGCAGAGACTCGCAACCAGGCAGAGCAGACCGCGTACTCGATCGACCAGCTCCTCAAGGACAATGAGGACAAGCTGAGCGAGGACGTTGTTGCTCCGGTGCGTGAGGCTTCCGAGGCCGTCAAGAAAGCTCTTGAGGGTGACGATATCGAAGCGGTCAAGTCCGCAATGGAGGATTTGAACGAGAAAGCTCAGGCAATCGGGCAAGCGCTCTATGCTTCGGCTCAGGCTGAGGCCGCCGCTGAGGGCGCTGGTACAGAGGGCTTCACCGAGGCCGCTCAGGCTGGCTTCCCTGATGCCGGTTCTGATGAGGACGTCGTTGATGCTGAAATCGTCGAGGACGAGGACGAGAACTAATGAGCACCGAATCTAGCGCTGAAGATACCCCGCGCGATGAGGAATTAACAGGCGGTGTCGCTGAGGACAACCTCGGCGACACCCCTAGCGACGCTGGTGAGTCTGCTGGTGAGGGCGATGCTCCTGCTGAGGCAGAAGTCGAGAGTGGCGAGGCCGAAGCTGGTGCTGGAGAGGACGCTGAGGTCGCTGCCGACCCGTTGACTGAAGCAATGGACTCGATTGCCCGTCTTGAGGACGAGCTGGCACGCGCCCGCGCCGACTACTACAACCTCAACCAGGAGTATTCCAATTTCGTCAAGCGCTCGAAGGCAGATTCTTTGGCGCGCTACGACGAGGGAATTGCGAAAGTCATCGACACGCTTTTGCCCGTCCTCGATGACGTCCAGCTCGCCCGCGAGCATGGCGATTTAGAGGGCACACCAGGCATGATTGTCGAGAAGCTGGAGCAGAGCCTTGCCACCAGCTTCAAGCTGGAACGCTTTGGCGAGGTTGGTGACGCTTTCGATCCGCAGATTCACGAGGCGTTGATGAATACGCCGTCTGCGGAGGTTGAGAGTGAGCAGGTCGGCACGCTTATCCAACCCGGATATCGTCTCGGCGAGAAACTTCTCCGCCCGGCGCGCGTCGGCGTTCTTTCTCCCGAATAAAACCGTTATGTGCCACCGTCATTGCGAGCGAGTGAAACGAGCGCGGCAATCAATAATGGAAATTTGCACGCTTTGCAACGCAAGCAATAATGGACTACTGATTGCCACGTCACTCGCTGGCGCTCGTTCCTCGCAATGACGGAATAAGAAGGAAAGTGAACTCATGGCTGCAAGTCAGGACTGGATTTCCAAAGATTTCTATAAAACTCTTGGCGTGAACAAGAAAGCGAGCGCCGACGAGATTAAAAAGGCGTACCGCAAGCTGGCACGTCAGTATCACCCTGACCGCAATCCGGGCGATAAGGCTGCCGAGGAGAAATTCAAGGCAGTAGGCGAGGCCTACGAGGTGCTTTCCAATCCGGAGGATCGCAAGCAGTACGATGCTATCCGCACCTTTGGCGGGGGCGGGGCACGCTTCACCTCTGGCGGTGCTGGTGGTGCCGGTGGATTCGAGGATTTGTTCGGCGGCCTATTCGGCGGCGGACGCGGCGGCCCCGGTGGTCCTGGTGCCACGAATATCAATATTGACGATATTCTTGGCTCTTTCGGTGCGTCAGCTGGTGGTGCTTCGTCTGGTGGTGGCTTTGGCGGCTTCAACTTCCCCTTTGGCGGGGGCGGCGCAGCAAACACCAAGCGCAAGGGCGCAGATTTGCGCGAGAAAATCTCGATTCCCCTGCGTCAGGCGGCCTCGGGCACGACCATTAAAATCAACACGACTGACGGCCGTTCCGTCACCGCGCGTATCCCTGCGGGCGTGAGTGACGGGCAGAAGATTCGTATTGCCGGCAAGGGCAGCCCAGGTGTGGGCGGCGGCGCGAATGGCGATATTATTTTGACTGTCACCGTCGAAAAGCACCCTGTCTATGAGTTGCGTGGCAAGGACGTTTATGTTGATGTGCCGGTGACGCTGGGCGAGGCTGCGCTGGGCTCGACGGTTCGCGTGCCGACTCTTGACGGTGGCTCTGTGCAGGTCAAAGTGCCTGCCGGCTCGAGCACGGGCAAGCTGTTGCGCTGCCGTGGTAAGGGAATGCCGAAAGGCAAGAGCGGGCACGGTGATTTGTATGTGCGCCTGCAAGTGAGCGTGCCGAAAGATTTGTCTGATGAGGCAAAGAAGGCGGCGGAGCTTTTCGATAAGGCGACGAGTGAGACGGACGTGCGTGGCGAGTTTGAGCGCTTGGCACGGACGTAGGTGCAGGTAGAATAGGCATATAAGCTAGATAAGATTTTGGAGTTAGCATGGTAAGCCCACGGCGTGACGCAGCAATTTTCACTGTTTCGGTGGCGGCGGAGTTGGCGGGGATTCACCCCCAGACGCTTCGCCAGTATGACCGCCTTGGGCTTGTCGTGCCTCAGCGCACCCGTGGGGGCGGGCGGCGCTATTGCCTTGCCGATGTTGAGCGTTTGCAGGAGATTCAGCGCCTTTCGCAGGACGAGGGAGTGTCGCTGGCGGGTATTGCGCGTATTTTTGAGTTGCAAGATGAGGTGGAGCGCCTGCGTGGGCAGGTGCGGCGTTTACGTCGGCAGGTCGAGAAGCAAGAGCAGGTGCTTGCTGCTGCTGAGCTGGAGCGCAATCGCGTTTTCGCCGCTGGCGCTGACGGTGATGTGTTCATGGCTGCCGATCCGAGCGAGTTGCGTGTGCGCTTGCGCGAGACCCGCGCTCGCCGCCAGCCCAAGCCTCGCGGCACCATCGTCCTCTGGCAACCCTCTACCCGCTGAGTTTTAGGGTAGGAGCGCTCGGTATTGTTTGCGGGCAAAGGGGTGGATAGATGTGGTCATGCGAGGGCTTTTTCTCGGATAAAAGCTGAACGGGTGAGATGTTGGTCGTGCGCGCGGGCGTCGAGTTCTGCGATTTCTTCGGGGGTGAAGCGCACAGCAACTACTTGGCTGGGTTGCGCGCCGCGCCCGGGCCTGCCACGACCGCGCTGTATCAGGGCAGGGACATCGTAGCCTGCTTCGGCTTCTTCTACCCACGCCTCAATATCTACTTGAGAGACTTCTTTTCCTCGTATTGTTTCAGCCATATAAATATCGTAATACGAAATAACTTCTTTTTCAATGCCTCAAACTTGCGGCACCATCGTCCTCTGGCAGCCCTCCGTCTAGTGCCTCCCTTCGCGATGACGGGGAAGCTCAAGGTTGCTGTATTGGAAAGCCTTAAGAATACATTTCTTTTAGAGTGATTGAACGTAGAGCCGGGTTGTTTTTTATCTTGTTTTGCGTTGCTGAAGATAGTGGTTTTT
Source organism: Actinomycetaceae bacterium (assembly GCA_017539125.1). Lineage (GTDB taxonomy): Bacteria > Actinomycetota > Actinomycetes > Actinomycetales > Actinomycetaceae > RUG11864. The sequence continues at coordinate 28,881 of JAFYHO010000063.1, read as the reverse complement.
TGGAAAAAAGGTAGAGGTAGCGCTTATCCCAGTTTCCTGGTATGAGCTGGGCGCGGTGTTCGAGAGTTTTTAATGTTTCGGTTTCGTTGAAGTTTTCACGCCATTTGCATTCGCCAGCAATGATGGAGCGTCGTTGCGCATTGGCTGCGATGACATCTATATCGACCTGTTCTTTCGCTTGTGGGTCAGTTCCCCACCATGAGCCAAATTCGGTTGCTAGGAATGGCAAGCCTTCTTGGGTGTTGCGCCGTGTGAGCCATTGTGTGGTGATAGTTTCAAACTGGTGTCCCTCAAATGTGGACAGGCTTTGCCCTGTTGTTACTTCACGTGCAGCCGCAGCGCCCGCGCCCAGTTCGATTGCCCCGACGGCGGGGGAAACGAAACGATACCAGAAGGCAAAGAAAGGGTCTGTTATATAGTACAGGGCTTTCCTTCCTTCTACTTTAGTGCCGAATGGGGTTTTGCGTGCGAGAATATGGAGGTTGACAAGTGTTTTGAGGTATTTTCCGACCGAGGTTAACGCGACTCCTGACTGGTCTGCAATTGTTTTTGGTGTTGTTGCGCCGTTCGCTACTGCTGAAAGGATTGCGTTGTATAAAGCTGGTTCGCGTAGTTCTTGACGTAAAAGCATTGAGGGTTCGGCGTAGAGCAGTCCTGACGAGGAAAACATGAGGCGGTGGACGTTTTCTTCGTAGGTTAAGGAAGTGTCAAGCTGGGCTAGATAGTAGGGTGTTCCCCCAAAGGTCGCGTAGTATCTGACTTGTTCTTGGGGGCTTGAAGTGTGAGACATTTGTGCTGCCTCAAAATAGTCGAAAGGTTTGAGGTGTATCTGGCCAGTTCTGCGGCCGTATAAGGGGCTTTTCTTGTCTAACACTTCACTTTCCATGAAGCCTTCGTTTGATCCGCAGAGTATGATGCATGCGTTGGTCTGTGTGAAATGGTGGTCGATGGCTATCTGTAATTGGGAGGGCAATGCCTGGTTGGCTTGTGCTGCATATGGAAACTCGTCGAAAATAAAAAGGAAAGGGTTGTCGAGCTGTTTGGCTTGTTGCGCAGCGTATTCAAATGCGGAAAGCCAAGAGGTGAAAGTTCCTAGGGTTGTGGGGGCGCCGAAGTATTCGTGGAGTAAAGCGGAGAAGCGACGTAGATTTTCAGTGTCGCTTGATTCTTGGGCGGTGAAGTACAACGATTTTTTGTTGCTTGCGAAGTGGTTGAGTAGTGTTGTTTTGCCGATTCTCCTGCGTCCGTAGAGTACAAGCATTTGGAAATCGGGGTGCGTGTAGGCGTTTTTGAGTGCCTGCAGTTCGGTTTTCCTGCCAATGAACATGGTGCCTCCATTGATTAAAATACAAGATAAATAATAGCAGACTTGTGAGTAAGATACTCGTAAGTCTGCTATTACGGTCTTTGCTTTGGTGAACGAAGTAAGAAAAAATCCTCAGTGTGTATAGTTCACACACAATGGGAAAACTGGAATAGTTGCAGGCGTGGACGGAGTGTTCCGCCATTGGAATGTGTGAGGGCAAGGGGAAGTTGTGCGCGAGAAATTATATGACCTGCTCAATGGAGAAGAAGGGGCAGCGATAATTTACGGTCGAGTGATGACCGTCCTCATCATTCTTTCTCTAGTGCCACTTTGCCTCAGAGATGTTCCTACATGGCTTCTTGCCCTTGAATGGGTGTGCGTGCTGGTCTTTATTGTCGATTATGCGTGCCGGTGGGTGACGGCAGATTTCAAACTCGGCAAAAAAGCGCTGTCTTTCTTGCTTTATCCTTTTACTCCAATGGCGATAGTTGATTTGCTTTCTATACTTCCTGCCTTTATCGCCCTGAATCCTGCTTGGCGCACTTTGCGTGTCCTGCGCCTGTTCCGCGTACTCCGAGCATTCAGACTTATTCGTTACAGCAAGGGCGTGAATGCTATCGGCTCTGCTTTGAGAAAAGAGAAAAACGCCCTTGGTGTCGTGTTGGCGTTGGCAATTGGGTACGTGCTTGTTTCGGCGCTTATTATTTTCAATGTTGAGCCGGAAACCTTTACCTCTTTTTTCGACGCTATCTACTGGTCTGTAATTTCCTTGACAACGGTTGGGTACGGTGATCTTTATCCGAGTAGCGATATTGGCCGTGTTGTAGCAATGCTATCTTCTTTTGCGGGAATTGCGATTGTTGCTCTGCCTGCCAGCATTATTACCGCGGGTTTACTTGACGAGTTTTCTGAGCCGAAACAAAGCGCAGATAACGAACGCTGACGAGTTGTCCAAGCCTCGCGGCACTATCGTCCTCTGGCAACCCTCTGCCTAACCCCGTCATTTTTCTGTGTCGCCTAGAGATTTAGTTCATAGACACAGGTTTTTTCCCGTGTTAAACTGAGACTTACTGAGCTGGTCGCAAGACCCTGGTTCACCCTTTCGGCGGGGATTGTTTCCCCGCCATTTCCTTGCTCACCGCCCCTAAGGAAGTCATGTCAACGCTTAGCATTTTTGTTGATGAGTCCGGCGATTTTGGCGATTTCGAAGCCCATGCTCCGTACTATATTATTTCGCTGGTTTTCCACGACCAATCCAAAGATATTTCGGAGCGCTTAGAGCATTTACAGCGCCGCATTATTGAAGCAGGTTTTCCTCAAGAACACGCTATCCATACAGCCCCGCTTATTCGCCGAGAGAAAGACTATAAGTATCTTGGTCTTGCTGAGCGCCGTAAACTTTTTCATCGTCTTTTTGATTTCTCTCGTATCTGCGATATTTCTTATAGGTCTTTTGTATTTAAGAAAAAGGAGTTTTCCAGCCACGAACAACTTGTTGCGCGTATGGCAAAAGAGTTAGGTCTATTTGTCCGTAATCATCTCGATTTTTTCTACAGTTACGATGAGCTTATTGTTTATTACGATAATGGGCAAAAAGAAATTACCACGATTATCAATGCTGTTTTTAATGTGCTCGTTGATGCGGATATACGCCGGGTAAAACCGTCAGATTATTATCTTTTTCAGGCGGCAGATATGTTTTGCACTCTTGAGCTTATTCGGCAAAAACTTCAAGACAGCGGTTTAAGCGCGTCAGAGCGGACATTTTTCCCAAGCCAGCGTGCATTGAAGAAAAACTATCTCAATCCCATAGCCCGCAAACAACTATCCTGACACCCGTCAACGAAACAAAAATTACACTTTTAAGGACGAAAAATGTGAGAGCGTTTGAAATGATGGGTTTATGTTCATTGGCTCTTGCAGCACGATCGTTCTCTGGTGACTCTCCACGTACTAGTCCCCGTCACTGTTCACTGCTGGAGCAATGGGCAATGACGGGGAGTGAGGGTTTTCATTGTTGGCACTACGGAAATATGTCGTTGTAGTGTCCGTTGAAGAAAACGTGCTCAAGTGGGGGCAGGGCATTGATATCAAAACCAACTGACGCCCAAATGCCGAAAGCGACTAGAACGCCAATCGCAGCAATAATGCCACCAACTATTAACACGATTTTGTCGAATTTACGCCACGTGAAAACAGGCTTGTAAAAAGGAACTTTGTCGGTAGATTCCTGCGAGTCTGCGCTGGAGCCGAAATAAAGAACGGCACGTATAAGCGCGCGCCGAGGGGACAGGGCAGGCTGAGACTTTTAGAATGAAGCTTATGAGTTCCCGTCGTGCCCCACGTCGTCCCGCCGCGCGCAACACATCGCCCTCGGCGGCTTCTTCGCGTGGGCGAACACGACCAAACACCACCTCAACCACTCGCACCAATCGCAGCCACACCACCGCGAAAACCGTCACGAACACAAAGAAAACCAGCGAACTACGCAGCGTCACAGACACGCCAAACCCCGCCGCTTTGCGCGACCACCTCGACGATTTCATGTCGCAAAAGCGCGATATCGTCATCTCCACCCCCAGCGGCACGCGCCGACTATCCTCCGGGCGCACCCTCGCCATTGTTCTTTCCGCCGCCCTCGCCCTCATCCTCGTCGCCCCAACCTTCTTCAACTATCTCGAACAGCAGCGCAGCCTACACCAAGCCCAAGAAGAACTTGAAGCCGTCCAAGCACACAATGCCGAGCTGGACAAACAGCTGAAACTCTGGAACAACGAGGACTATGTGAAAGCCCAAGCGCGCGGGCGGCTAGGTTATGTCGTGCCCGGTGAGACGCTCTATGTCATCACAGGCGATGAAGAAGGCAGCGCCGCCGACCGTCTCGAGGCGCGCACAGCCGAGCTGCAAAAAATTCGCCGCCAATCGATACCGTGGTACATGACAATGTGGGACGCGGTCAATGTTACTGGCAATATCAACGAGGACGGCGAGGTTGATAACCCTGAATTCGTGCCCATGATTGATGTAGAGGGCAAGAAAAATGCTCCCACTCCTACGCCCACGCCGTCTCCTACGCCGTCTCTCACGCCAACAGCTTCGACCAGTCCGACGGACGCAGACAAGGGAGCGCAATGACAGAATACGAGCCACTCGACGCGCAGACACTCCAAAAAATCGCGCCCAATGCGAGCGCGTTGCAAGACGGCGATAAAGAAGCCGTCGCCGAGCAATTGGGGCGCCCCCCGCGCGGGCTCGTCGGAATCGGTGCGCGCTGCGCCTGCGGCAAACCCGCCGTCACCATCACCATGCCGCGCCTGCCAGACGGCACGCCTTTCCCTACCCTTTTCTACCTGTGCCTGCCTGAGCTGGTCAAAGAAGTCTCGCGCCTCGAGGCGACTGGCATTATGAGCGATATGAGCGAGGAGATTCTCCACGACGAAGCCGCGCGCGTGGCTCATCAAAAAGCGCATGAGTCGTATGTGGCACGCCGGGCAATTCTTGGGGAGGTGCCCGAAATAGCAGATGTGTCAGCAGGGGGAATGCCTGAGCGCGTCAAATGTTTGCACGCGCTTGTGGGTTATGCGCTCGCCGCAGGCGAGGGGATCTGCCCAGCTGGAGACAAAGCCCTGGCAATGATGAAATGGGATACCTCCGTTTGCCACTGCTCGCCTTATGACGGGGACGAAAAATAACGTATTTTCTCCCAAATTTTATTCGTATCCGACGGTTACAGTGGGCGTTATTTTTTCAGTGAGATTTTGTAGTGCCTCCAGTGGGATTCGAACCCACACTGAACGGATTTTAAGTCCGCTGCCTCTACCGATTGGGCTATGGAGGCACGCCCTTGGGCATAGATAACTTTACCGTGCCGAAAAACTTTTAGCGTGCCCGCTTTGCCTTTTCTTTGTAGGAATTGCCCACATTTGGTCTTTCGTGTGACGGGGGTCGAGTGTGACGAAAAGAGAAAAACGTGTCTCGTTTCATAAGTTTCAGTTTTTGTCAATAGTTTTCATAAAAGAGAGTCTTGTGAGTTGTTACCTAACCGTTATCAAAGCGTGACATTTGGGACTTTTGTCTGTATAGTGGTTGACGGTAAAGGTTCTTCTCTCAGAAGAATAACAGACTCGCAAGGAGAAACGTATGAGTGGACGTCACGCCTTTAGCGCGGCTTCCAATACATTGGGTGATTCTAAGATTCGCACAGCGGCTGTTGCTCTTGCTGCTGGTGCTATGTTTGGTGCTGCATTTCCGACGGCTGCAACGCTTGACGATGCTTCTGGTTCCCGAGCGTTGGCAGAGCTTAAGACCTCTGGCAAAGTTGAGAGCAATGCGATTACTGCCGATTCGGCTGTTATCAGTGCTGATGTTGACAATTTAGAAGTGGGTCAGCTCGTTGTCGAAGATAGCGTTACAGCAGACAATGTTGACCTTTCTCTTGAAGTTCAGCTTCCCGCCGCTTCGGCTGCTACTGCTCGAGCACAGGCCAATACCGCTGCTGGGCAGCCTGCCGCTGCCGCCGCTGGACAGCCTGCTGCGGCTGCTGCTGCCGCTCCTGCCTCTGGTCCTCTTCTTTCAACAGCGGAAGCTGGATCAATCGTTTCTTATGCACGTCAGTTCGCTGGCACCCCATATGTGTATGGCGGTACAACGCCAGCAGGTTTTGACTGCTCTGGCTTCACCCAGTACGTTTTCGCCCAGTTTGGCTATTCCCTTCCACGTACCGCTGGTGCTCAAGGAGCTGCTGGTTATCGTGTTTCTGCCGCCGAGGCTCAGCCTGGCGATTTGGTCGTCTGGGGCGCGCGCCACGTCGGCATTTACACCGGCAACGGCAATCATATTGCTGCTCACAAGCCTGGAACTCCTCTGTCCGAGGGTCCGCTGTACGGCAGCTACTACTTCGTCCGCGTTGGATAGCAGTAGAGCTGATTAGCGTATATCAATTGGGGCAAACTTCGGTTTTGCCCCTTTTCTTTTCCCAGATAACGACGAGCGGCTAGAGAGCAGGGGTTTGAGGGTCGGTGTACGCCCAGAGAGCAAGACCGTCCAAAATGTCATGCTCGGAAGTAATGGCTCCCGTGAACTCCGTGCCACTTTCCCGCATACGCTCAGCCAGACGCGCAATCACTTCCGACCAAATCAGTGCGCCCGAGCCAATCACATCAACGCGCCCAGGGTGCATATAACCCAAAGCAGCAATATCGGCAGTAGGCGAGCGGAAGAACCACTCGCAGGTACTTTCAATTTCTTCGAGGCTCATACGAGTGCCATGTACAGCCGACGAATCGTACTCGTCCAAACCAAGGAACTTAGCCGTCACGGATGTGACCGTCCCAGCTAAACCAATCACATCGCGTGCTGCCCCAAAATCGACGTGCCGTTCAGCTTCGTCTAGGGCTGCGCGAATATCTGCGCGTGCCCCCTCAATCTCCGCCTCCGTTGGCGGGTTAGAGCGCAAATGACGCTCATGAATACGCACTGAGCCGATATCCATCGAATACGCCGCGCTCACGCCTTCGCGCATATTGCCCAGAATAATCTCCGTCGAACCGCCACCCAAATCGACAGCAATCACAGGACCATTCGTGTAATCGCCCAAGACCGAAGCCGCCCCAGCAAAAGACGTGCGCGCCTCTTCCTCACCAGACAAAACCTGCACGTCAATGCCCAAACGCGAGCGAACACCGTCCAGAAAAATATCGCGGTTGCGGGCATCACGAGTAGCCGACGTAGCAGCAAAACGAATAGAGCTCACGCCGTGCTCGCGGCACAAGCGCCCATACTCCTCAACCATAGCTAGAGTGCGCTCGAGAGCTATCGGCGCGAACTCGCCCGTCTTATCGACACCCTGTCCGAGACGCACAATCTCCATCGTGCGCACAATGTCGCGCAGCCCCGACGAATCCGCCTCGGCAATCAACAGACGAATCGAATTCGTCCCACAATCAATACCTGCAACTCGCATACCACTACCATGCCATGACCCACGGACAAAAAATGCCACTCACACGGCTACTTTGCCCACTGTGTTTTTATAGACACCTTTCCCGTCACCGGAGAGGGCGAACAGCGCTAAACATCCGACTTGACGAAACGGGCAAAACCGCCAGCAACCAGAGCCGCCATATAGCCTAGCCATATGGCAAGAGCTTCACCCCACGACAGGTCATTATCTATGCCGAGCATTATGGTGATAATAGAGTCGGAGCCAGATTGCATAGCGGTGTGACCGACGTATGTGGGAAGGACAGTAGAGGCAATCTCACGCACAGTTTCATTGGGAACGAGAGCCACAATAGAAACGAATTCCAAAATCACAATAAGCAGAACGATAGGCAGGGCGGTTGAGCGCATGAGATAGGCAAGCCCAGCAGAACCCAACGCGAACGTCGTTAGCACGAGCCAACACACGAACAGCGCGCGCAAGGAATGCGGCACAAAACCTGTCGTATCAACAAAAATCATGACGGACGCAAAATTGGCAAGGATAATCGCAAGCGCCAGCGTGCCGCAGTAAATGAAAATCGCCGTCATTTTCGCCGCAAAAGCAATAGGACGGCTCGGCACAGACAGAACCGTCGTGCGCATAGTGTTACGCGAATACTCAGAACTCACCGCCAGCACACCAAGTGGAATCAAGAAAAGAGCGTAGGTATCCCATGTGCCTGTCACAAAACTGGGATCGAATTTTCCTACGGAGCCCTCGCCGAACATCTCCGCCAGAGCCATCCACATTGCGCCAATGCCGAAGGCGATGAGCACAGCGGCACCTCCCGTCAGCCAAAAAGCGATAGAAGCAGTCAGCTTGTGCAGCTCGCTTTTGGTGGCGCGCACGAAAGTGTAGTAGAAGGTCTCCGGGGCAAAAAGGCGTGCGGATGGGGTAGTGACGGTGACGGCAGCGTTGGCCTGTGTCTCTTGTATCGTCATGTTATTTCTCCTCTCCCTCGCCCATTTCCTCGGGGGTAACGGAGGCGTCCTCTGCATGTTCAGGCGCGTCAATCGCGTATTCAATCGACGATTGCGTGAGCTCCATAAAGACATCCTCCAGCGAGGAATGCTGCTCGGACAGCTCATGCAATTCGAGATTGGCACTGTACATGAGCGCGCCAATATCGCGAGCCCTCGCCTCGGGAATGGAAAGATAACCTTGCGGGTGAGCCTCATCGGCAGGGTGGACGAGCGGCTCCAAGCCAGCCGCGCGCAGAGCAAGCTCCATCGCGTTAAGGTCACTACCTGCGAGAATAACCGTTGTGTGCTCGGCAGAACGAGTGAAGTTCTCAATCGGCCCAGAATCAATCAATTCGCCGCGCCCAATGATGATAAGGGTGTCGGCGGTCAGCGCCATTTCACTCATCAAATGTGAAGAAACAAAAACTGTCCGCCCCTGCGCAGCAAGCGTCTTCATCAACGTCCTCACCCAACGAACCCCGTCAGGATCAAGACCGTTAATGGGCTCGTCAAAAATCAACACCTCGGGATCGCCCAGCAGAGCCGTCGCAATCCCTAGACGCTGAGCCATACCGAGAGAAAAACCGCCAACTTTCTTATCGGCAACCTCTGTGAGCCCCGTAAGCGTCAGGACTTCATCGACGCGCTCAAAAGGGAAAGCGTGAGTGCGCGCAACAGTTTTTAGGTGGTGACGGGCAGTGCGACCAGCGTGGAAAGCTTGACCGTCAAGAAGCGCCCCAACCGCGGTGAGCGGAGACTTGAGGTGACGGTACTCGACACCGTTAATTGTGGCGCGCCCACTTGTGGGACGGTCAAGCCCGACGATACAGCGCATCGTCGTGGATTTGCCCGAACCATTAGGGCCAAGAAAACCGGTAACCTTTCCAGGCTCAAGCTCGAAGCTGAGATTAGAGATTGCCGTTTTCTTCCCATAAACTTTGGTGAGAGATTCCAGGCGAATCATAAAACTCCTCGTGTTCTAACAAATTTTAGGTATGCCGTTGAGTGTAACGGAATGGGTCCACTGTGAAAAGATTGTACAGGATTATCATTTGGGGGAGAACAGCCCAGAAATATGATGATTTATCACGCTATGGGAGGAATACATAGGGGACGATACAGCGTTAGAGGCTATGATGAGAAAGTACACCGAGGTTTAGGAGAAAAGATGTCTAGCCCAGTTATGGAAAATAATCCGTACTTCCGCCCCGGCGCGGTCACGCCGAATAGGGACGCGGCTCCGAATGCTCCCTATGGGACGTATCAGGATATGAATGTCCCGAATGCTCCGGTGCAGGTTGCCGACTACGAGTACAGCATGCCTGCGGCACATGAGAGCTATCCCGCGTATACCGTCGAGACGATGAAGTATAACGATGCTCTGCAAAAGACGGGCATTTTGTTGGGCGTGACGGTTATTTCCGCGTTCGCGGCATGGTTCTTGCTTCCTATGCAAATGCTCATGCCTCTGGCAATCGGCGGTTCGATTGCAGCCCTCGTGATTGGCATTGTTGCCTCACGTCAGCGCCTTGTCAAGCCTGGTCTTGCCATCGCCTACACAGTTCTTGAGGGTGCAACTCTCGGAGCTATCACTGGCGCGCTCAATGTGGCTTATCCCGGTATTGCCTTCCAGGCCGTTCTGGGGACGTTTATCGTCGTAGCCGTGGCTGCAGGCCTGCATTTTTCTGGCAAGGTGCGCACTTCCGGACGCGGTATGCGTATTGTGATGACGCTGCTTATTGCCGCAATTATCTATGCACTTGTTGACATGGTTCTTGTGTTGACGGGCGTGCTTGGTCAGTCGATGGATTATTTCAAAATCGGTGGCATTCCGATCGGTATCATCTTCGGTCTGATTCTGATTGTGGCAGCCGGATATTCGCTTATTGGTGATTTGGAGCTGATTCGTAACGCCGAGCTCAATGGCGCTCCCAAAGAGTTCGCGTGGACGTGCGCCTTCGGTCTGGTCATTTCCATCATCTGGATTTATATTGAGGTCTTGCGAATTCTCGCAATCCTAGCAAGCGACCGCTAACACCCTCCTACCTGTTAGCGCATCGCTTCTGCTACAAAATATCCCACCCGCAAGGGTGGGATATTTTGTACGTCTGTGCATTCGTTGTCTTTAGTGGACACCTAGGATATCGACGACAAAGACGAGAGTGTCCGTCCCCTTGATACCAGCGGCGGGCATTCCGCGCACGCCATAACCTTTTTCCGGCGGGATAGACAAGAGCACGCGAGAGCCCACATTCTTGCCGACCAAGCCCTGGTCCCAACCTTGGATAACCATGCCAACACCGATAGGGAAAGCCGTCGGCGCACCACGAGAAAACGAGGAATCAAAAACGTCACCATTCCAAATCTGCCCGTGATAGTGAACCGAGATTTCACGACCAGCCGTTACAGTCGGACCGTCACCCTCGCTCAATACCTGCACAACAAGACCAGCTGGTGCGCCCTCGTCAGGAAAAGTCAATTCGGCAGACTCGCCAAAAGCACCGCCGACACTAGGCATAGCAGTCATTATTTCTCCTTAATCCTCAAAGACTTCAATATCGAGAATCTCGACCTTAATCTTTGCGCCAGAAGGAGCGTCGAAGGACGTCTTATCGCCCTTGGCAAGACCAAGAATCGCCTGGCCGAGGGGAGCGGCCTCTGGATAAACCTCAATATCCACCATTTCGGCAACCTCGCGTGAGCCGAGAAGGAAACGCTCGGTGTCGCCAGCAATTTTGGCGGTCACAATCGTGCCAGGGGCGACTTTATCGGCGGCAGGCGGCTCGGACACTTCTGCCGTCTCAAGTAGTTGTTTCAACTCTGCAATGCGCCCCTCAAGACGTGACTGTTCTTCACGCGCAGCATGATAGCCTCCGTTCTCACGCAAATCGCCTTCTTGGCGGGCAGCGTCAATCTTTTCGGCAATTTCTGCGCGACGCACTGTCACCATTTCCTCAAGCTCCGCCTCGAGTTTGCGGTAGCTTTCAGGCGAAAGCCATGCGCCTTTAGTTTCCTCAGCCATATCTTCTCCTTTCGGAAGGCCGTAGATGGCGTAAAAAAACCATGTCCGCACTCGCGGACAGGTAGCCCTAAGAATACCAGCGCACACCCTCACGGTGGGCTAATTAGATAATTTGCGTTTCTTTTACCTAGTGGGGTAGCGCAGGCTTAGCCAACGGACATGACCGCGAGCCACACGGCAACCGCCTGACAGGCGTAACCGGCGACCGTCCCGAGGTGGAAAAACTCGTGGAAGCCCCAGACGCGCGGCCACGGGTTCGGCCAGCGGAAACCGTAAAAAAGAGCGCCAATCGTGTAGGCGATACCGCCGGCAATAATAAGCCACACAATAGCGGGCCCGCCGGACCGCCAGAAATCAGGCAAGAACCAGATAGCAACCCAGCCCAACAAAACATAGAGCGGGGTCGAGAGCCAGCGTGGAGCATTCGGGAAGAACACCGACATCAGAATGCCTGCCAGCGCGCCGCCCCACACAATCGAGAGCACCAGAATCGCCGTTTTCTTATCCAGCAGAGCCACAGAGAGGGGAGTGTAGGTGCCAGCGATGAGCAAGAAGATATTGGAATGGTCAATGCGGCGCAAAACAGAATGGACCCTAACCGACCAGCGCCCAAGATGATAAACCGCAGAATTGCCGAAAAGCACAACCGCAGATAGTCCGAAAACCACGCATGCCACGCGCAGGGCGACCGTCGGGGCGAGCACCACGAGCACAATCGAATTGGCAAGAGTCAAAGGCGCCATCATCGCGTGCGACCAGCCGCGCATCTTCGGCTTCGGCAAGGATTCCAGCCATATGCGTCGCTTCGCAATGCGGCTGACGGGTTTTTCTTCGGCAACTTCGGCAGATTCAGCGCTTACGGGAGCGCCGGAAAGTGCCTCAGAATCCGTGGTGAGTGAGTGTGAATTGGCTTGGCTATCAGCGACAGTTGCAGACATAATCTCCCTTTCCAGCAAATCTGTGTATGAGTGGCAGTCAGCCTTTTCGCCGTTCAGTATACGCGCTGACTAAGTTACGGTGGCGTAGATGTAAGTTAAATCGTAAAAGACACGATAAAAGAGGGTGTGCAGTGCTACAAAAACTATAAGATGAGGGGAAAGACGGAATCGAGGACGTATGGAAATCCCTTCAGTAGTCTATTCGCTCTACGAGCGCTCCCTGCTCAAAGGGCTGGACGAGAACGATTTACCCAGCCATGTTGGCGTTATTCTTGACGGCAACCGCAGGTGGGCGCGCGCTTCAGGTTTGAGCGCCTCTGACGGCCATCGCAAGGGCGCGGATAAAATCGTCGAGTTTTTGACGTGGTGCGAAGAAGTCCATATCCCTCTCGTTACTTTGTGGCTACTATCGACAGACAATCTCAAGCGCGACCCGCAAGAGTTGCAGGCTCTCGGCGAGGTGATTTGCCAAGCGGCAGAGAATCTGGCAGGCATCGGCCGCTGGCGTTTACATATGGTCGGTGCGCTCGATTTGCTCCCCGAGGAATTTGCTGAACGTCTGCGCGCTGTCGAGCTAGGAACGGCAAGCGTTGAAGGCAAAGTAGAGGTCAATATCGCTGTTTCCTATGGAGGCAGGCAGGAGATTGCAGACGCTGTACGTGGGCTTTTGCGTGAAGCAAGCGAGCAGGGGCGCAGCCTTGACGAGGTAGCAGACAGTCTATGTGTCGACGATATTGCCCGCCATTTGTATACGAGTGGGCAGCCAGATCCCGACCTCGTGATACGCACATCGGGTGAAATCCGCATGAGTGGTTTTATGCTGTGGCAGACGGTACACACCGAACTCTATTTTTGTGAGACGTATTGGCCTGATTTCCGTCGTACAGACTTCTTGCGCGCCCTGCGTGACTATTGTTTGCGCGAGCGCCGCTTAGGGAAATAGTCTAGCCCAGCACGTGCGGCGAGGAACGGTAGAGCTGGTAGCGATCCATCAGCTCATCGCGCGTAGGCGTGGCAGGACCGTGACGTTCAATCGTAATCGAAGCGCCAGCAGTAGCGAACAAGCCCAGCATTTCTAGTGAAGTATCGGAAATCTTGCCAAGGGCGTCACGGTGGGCAGCCGTATCGAGCGCGATACGTCCAAGGCAGTCAATAAGAGCAGCCATGTATGCGTCACCGCCACCGAAGGGGTCAACAACATTTCCTGTTTGAGCCGGAATATGAATAATACTGCCCGATTTCGAATACAGTACCGAGCCCTTGAAGCCGTGAGTAATAACGACAATTGAAGCGCCCAAATCGAGCCACCCTCGGGCAACAGTGTCATAGCCTGCAAGAGAACCGTAAAGAGTAAGAACGTCCTTTTCTGAGGCCTTCACAACGTCAGCATAAGAAATACATTCTTCAACCCGTTCGCGTGCCTGATCGAGATTGGGGGTAATCGTCGGGCGGATATTCGGGTCAAAGAAAATCGTGGACGTTTCGCGCAGCAGTTTAATCCACTCAAGAACTTTGGAATCGCCAGGGGGAATATGGCAGGCGACAGAACCAAAGAGAGCAGTACGCGGAGCGAACAAGTCAAGATCGAGCTGCTCGGTTGGAGTCGAAGGCGGACTGGGGATATCAAAGGCGATATTGTCGTACGAGAAAGGCGACAGGCCCGTACCCACGCGAGCAATCCACGAAAGAATCGTCCCCTCTGAGCGCTCTGATTCGGGACGCGTGGCGATTTGAATCGAGTTTTGGTCAAGATGACCTCGGATAATACTGCCGTCATAATCCGTACCGAAATCAGTCAAGAAGCGCACATGGCGACCAAGGCGCGAAAGAGCAACGGCGGTGTTGAGGAAGGCGCCACCAGGACGGTGGGTGGGTTCGTCATCGCCAGTAATGATTTCAATCATCGACTCGCCGATAATAATAGAGCTCAACTTTCACCGCCTTCCTCGCTGATTGCGGTGTCGTCAGTACCGTTATCGCCGTTATCGGTGCCGTTTGTGCGCGCGTCCAAACGCTCACGAGCACCGTCAAGAAGCGCCTGGCAGCGCCGAGCAAGAGCCTCGCCGAGCTCCCAATGTGCCAGCATATCTTCAAGGGGGAGAGAGCCCTGTTCCAAAGTTGAGACGATATCGACAAGGCGCGAACGAGCCTCTTCGTAGGAAAAGGATGCAACTTTGGCGTCCACTTCGGACAGCGCATTTGTACCCTGCGGCGTCTTAGCCATTGCTCGCACCCCCTTGTCGAGATTCTATAATATCGTGGACAGTCACTTCTAAGCGTCCGTCTGCAAGAATCGCAGTCAGATTCTCACCTTTTTCTGTCTGCACGCTCTCGCTGACGACGTTCTTAGAAGAGTCGACAAGAATAGAATACCCGCGTTTAAGGGTTGAATGTGGCGATAGTGCCCTTAATGTGACAAGTGCTTTGGATAATTCGGCTTGTTGGCGCTCGATTGAACGCCGCGTGTGGGCGTCGAGCCAAGAAGTGAGGGTGGCAATATCTTCGCGGCGCGACTCAAACATTGCGTGGGGTGAGGCGAGGACTGGGCGCGAGCGCAGCGAGGCGATTTCGCTGGCAGAATGGTCAATATGGCGTTCGAGAGCATTGCGTGCCCGCTGTGAAGCTTCGGCAATGCCCGCCAATTCCTCGGCAACATCGGGCACGATACGGCGGGCTGCGTCAGTCGGAGTGGAAGCGCGGACGTCAGCGACCAAGTCAAGTAGGGGAATATCGCGTTCATGTCCAATTGCTGAGACGACGGGGGTGCTGGCGGCAGCAACCGCTCGCACAAGCTGTTCGTCAGAGAATGGCAACAAATCTTCGAGAGAGCCTCCACCTCGCGCAATCACAATCACATCGATATCGTCGATACCGTCCAGCTCAGCCAAAGCGGCAATGACTTCGGGGACGGCGCGCTCGCCTTGCACAGCCACCTCGCGCACCTCAAAATCGGCGGAAGCCCAGCGTTTACGGGCGTTCACCAAAACATCGCGCGTGCCCTCGGCGTTGCGTCCGCCGATAAGGCCGATACGCTTTGGCAGGAAGGGAAGTGCCTTCTTGCGCCCTTCGTCAAAAAGACCTTCGGCTGCAAGCCGCGCCTTCAAGGCCTCAATCTGGGCGAGAATATCGCCAACTCCCGCCAAGCGGATCTCCTGAGCCCACAAACTCAGGCTGCCACGCTTGCCGTAATACGAGGGCTTGGCGTAGACGACGACCTTGTCCCCAGGGCGAATCGTCGAGGGAATAAGATAGGTGAAAATCGAGACTTGTATCGAAATGTCCTCGTCACAATCCTTGAGCGTAATGAACTGCGTTTTTGTCCCTGGGCGGGCGTTGTACTGGATAATCTCGCCCTCGATCCAAATATGGCTCATCTTGTCGATGTACTCTTCCATTTTTGCCGAGAGCAGGCGCAGTGGCCACGGGCGCTCGGCAGTAGTCTGCGCAGCGCGTTGCGGCAGACTTTCTGGAATGCGGACAGAAGAAGCCATACTCTCATCGTGCCATGAGGTGAGGACACAAATTTGGGTCGAAGTACCTAGATGGGAGTTTTTGGAAGATGTGACGGTTTTTGAGGTGGCGCGCGCGGCGCTGGAGCACTAGGCTTGTAGGTGTGCAGAAAGTGGTATTTCGGCGGATTTTCGCTGTGTAGCAGGTGACGATTATGAGCGATATGCAAGCAGAGGAAAAGGTAGAGAAAATGGCGGAAAAACGCCTGTTATTGGCTAGTCCGCGCGGGTATTGCGCCGGCGTGGATAGGGCGGTCAACGCCGTCGAAAAGGCACTCGATTTATATGGTGCGCCGGTGTATGTGCGCAAGGAGATTGTCCACAACAAATATGTGGTCGAGAGCCTATCAAAAAGGGGTGCGATTTTCGTCTCAGAAACGGACGAGGTTCCAGAGGGCGCTCGCGTGGTCTTTTCCGCGCATGGAGTTTCCCCCGATGTTGAGAGCGAGGCGCTCTCGCGTGGGCTTTTGACGATTGACGCGACCTGCCCGCTGGTGACGAAAGTACACAAGCAGGCTTTGCGTTTTGCCTCCGAGGATTACGATATTTTGCTCATCGGACACGAGGGGCATGAAGAAGTTGAGGGCACTTACGGGCAGGCGCCCGAGCATATCCAGGTGATTGAGGGTCTTGACGATGTTGCGCGGATCGAAGTGCGCGACCCGAATAAGGTCGTGTGGATTTCACAGACGACGCTTTCTGTCGACGAGACGAAGCAGACGGTCGAGCGTCTGCGTGAGCGTTTCCCGAATTTGATTGACCCGCCCTCGGGCGATATTTGCTACGCGACGCAGAATAGGCAGGGGGCGGTCAAGGAGATGGCTGCTGGTTGCGATGTGGTGATCGTGGTTGGTTCGGCGAATTCGTCTAATTCGGTGCGACTGGTTGAGGTGGCGCTGGACGCGGGTGCTGGCGCGGCGTATCGCGTCGATAGTGCTTCTGAGTTGAGTGAGGCGTGGTTCGACGGGGCTAGTGTTGTCGGCTTGACCTCGGGCGCGTCCGTGCCAGAGGTGCTTGTACGCGAGGTGGTCGAACGCTTGGGGCAGTGGGGTTTCACGAACGTCGAAGAAGTGGAGACGGCAAGCGAAGATATCCGCTTCTCCCTGCCGAAAAACCTGCGCGCCGACCTGAAAGCCGCCGGCGAAAACCCTGTCTAGCCTTTCCCGTCACCATCTAAACCGTCACCCAGAACAATCCACTTGTTGGAGCGCAAGCGCCACAACATCGTCCCCGCGCGAATTGCCATGAACACTCCCGCATAGCAAATCCACAGGGCGAGGAAGCCGAGAGTGTGGAACGGCGCGTGGGCGACGACGAGGGCGAGGGGAGTAAAAACGCCGAGCGCTATGCACATGTATATGGCGAGTACTTTCGTGTCGCCGGCGCCGATGAGGATGCCGTCCAGCATGTACGTTGCGGACGCCAAGGGCAGGGAGAAAGCGCAGAGAATCAGGGCAATTAGGGCGAGGTGGCGGACTGTCTGGTCGCTCGACATGATGTAGGGGATAGCGAAAGAGCCGAGAAAGAGCACGGCGGCGAGTATCGTGCCCCATTTCAGCGAGCGCGTGACGCATTGGTCGGCAAGCGCGCGCGCCTCGTCAGCTTCGCCTTTGCCGAGCTCACGGCCGATGAGAATTTGCGCGGCGATTGCGAGGGCGTCCAGACCGTAGGCGGCGAAGTTCCACATTGTCATGGCGATATGGTTCGCGGCGAGGATCTCGACGCCGAGGGTGCTCGCGGCGGCCATCTGCACCAAAATGGCAAGGCGCAGGCTGGCGGTGCGAATAATGAGCGGCAAACCTTTGCGGAATGAGGAGAGCACTCCAGCGCCACGAAGTTTGAGGGAGACGCCTAGGCGGCGGGCGTGGCGGAGGATTGTGCGGGTCAGGGCAAGCGCCATGAGTGTTTGAATGATTGCCGTGCCTATTCCCGCGCCGAGAACACCGAGGTGGGCGGGGTAGATGAGGACGGCATTGAGGGGGATATTGACGAGCGCGCCGACGGTGGCAACGCGCGCTGGGGTGGTGGTGTTTGCCATGCCGCGAAGCACGCCGGTGGCGGCGAGGACGATAAGCATTCCGGGCAGCCCGAAGGCGCTGGCGCGCAGATAGCTGACGGCGTAGCTACGGGTTTGGGGGTCGTCTTGGAAAAGGGAAATGAGAGGGCTGGCGCTGATTTGTACAAGAATGAAGAGTGCAACGCCGAGTATTCCAGCGAGGTAGAGCCCGTCGATTCCGTGGCGTAGCCCCTCGCGTTCTTTGCCGACGCCAAAGAGGCGGCTTGTGGCAGCGGTGGTCGTGTAGGCGAGGAAGATGCAGAGTCCGACGAGGGTGGAGAGGATAGTTGAGGCGAGAGAGAGGCCGGCAAGTTGCGGTGTGCCAAGGTGGCCGATGAGTGCCGCATCGGTGGCGAGCAGGAGCGGTTCGGCGAGCAGCGCGGCGAGAGTGGGCAGGGCGAGGCTGAGTAACTCCCGGTCAAGCGATTGCGACGACGAATCCGACATACAGGAAAGTATAGTGGCTTATCTTCCCAATCCGTCGTTGCGAGGAGCGCCAGCGACGCGGCAATCTCCACACCGTCGTTGCGAGGAGTGAGCTTTGCGAACGACGACGCAATCTATAACGACACGAATTGCTGAGTTGCACAGCAAGGAGCGAAAGGTCCGTGAAAGCTTGCTTTCACGCGCCAGTAGCGACGCAGCTGTGGAAGGCGTGCAACACACGCCGAACAAAGCGAGCAATAAAAGGACTACTGATTGCTTCGGTCGTTTACTGCGTTCTCTCCCTCGCAATGACGAGTTGGGGCTAATCTGCTTCTTTGTGGACGGATAGGGCGTTATCGGCGGAGCATGATGAGATAGCGGGTGACGGCGACAAGGAATTGTATTGCTCCAGCAATACAGAGGGCTAGGCCTGCCGCTACTAGTGGAGTAATGCTTGACGCGCTTTCTTCACAGCAAAGAGACCCACCCGCTAGAAACAGAAGGAGTGCCATGCCTGAAAGAGGAGTAATTGCACTTCGATGACGAATGCTTTGCAGGCGTTCATCAGTATGACGAATATAGGAGCGGCGCGCGCTTGTTGCGTTATAGACGCGCATAATACTGGAAACACACCACACGATACATATCAGCATTCCACACAAAATCACCACGTTTCCTACGAGGCTATACAGGCCGTACTCCCCTTCGCTCCATACGTGAGCAGTTGCCCATCCAAATACAATGAAATTCAAAAGTGTGAGAAATAAAAGGGGGATACTTTTTTGACGCTCAATGTACTGATGCACTTCTACTGCTTGGTCGGTCGTCAAACCAGCGTATTGCGCCTTTTCTAGTGGTATTCCCCCTTTACGGGCACGCTTTTGCCACGCCGTGTGAGCGTTAATGAGTTTCTTGCCGTGCAGGCCGGTGAAATCTGGGGTTTCCATGTCCGTCACCTTTCTGTGTCGTATTCGCTAAGGTCGAAGACTTCTTCAATGGTGAGATTGAAGTATTGGGCGATTTTGTATGCCAGAGGGAGAGAGGCAGTGTATTTTTCCACCTCAATCGAGGTGATTGTTTGGCGCGTAACGCCGACGGCATCCGCGAGTTCCGTCTGCGATATGCGCGCTTGCTTGCGCAATTGTGCTATGCGTGTTTTCATCTCTCCTCACTTCATGCAAAGTGAACTATACATAAAAAGTAAAGCACGCTTTGCATTTCATGTCAAGCAAACTTTGCATTTTGTTTTGCTGTTACTCTGTTGGTCGGCAACCCTGCACTTTTGCGGGTAAACCCAGCAAGTAACACCGTCACGACGCCATTAAATTGAAATAAGCCCCCGCAAACCGCCCTCTTATTTCAACTTAAGTCTCTAACTTGAAATAACGACCTAAAAATCGTCTCCTTATTTCAATTTAACTGGCTAACTTGAAATAAGGGGAACTGGACAGGAGGGCAATTCGGCAGACAGCGTCTGCCGAATTGAAATGCCGTATTAGAGATTGATTCTCCCCTGCGGGCCTTGCAACGACGGGGTTGAGATTGCTCGTCACTTCGACTGCATATACACGACACCCAACCTATCTTCCACTTCGCAAAAATAAAAATTGATTAAAAATGCGAAATGAGATAATGTGTATTTAGGAGGAAATACTATGAAACTTATTGAAAGAAATCGTTACATCGAAACATTAAAAGCCGTAAAAGATATACCTGATATCAAGGTAATAACAGGCATTAGAAGAAGTGGCAAGTCAAAACTTATGGACGCTTTCAGTGCGTTGGTAGAAAAAGATACGAACGCTAATGTCGTCCGAATAAATCTGAACCAAAAAAAACATAGTAGTCTTTTGGACGCAGAAAAACTGTACGATTACATAGAAAAACACCATCGTCAAAACGCTCAAAATTATTTATTTATCGACGAGGTTCAGTTGTGCCAGGGTTTTGAACAAGTCGTCAACAGTGTGCACGATGAAGAAATCTACGATATCTATTTGACTGGATCTAATGCTTTCCTACTATCTAGTGACTTAGCCACATTATTCGGCGGTCGCGTTTTTGAAATCAATATGTTCCCTTTCTCCTTTTCTGAATATCTCACATATTTCCCAAATTCCGACATCGATAAGGCATTTGATGATTATTACACCAAAGGTGGCATGTCCGGTTCTTACCCCTATCGTAACGAGAATGACGCAAAAAAATACATACAAGGAGTTTATAAGGCAACAGTTGTCAAAGATATCGTCCAAAAATACAGTATCGAAAATGAAGATTTGCTCATTATGATTGCAAATTTTTTGATGGACAATATTGGAAACACAACTTCTCTTCGCAATATAGCCACCAAATTAACATCCGACAGCTATAAAACAAACGATAAAACAGTTGGGGCATACGTAAATTACCTTTGTCGTTCTTTCATGTTCTACCCAATGCAAGCCTACGACATAAAAGGTAAAAGATATTTAGAGTCGAACAAAAAATATTATCTAGCAGACTTATCGTTCCGCTTTTCTGAACTAGGCACAAAATTTGCCGATTCTGGCCATTTATACGAAAACCTTGTAGCCCTCGAGTTACTGAGACGAGGCTATGAAGTTTATACTGGAAGGCTCTATTCTAAAGAAATAGATTTCGTTGCTAAAAAAGACGGGAAACTGCATTACATTCAAGTATCCGATGACATAACAAGACCGAAAACTTTTAATCGGGAAATAACACCACTATTGTCAATCAAAGAGGCATACCCTAAAAGCATTATCGCACGCACCAAACATGACGATATGCAACAAGACGGCGTCGCCATTATAGATATAGCACGCTGGCTTGCCAACGATACCAACTTCGGTAACATTTATTTTTGAGTCAACACGTGGTGGGAAGTGTATGTGGGGGTGGGAAGTAGCTCCCCCCATGAGGCGGGGGAGCTGAGATTGCTTCGGTCGTTTCACTCCCTCGCACAGCCAGGAGTGGAGGGTCGGAATGCTTGCACAACAAGGAACGAAGCGTCCAAGGAAGCTTGCTTCCTTGAGACCGTAGAGACGCTGTTGTGTCATAAGTGAGCGAAGCGAACGAACATTCCAGACCGAAGCGGGGCAGCTGTGGCAAGTGAGCGAAGCGAACGAACAATGACGGGAGAGGAGAGAAAAGCTCCCCCTCGCAATGACGGGCGGGGTGTGCGATTGCACCGCCTGTAGCGGGGTCGCCGTAGGTGGAGCAGAGTAGACTAGCCGCGTGTCACTTACAATCGGAATTGCGGGGCTGCCCAACGTCGGCAAGTCCACCTTGTTTAACGCGCTCACTCGCGCGACCGTCCTCGCCGCGAACTACCCATTCGCCACAATCGAGCCGAATATCGGCGTTGTCCCCCTGCCAGACGAGCGTCTAGGCAAGCTCGCCGAGCTGTTCAACTCGGCAAAAATCGTGCCGGCAACTGTCTCTTTCGTTGATATTGCGGGGATTGTGCGCGGCGCGTCCAAGGGCGAGGGGCTCGGCAACCAATTCCTCGCCAATATCCGTGAAGCTGACGCAATTTGCATGGTCACGCGCGCATTTTCCGACCCCGACGTCGTCCACGTTGACGGGCGTATCGACCCGAAAGACGATATCGAAACCGTCACCACCGAGCTGATTCTTGCCGATATGCAGTCCCTTGAGAACCAGATTCCGCGCCTGGACAAAGAGGTCAAGGGCAAGAAAACGCCGAAAGAGGTGCTGGAGACTGCGCAGGCGGCGCTCGCCATTCTCGAAGAGGGCAAGGTGATTTCTTCTCACGCGAAGGATCTTGACCCCGATATTCTCAAGCAGTTTTACTTGATGACGGCTAAGCCGTTCATTTACGTTTTTAATACGGACGACGACGGTCTCGCTGACGAGGCGATGCAAGCCGAGTTACGCGAGTTTGTTGCCCCGGCGCAGGCGATTTTCCTAGACGCGAAATTTGAGTCGGAGCTGGTCGAGCTAGAGCCTGACGAAGCCGCCGAAATGCTGGAGGCGACAGGGCAGAGCGAGTCCGGTTTGGACCAGCTGGCAAGGGTCGGTTTTGACACTCTCGGTTTACAGACATTTTTGACCGCCGGCGAGAAAGAGTCGCGTGCTTGGACGATTCACAAGGGCGATACTGCCCCGCAGGCAGCTGGCGTGATTCACACCGATTTTGAGCGCGGCTTCATCAAGGCGGCAGTTGTTTCCTACGAGGACCTCATGGAGTACGGCTCGATTGCCGAGGTACGCGCCGCCGGCAAGGAGCGCCAAGAGGGCAAAGACTACGTCATGCAAGACGGTGACGTCGTCGAATTCAAAACGGGGCTTACGTCTGGAAAGAAGAAGTGATTTTCTTGTCATGCCTTGTCATACGTTCCCTGGACGTGGTCGAATTCAAATTCAACGTGTAGCTGTTTTGCTCATCACAATGATGGGATTTGCGTTGTGTGGGGCCTATCAGCACCCAGGATAGCACCCAAGATGCACCCAGGATAGCACCCAAGATGCACCCAGGATAGCACCCAAGATGCACCTAAGATAGTACCCAAGATGAAGCGAACTCTAAAAGGTTGCGCATTGTTGGGTATTTGCGCATTTAGTATGTTGCGTATTGTGCGAATTAATAAATCTAACGTGTAGTGGTGTGTGCCTAATTGTTTGGGTTGAGGTCGGCTAGACCGAGGATGTCTAGGTAGCGCGCGCGCATATCGTCAAGGGAAATCGTGCCCTCGTCTTGGGCGCTTTGTTCGCCTTTTTCTAGCTCGTGCAAGAGAGTTTGAAGCGCTTGGATGCGGTCATAGTCGGCAATGTCCACCACAGCATAAGCCCCGCGCCCATTACGTGTGAGAAAAACGGGAGAGCCAGGAGAGACGTCGCCCAACACTTCGTTGTAGTTCCGCAAATCGGAAACAGGTTTTATAGCAGGCATAGCAACCCTTTCGATAAATCTTACGTAAAATTTTACTCAATTCTACACGATGTAGAGTTGTTGAGACAATATGGAGCGTTAGGCAGTATTTACAGAAAACAATTTGAAAAGCAATGAGGTGTGAGAGGAAAATCTAGGGCACTAATCCGTCTAATCTGACCCGCGGGCGGGGAAATGAAACTAGGCTGGGAATGTGAAGATTCTTCTACTCGGTTCAGGCGGGCGCGAACACGCGATTGCCCGCGCACTCAGCCAAGACCCAGAGCTCAGCGAGCTCCTCATTGCCCCCGGCAATCCGGCGACCGCTGCTCTCGGCACAAATATCGAACTCGACATTCTCGACCCCGAGGCAGTCGCTGCCGTAGCGCAGCGCGAGCAGGTTGACCTCGTCGTTGTCGGGCCAGAAGCGCCACTCGTCGCCGGCGTGGCAGACGCCGTGCGCGAAGCAGGGATAGCCGTCTTTGGCCCAGGCGGGCAAGCCGCCCAGCTGGAAGGCTCCAAGGCATTCGCCAAAGAAGTCATGCAGCTTGCAGGCGTGCCTACCGCCGAGGCGCGCGTCTGTACCACCCTCGACGAAGCCGCCGCCGCCCTCGACGAATTCGGCGCACCCCACGTCGTCAAAGACGACGGGCTTGCAGGAGGAAAAGGCGTCGTTGTCACTTCAGACAGAGCCGAAGCCCTCGCGCACGCCGAAGCCTGCCTTGCCAAGCCAGACGGGCAAATTGTCATCGAGGACTATCTCGACGGCCCAGAAGTCTCCCTCTTCTGCGTCTGCGACGGCGTGAACGTCCTACCCCTTGAACCGGCGCAAGACTTCAAGCGCGCCTACGACGGCGACGAAGGCCTCAACACCGGTGGAATGGGCGCATACTCGCCCCTGCCCTGGGCACCCGCGGACCTCTCCAAGGAAGTCGTCGAAACCGTCGCACGTCCAGTCGTTGACGAAATGGCACGCCGCGGCACGCCTTTCATCGGCCTTCTCTACTGCGGCCTTGCCCTGACCTCGCGCGGGCTTCGCGTTGTCGAATTCAACGTGCGCTTCGGCGACCCAGAGACGCAATCCGTCCTCGCACGCCTGCGCACACCGCTCGCCCAGCTACTCTACGCAGCGGCAATAGGCGAGCTTCCCGACCAGCTCGAATGGAGCGACGAAGCAGCCGTCACCGTCGTCCTCGCAGCCTCCGGCTATCCCGCCTCGCCGAAACTCGGCGACCCAATCACGGGCCTCGACGAAGCCGAGCAAGTCGAAGGGGCACACGTCATTCACGCAGGTACAGCCCTCAAAGACGGCGAACTCGTCAGCGCAGGCGGTCGCGTCCTGGCAACCGTCGGCCTCGGCAAAGACATCGACGCCGCTCGCGCCCGCGCCTACGAAGCCATGAGCCACATCAAGCTCGACGGCTCGCACCACCGTAGCGATATCGCCGCCAATGTTGCGCGGCTTCAAGCAGGTCAAGCAGACCAGCAAACAGGCTAACAGGCTTAAACCATTAACCAAACACAATCTCAGGAAAGTTCTAGCAGGAAGGACACAACGATGAGTGACCAGCTCTCTCGCTCAATCCCCGGGTGGACGCACGTCTATTCCGGCAAAGTGCGCGATATCTATATCCCGGCAGGCCCCGATACCGGTTCCGCGCCGGACACCTATCTCATGGTCGCCTCCGACCGAATCAGCGCCTATGATTTCGTGCTGCCGACCCAAATTCCCGACAAGGGAAAGGTGCTCACCCAGCTGAGCCTGTGGTGGTTCGAGCAGCTCGCCGACATCGTCCCCAATCACCTGATTTCCACCGATGTGCCCGAAGAAGTCGCAGGTCGTGCCATGATTACGCGCCGCCTGACGATGTTCCCCATCGAGTGCGTGGTGCGCGGCTATCTGACGGGCTCAGGCATGGAAGAGTACAAGCAGACGGGTGCCGTGTGCGGTATCGAATTGCCTGAAGGGCTGGTTGAGGCTTCGCGTCTGGACGAGCCGATTTTCACTCCCGCTGCCAAAGCCGAAGTGGGGGAGCATGACGAAAATATTACTTTTGAGGATATGGCTGGGCGTGTGGGCGAAGGCAAGGCTCGCGCTTTGCGCCGCCTGACCATCGAAGCTTACGAGCGCGCCCGCGATATTGCCGCAGAGCGCGGTATTATCATCGCCGACACCAAGCTGGAGTTCGGCGTCTCTCCCGAGGCAGGCGAGGGCGATATTGTGCTTGCCGACGAAGTCTTTACGCCCGATTCCTCGCGCTTCTGGCCGGCAGAAAGCTACCGCGAAGGCGAAGTTCAGCCCTCATTCGACAAGCAGTACGTCCGCGACTGGCTGACCTCGCCAGAGTCTGGCTGGGACAAGAAGAGTGGCGAGCTTCCGCCACAGCTCCCCGAGGACGTCATCGCCAAGACCCGCGACCGCTACATCGCCGCTTACGAGCAGCTGACCGGTAAGGTCTGGGATTTCTAAAAAACGTCATTGCGAGGAAGCCCCAAAGGGGCTGACGCGGCAATCTATAGTTCCCATAATGCCTGCGTTGCAAAGCGAGCAATAAATGGTCTATTGATCGCCACGTCGCTTCGCTCCTCGCGATGACGGGTGAGTAGGTATATATGGCACGGCGGCGGATTGACGGCACAGAGGGCATGAACGCCCTCAGCCGTGTTGCGGCCTTTTTCTCAGAGCACGCTCGCGGCACAGCAAGTGCAGCTGCCATCCCAGAGCAGTTGCGTGACGATTTCCTGCGCGCCACCCGTTTTGCCCTTGAGGAAATCGCTGAGCGTCACCCCGGCCGTAGCGTCGAAATTCGCGTGCCCTATGCGGGAGCCGTGCAAGCCTGCGAGGGACAGCAGCATAGGCGCGGAACTCCGCCCAATGTTGTCGAAGCAGAAATGCCTGTTTTTCTGGGGCTTGTGCTAGGGCATATCAGCTGGCAGGAGTCCTGCGAGACTGGCGCTGTGCAGGCTTCGGGCACGCGCTCAAATCTGTCCACGCTCTTTCCGCTATTCACCCCTGCTACTCTTGAACGTTATAGAGACACAGGAGACAAATCGTGACGAGTCCATTCTTTATGACGTACCGAAAGCCACACACGCTTGTCGCGTGGCTGTGCGCCTGCGTGCTTGCCCTGTGTGCCCTGCCTATGCTCAGTGCGTGCAGTGAACAAAAGCCCACACCTGACCCAACCCCAAGCACCACGTCATCGTCGCCGTCATCGCCAAACATCCAAAGCGCATGGACAGCCGGCGCAAACGCAACCGACTGGGGCACGTACACGCTCGCCAGCGACACCTTCGGCAATTTCAGCGTCCAACTTCCCTCCCAGCCCACCGAAGAAATCGACGATAACGGGGCTTTGCGGCTCATCGTCGAGGGAGAGACGCTCACCAACGCGCGGTATATGCTGCTTGCCGAGCCGCTCGACGACTCCGAGTTCCGAGCCCTCACGCCCATGAACGAGCAGGAGCGCGAGGGACAGGTGCAGTGGTATGCCGCCGATTTTGTCGGCGCGGAGACGTTTGTGGAGAATATGCAGTCCGCGCCGTACGAGGGGAATGTGGGCGTGCGCTATCAGGCGACCAATTTCAACGCCGATATTTGGACGGTGCTGGTTATCGATGACGGGCAGGGATGGGTTTACTCTCTGTGTGCGTATTCGCATGGCGATGAGCCCACCCCCAGCGAGGCCGAGGCCGCCCAGCGATTCCTCGATTCTTTCAGCCTCATTATGACGTGATGGGCGTGACGCCCTCTTAGCGCCTTTTACCTGCGGGCATTTGGTAGCCTTGTCAATGAACCCGCCACAAGCGGATTTTTGGTATCCGTTTCTGTACAGAGGAAAAATCTATGACGAAATACGTCTATTCATTCGATGAGGGCAACAAGGAAATGAAAGACCTTCTCGGTGGCAAAGGTGCAAACCTCGCCGAGATGACGAATCTTGGACTTCCTGTTCCCCCTGGTTTCACCATCACAACTGATGCGTGCCGCGCATATCTCGCCGAGGGTGAGACGCCCGCAAGCGTCGCAGCTGAAGTGACCGAACATCTCGCCAAGGTCGAGGAAGCTATGGGCAAGAAGCTCGGTGACGCTTCCGATCCGCTCCTTGTTTCGGTGCGTTCAGGCGCAAAGTTCTCCATGCCCGGCATGATGGAAACCGTTCTTAATATTGGTTTGAATGACCAGTCTGTCGAGGGCCTCGCTGCGCAATCCGGCAACGACCGTTTCGCGTGGGATTCCTATCGCCGCCTGATTCAAATGTTCGGCAAGACCGTCCAGGATATTGACGGTGACTTGTTCGCCGACG
This sequence comes from Actinomycetaceae bacterium, assembly GCA_017539125.1. Classification (GTDB taxonomy): domain Bacteria; phylum Actinomycetota; class Actinomycetes; order Actinomycetales; family Actinomycetaceae; genus RUG11864. Next base: position 1,475 of record JAFYHO010000063.1, on the reverse strand, counting down.
AGCTCCAGGCGCTTCAGGACCGCAAGGGGTATAAGGGCGACCTCGACATGACGACGGACGATTTGAAAGAACTCGTCGTCACCTTCAAAGAAATCGTTAAGCGCGAGACGGGCGCGGACTTCCCGAAAGACCCCCGCGCACAAATGGACGCAGCCATTGACGCTGTTTTCCGTTCGTGGAACACTGAGCGCGCTGCCATTTATCGTCGCCGTGAGCGTATTCCGGACGACCTTGGCACTGCCGTCAATGTCTGCACCATGGTCTTTGGCAATATGGGCGAAGAGTCCGGCACGGGCGTCTGCTTCACGCGCGACCCCTCTTCCGGTCACTCGGGTGTTTACGGCGATTACCTTATCAATGCTCAGGGCGAGGACGTCGTCGCCGGCATCCGTAACACCCTGACGCTTGCTGATCTTGAGCGCGTTGACAAGGCTGCTTATGACGAGCTGCGTGGCATTATGGACAAGCTCGAGAAGCACTACACTGACCTGTGCGATATCGAGTTCACCATTCAGCAGGGCAAGCTGTGGATGCTCCAGACCCGTGTTGGCAAGCGTACTGCTGCTGCCGCGTTCCGTGTTGCCGCTCAGTTGGTCGATGAGGGCTTGATTGATATGGACGAGGCTGTTACCCGCGTGACGGGCGAACAGCTCCAGTCCCTGCTCTTCCCGCAATTCGACTCCAAGGCTGATGTCGAGAACATTTCCGCTGGCCTGCCGGCTTCTCCCGGTGCTGCCGTCGGCGAGATTGTGCTGAACAATGCTCAGGCGATTGAGCGCACGAACGCCGGCGCTTCGGTGATTCTTGTGCGCCGCGAGACGAACCCCGATGATTTGGCTGGCATGGTTGCCGCTTCAGGTGTGCTTACTGCTCGTGGTGGTAAGACCTCGCACGCTGCTGTGGTTGCTCGTGGTATGGGCCGTTGCTGTGTTGTCGGCGCTGAGGATTTGATTGTCAACGAAGCTGAGGGCACTGTCTATGTGCAGAGCCAGGACAAGACCTTGCGCGCTGGTGACGTTATTTCTATCGACGGCACCTCCGGCAAGATTTACGAGGGCGAAGTTCCCGTGGTCGATTCCCCGGTGACGACGTACATCGCTGAGGGTCTTGAGGCCGGCTTGGCTGCCTGCCAGGACGACGAAACCCGCGAGCTCGTTGAGGCTGTTGACCGTATTATGAAGCATGCCGACGAGGCTGCTCGCCTTGGTGTTGAGGCTAATGCCGATACTCCTGAGGACGCTGCTCGCGCTCGCACATTCGGCGCGAAGGGTATCGGCCTGTGCCGTACTGAGCACATGTTCCTCGGTGACCGTCGTAAGCTCATCGAGCAGGTTATTCTTGCGAAGAATGACGACGAACGTGAGGCTGCTCTCGGTGAGCTTTCCAAGCTCCAGAAGTCTGACTTCCTTGGCATTTTCGACGCTATGGACGGCTTGCCTGTCACGGTGCGTCTGATTGACCCGCCGTTGCACGAG
>JAFYHO010000062.1 GCA_017539125.1 Actinomycetaceae bacterium | reverse complement strand
CGTCCTGAGCCAGGATCAAACTCTCCACAAAAAACTATTATGAAGAGCTTAAAACAAGCTCCATTATTAAAAGAAGTACCCAAACTAGGAAATTGTTCGGGCAAAAAAATACACGACCGACCAGTTATTACCAGCCAGTCATGCTACATTGCCTAGTTCAACTAACCAGCTATATGAGATGGCTAGTGACACTAGGACACCACAATCATGTCCGACACACTATCAAATACCCAAGAACCAGGCCCACACCCTGTAGACTATGCTTTTCAGCTTAGCCCGCAAAGGGGGCAGCTTCTCTAGCTTACCGAGGAGACTTCCTCGCGTCAAATTTTCCAGAGGTTTCCTCTATCACAATTTGATTGCTATTTTTTGGTGAGAAGCTTTCGTTACCTACACCTCATTTAACCTGCGAAAACGTCAGATTTTCACGAAGCGCGTCAGCGGCAACGAATAAGAAGATTACCCATGCTTCTTCAGTCTGTCAAACAAAAAAAGCGGAGAGCTGTATCACAAAGGTTTTTTCCTTGATATTCCGCCAAAAAATCGGTGTTTTTCAGGTCATAAGCGAGCACCGCCACATAAAAAGCGATACAAAAGTAGAAAGAGCGAGAAAACAAAAAGTGGCAGTTCATGAGATTGGGGGTACCGCGTGTCCCCTTGTCGTGGCAGAATGAGACCATGAGCGAGTTCTTTTCTATATACAACCAAGGCCTTGCGCGCGTCGCTGCCTGTTCTTTCCCCGTCGTCCAGGCCCAACCCCAAGAAAACGCCTCGGCGATTATTTCCCTTGCACGTCAATGCGATACCGAAGGCGTATGCCTCGCGGCATTTAGTGAATTGAGCATGACGGGCACGACACTCGGCGATTTATTTACACAGGATGTCCTCATCCGTGACACCCTGCTCGCTCTGGAAAGAGTGCGTGAGGCAAGTGAAGGAATGCAGACCGTCCTGATCGTGGGCGCACCTATTCCTTATGACGAACACCTTTATAACTGTGCCGTCATTATTCATAAGGGACACGTCCTCGGTATCGTCCCCAAGACTACCCCCACACCAGGGGCGCCTTTCGCCTCGGGGATCGGCATTGCCAGCGATAACGTCACCCTGCCTCATCTTCAGCCCCTTGTCGACCAGTTCCTTGACAAATGGCAAGAGGACTGGAAAGAAAGAATGGCTGAGGAAGGCGACTACGAGGAAGCCGCCTTTACTACCGAAATGTGGCAGTACGACATCCCCCCGAACTCCATTCCTTTCGGAACAGATGTGCTTTTTAGCGCGAATGACAAAAGTCTGCTGACTTTCGGTGTTGAAATCGGCAGCGATGCCGACGCGCCCCTGCCCGCTTCAACGCGCTGCGCGCTTGCCGGCGCACATATTATCGTCAATCTCGCTGCTGAGGCTGCCGGCACTGGCATCGATGAAGCCCGCGAGCGCGATATTGCCTCGCTGTCCCAGCGTCTTGCGTGCGCCTATATATATTCGGGTGCTGGAGAGGGCGAGAGCTCGACGGATTACGTTGCCAGCGGGCAAAGGCTGATCGCTGAAAATGGCACGCTGCTCGTGAGTGCATCGGGCGCAGAGAGCACTCATGTGCTGACTGCCGATATTGACCTTGACATTCTCAGCGCTGAGCGCCGCCAGCGCGATATCGCCGCGTCTGGGCAGCTGCTCCAGCTGCGTTCGGCGTCTGTTTTCTCTGGCGATTCGAGCCGCGATGCTGGTGTGGAGCGCGATTTCCGCCGTATCTATTTCCGTCTAGGCGATATGGAGAGTGCTGGGGAGAGCCTGCGCGAGCTGCGCCGACCTCTTGACCGCTTCCCGCTGGTTGTTCGCGGCGGCGAGGATGTCGAGCGTAACTGTGAGCAGGCGTGCGAGATTCAGGTGCGCGCCCTTGTTCAGCGCCTACGCTCTATTGGCAAGCCTAAGATTGTCCTCGGTGTTTCGGGCGGGCTTGATTCCACTCAGGCCCTTCTTGTGGCTGCGCGTGCCTGTGACCGCTTGGGCCTTCCGCGCACGCATATTTTGGCGTACACAATGCCGGGCTTTGCCACCTCTGCCGGCACAAAGTCCAATGCGACTGATTTGGCTCAGGCGATTGGCTGCTCTTTCGAGGAGCTCGATATTCGCCCTGCTGCCCAGCAGATGCTTGCCGATATGAAGCACCCCTTCGCTTCGGGCGAGAAAGTCTACGATATTGCCTTCGAGAATGTGCAAGCTGGCTTGCGCGCCGACTACCTCTTCCGTTTGGCGAATCAGCATGGCGGTATCGTCCTCGGCACGGGCGACCTCTCAGAGGGTGCGCTCGGCTGGTGTACCTACGGCGTTGGCGACCATATCTCCCATTACAATGTCAACCCTGGCTTGTCTAAGACGTTCTTGCAGCACATCGTGCGCTGGACGGTTAAGGCTGGTCTTTTTGACGATGACGTTTCGCGCGTGTTGCAGGCAATTCTGGACACGGAGATTTCGCCCGAGTTGATTCCGAGCGAGGACGGCGAGGCTATCCAATCCACACAGTCAACGATTGGCCCCTACGAGCTGCACGATTTCACTCTGTATCACACAGTGCGCTATGGAATGCTCCCCTCGCGTATCGCCTTCCGCGCATGGCACGCATGGAAAGACGCAGGTGCGGGAGTGTGGACGGATTTGGTGCCCGAGGCCGAGCGCCGCTCCTACAGCTTGGCGGAGATTAAGAAGTGGGAGGGCGAGTTCTTCCGCCGCTTCTTCTCCTCGCAATTCAAGCGTTCTACATCGGTCGATGGGCCGGGCGTTGTGCCGGGTGTTTCCCTGTCGCCACGCGGCTTTTGGGCGATGCCCTCTGACGCTTCGGCGCGCATTTGGCAAGACGATGTCTCCACCATCCCCGACTCCCCCGTCATCGCGAGGAACGAGCAAAGCGAGTGACGAAGCAACCACCCCCCGTCATTGCGAGCGAACGCAGTGAGCGCGGCAATCAATAATGGACATTACTTGCCCTTGATAATGCCTCCGTCGTTCTCATTATGCTTACCGATGGTCAGTCCCTGAGAGAGGATATAGGTATTCTGCTTCTTGCGGTCGCTCAGGCTCTGACGGCTCATATTCTCGCGGTCGCTG
>JAFYHO010000061.1 GCA_017539125.1 Actinomycetaceae bacterium | reverse complement strand
AGGGTGGCATTTTGCGTCATGTCGTCGAAGATTACGTCATCAAGCGTCACGAAGAAGCAGGTTTCGATTTCGTCCACACTCCCGAGATTACCAAGTCGGGGCTTTTCCATACGTCGGGGCATCTGCCGTATTACGCCGATACGATGTTCCCGCCGATGGCGGTCGACGAGGAGCGCGCCGAGGACGGCACAATCACCAAGGCGGCTCAAGAGTATTACCTCAAGGCTATGAATTGCCCGATGCACAATCTTATTTTCCGTTCGCGCGGGCGCTCCTACCGTGAGCTGCCCCTGCGCTTCTTCGAGATGGGGCACGACTATCGCTACGAGAAGTCTGGTGTGGTGCATGGGTTGACTCGTATGCGCGGCTTCACCCAGGACGATTCGCACACCTATTGCACTCCTGAGCAGGCAAAAGATGAAATCGTCATGCTTATCAACTTCTTCTTGTCTGTCCTGCGTGATTTCGGTTTGAAAGATTTTTATCTCGAGTTGTCCACGCGTGACGAGAGCGGAAAGAAGTCGGAGAAGTTCATCGGTTCAGATGAGGACTGGGAAGCCGCAAATAATATTTTGCGCGAAGCCTGCGAAGCTACAGGTCTCGACCTTGTTCCCGACCCGGGCGGCGCGGCATTCTACGGCCCGAAAGTGTCCGTGCAGGTCAAGGACGCAATTGGGCGCACATGGCAGATGTCCACCGTCCAGTACGACTTCAACCAGCCTGAGCGCTTCGATTTGGAATACACCGCTCCTGACGGTTCGCGCCAGCGCCCCGTCATGATTCATGCGGCAAAGCTCGGCTCGGTCGAGCGTTTCATCGGCGTGCTGGTCGAGCATTATGCGGGTGCTTTCCCCGCATGGCTCTCGCCTGTGCAGGTGCGCCTGTTGCCGGTTGCCAGCGAACTTGAGGGCTATGTCGATGAGGTTGCTGAGCGCCTGCGTGAGGCTGGCGTGCGTGTCGAGGTTGATAATTCGGACGACCGTTTCGGCAAGAAGATTCGCAATGCCGCTAAGGACAAGATTCCTTTCACTCTTATCGCGGGCAATGAGGACGCTTCTAAGGGTGCGGTTTCTTTCCGTTATCGTGACGGCCACCAGGAAAACGGCGTTCCGATTGACGAGGCAATCGCCCATATTTGCGATGTCATCGCCCGGCGCGTGAACGAGCCGGCGGGTGAACGTATCAACCCTGAAAGCTAGGGGATAGAGTGCTCAGCCGAACAGGTCGCCCTCTCGCACAGGTGCTTTTTGGGCCTATTGCTCGCGCCTGCGTAAAAGCTGGGATTTCGGCGGACGCTATCACGATTATTGGCACATGCGCTACCGTCATTCTTTCGCTGACTCTTTTGCCGACTAATCATCTTGTTATCGGCGCAATTTTGATTGCTGTCGTCGTCATTTTTGACAATCTGGACGGACAAATTGCGCGCCTGACAGGGACAGCCTCGCCGTGGGGCGCTTTTCTCGATTCCACTCTTGACCGTATCGCCGACGGGGCGATTTTTGCCGGGCTGCTCGCCTGGGCGTATCTGCACGCGAGTGAGGCAACTAAGCCGTGGCTTCTTATCAGCCTGCTTGCCGCGCTTGTCCTCGGCTCCGTCGTGCCTTATGCGCGTGCCCGTGCCGAGAGTGTCGGTGTTGACGCGGCAGTAGGTATCGCAGAGCGCGCCGACCGCATCGTCATTATCGGCCTCTCCACAATTCTTGTGGGGGCAGGTTTGAGCGAGTGGATTCTTGTTATTGCCGCGAGCTATCTCACCCTCGCTTCATGTGTGACGATTGTCCAGCGTATGGCGTGTGTGTGGCGCGAAAAGAAAAACCCTGCGACTGGCGAAACAGTAGAGGAATAGCCGTGGATATTGTGCGTCTTTTCTCCCTCGCGCAGGCGACAGTCAATCGCCTGCCGGAGAGCTGTGGGCGCGCACTCTTTGACGTCGTCGGTACAAGTGTTGGCCTCTCTAGCAGCGGCGGAGCGCGCCAGCTGCGAGCCAATCAGGCACGTTTCACAGGCAAAAAATCGCGTCGTGCGTCGGCACGAGCCATGCGTTCCTATATGCGCTACTACTATGAGGCATTTCGTCTGCCGTCCTTGAGTGAGGAACAGATTCGCGCGCGAGTACGAGGTGTTGGGCATGAACAGCTACGCGAAGAACTCTCGCAGTCCTCTGCCATTTCTGCCCTCATGCATGCGGGCAATTGGGATTTAGCAGGGGCGTGGGCAAATCTGGAGTTGGGGAGCGTCCACACGATTGCCGAAAAGCTCGAGCCGGAAGAACTCTACGAGATGTTCCTCGATTTTCGCCGCGGGCTCGGCATGACGATTTATCCTCTCGTCAAAGGTGGCGGGGCTCTGCGCCGCCTT
>JAFYHO010000011.1 GCA_017539125.1 Actinomycetaceae bacterium | reverse complement strand
GTCAAGCAATTGTGTCACCTCGCGAACCGTGCGAAACATTCATGTTTCCACGTATTTTGCCCGCATATCGCACCCAGAACCGTCTCCGCCCCATTGACTTTCGCCACGAGATTTAGTATATTATCCATGCTTTCTTACTAGGGGTGCTGTGCCCTAAAAAAGAAAGCGAGGTCAAGAAATGGCAACATCAAGCATAACTGCGAACTTCTATTGCGACGATGCAAAGGCGGCAAATGCCTTTGTGCGTATGCTTGCGCAGCCTGTCAGAACCGTTGTGCGCAAGAGGCGTTCTTTGTCGGTAGTCAACGACTCAACTGTCGATGATGAAGACGCCTTTGTCAAACGCTTCAAGGCAAGGTGGTCTCGCTCTAGGAGAACCCACGCATGAGGAAACTTTCAGTTTGGCGCATTGACAAGTTTGCCAAAACGGTAGGAGAGGCGGCGTTGTCGTCCACTCTATCGGGCTTTGCTGTTCCAATGAATGCCGAAGTTGAAGACTTCATTCGCAACAAGGCATTGCAAGCGACGAAACTCAAATCGTCCATTTCCTATTTGGTTGTTGATGAGGACTTGGCAGATGTTCTCGGCTATTTCACTTTACTGGTCAAACCATTTACGATTCAGTCGAAACAACTTTCTTCCAAAAACCGCCGGTTGATCGCTCGCTTTTCCGAGGAAAATGCAGAAACCGGCGACTACACGGCATCTGTATATTTGATTGCGCAAATCGGCAAGAACTATTCCATCCAAGAAGAGTTGCAGATGTCGGGTAACGATTTGCTGAATCTGGCGTTGGACAAACTACGCGCTGCGCAGGATTTGATAGGAGGTAAGCTCGTACTTGTTGAACGCGAGGCAGATCGCGAAAAACTCCTGAAGTTTTACAGCGACAATGGATTCATGTCATGGAATGGACGATACGACAAGAAGGATCAACTTCAATATGATCAGATGATTCGTGTTCTTGAAAGCGTCGCATAACAATCTCAAATCGTTCACACTCAATGAAAGGACAAAGCCACGAGTAAGTAACGAATAAGGCGGGGAGAAATCCGCCGACCTCCGCAAGGAGGAGAAATCAATTTGCGCTGCAAAGCAGTCGTCACGGGAATGTAGGAAGTTCAAGTCAGACGACACTTAGCAGAGATAACGCGCAAGCGTTTACCTCTCTTCGTGTTTCTGACTAGGCCATTCCTACAGCCTCCCGTGAGACACGAAGGGAGGTTTTCTTTTTTGTGTCAGATTGTGAGCGGCGAAAAGAAATGGTTCATCGAAGAATTTAGTGGAATGACATGCCGGTGTTGAATGAGAAACTCCGAGCCGTGGGGCTCTCGCTACCGCTCCGCCGAATGAGGTGCGCTTCGCGGCGGGCATTCGCGTTCCACGGCGAGAATGTCGGTTGCGAGGGTGCGCGGCGGGGTGCCCGGCCGGCCGCGCGCGCCCCAAAAGCGCAGCGCGGTATTAGGCCGGGTCGCCGCGCCATGAATTGTGGCGCGTTGGAGAGGCTTTGCAGAGATGCGTTCTATCGGCTACTGCGTCGCGCCTACGCGAACGAAGTCTGGGCGCATGTCGAGCTTGCCGCAGTAGAAGAGGATGACCGTGCGGAAGTTCTCGAAGTTGCGGTAGCCCTTAGCGGTGGCCTTGAGCGCCTGAATCGTCGTGTTGAAGCCCTCCGTGAGGGCGTTGTTGATGCGGCTGTCGAACCACGCCAGAAGGCCGTAGAGGTGATTCTTCAGCGTGTTGGCGACCTTGACCATGTGCTTGAGGCCGGACTTGACGACCTGCTCGTACCAGAACGTGAAGTTGGCCTTGGCCATGAACTTGTCACGGCTCTTCCAGAACCACCCGAACAGTTCCTTGAGCGCCCAGGCCTTGCCCGTGTCGAGAGCGCATTTCAGCAGGTCGTTCCTGTGCGCGATGGCCTCGTCGCTCATGTGCTCGAATCCTGTCAGCCAGAGGTACTTGCTCTTGGCGAGGCGCTTGTCGTCCGCCTCCAAAAGGCGTTTGTTCTCGCCTTTGCGCGTGTTGTCCACGCCCTCGTTGAGATGTGCTTCGATGTGGTACTTGTCGAACACCACGTCCGCGCAGGGCATGAGCTTGCGCACGGCGTTCTCGAACGGGGCGGACATGTCCATCGCCACGCCGCACACCATGTACTGCTGGAGCGGGTTCAGCGCCTTCTCTATCAGGGCCGTGGCGCCTTTCTCGCTTCTGCCGCGCGCGACGTCCAGCACGCGATGTCTGTCAATGTCGGTCATGAGGCAGGCGAACGCCTCGGAGTCCTTGCCCTTCAGGAAGCTCTTCTCGTCCATGCCGACGAAGGATATCTCCTCCGCGTCACGCCTCGCGAGACCTCGTTTCACGGCGGCGGACATGATCTCGTGCGTCTGGAACCAGCTCAGGCGCAGCAGATCCCTGGCGTCCTTGACGCTCCTCGCTGCCTGGAGGACCCTTATCGCGAACGCCTCGAAGAGAAGCGTGAAGCGCGATCCCTTCTCCGCCCATGGAAGCTCGATGACCTTGACCTTGTCGTCCCCGCACCTGACGCGCGGCGTCTTGGCGTGGATCAGCGTCTCGAACTGCATCGTGTCGAGATGACGCCATGTCCGCTCGGGCTGCTGGTCGTGAAGCGGCATCAGCCTTCCGCATACCGGGCAAATCGCGGAGTGCTTCGCATACTCCAGCCAGATGTCGACGCGGCGGGCTGCCACGTCCAGCTTCACGTCGGTTACGTTCCACTCCTCGCCAAGGCCAAGGAGTGCGGCATAGTGTCTGTTGAGAATGTCTTCCATGCGGACATTATACCGCAAATGCAGGGCGGTTGCATGGCGCGAAGCGGTGGAGCGGTAGCGAGAACACCAACCGTCGGAGTTTCAAACAGCGACTTTCAGGCGGCACTTTCCACTAAAAAATCCGAAGAGCCGAGGTTTGAGAGGTTTGAGAGGTTTGAGACCACTTGGGGACAGACCCCAACATCGTTGTGAAATAGAGGAGGTCTGGAGGAGACTTCCTCCAGCTAAAACAAAATATATGTGCGCAACAGGTTGCCGGTTGAATTACGCGAAGCTTGAACCGGAGTGTTAACGGAGGTCTTTTGCCAACCATCGGAGTTACCCCAAAAACGCGATAACTGCGCAAAACATTGCCTTTTTCGCCCAAAAACCATAACGCCATTGGGGTCACTCCCCATTTTTCTTTGGGGGGGCGAGAAGCTGGTTGGAAACAACAAGTAAAAACAACATATTCTCGCCGCGCAACACGAGCGGCGTTATAAAACCGGGCGCAGTTGCGCCCGGATATCCAGAGTTGTTTTTACTAGTTGTTCTGGTTGTTTCCAAAAAATCTTCGGCAGAGGAGGTCTGAAGACGGTGTGGGGACAGACCCCGACGGTGTTAGTTTTTGGGCCGTGTAGAAATGGCCGTGTAGAAATGTAGATATGTAGAGAGGCGAAGGCGGATTCCCATTCCCTAAAAACTTCAAAACCCTGTTGCGCGCTTGCGAGAAACTTGCTAGAATACGCGACGAGTAAGTGAGATGGGAGGAGGTCTTCTCATGACGATT
>JAFYHO010000060.1 GCA_017539125.1 Actinomycetaceae bacterium | reverse complement strand
GTCGCTGCTTCTAAAGCACCCGACTCGCCTGTTGCAGGAAAAGCAAACACTTTCGTTTTCCCATCTCTCGAGGCTGGCAATATCGGTTACAAGCTGGTTCAACGCGCTGCGAACGCTATCGCGGTTGGCCCAATCTTGCAGGGTATTGCTAAGCCCGTCAATGATCTTTCGCGCGGTGCAACCGTCGAAGATATCGTTAATACAATTGCCATTACAGCTGTACAAGCTCAAGAATTCTAAGGAGGCGCTATGTCTGTTCTTGTTATTAATGCTGGTTCATCTTCTATCAAATACCAACTTGTCAATCCTGATAATTCAGAAGTAATCGTCTCGGGCTTGGCCGAGCGCATCGGCGAGGAAATGGGTCATATCGACCACACCCATGACGGCGAAACAACCTCTTTGGACTTGCCGATTGCCGATCACAAGGCTGGTTTGCAGAAAATCCTCGAACTCTTTGACGAGTTCGGCCCGCATCTCGGTCCCGAGACGGTTCGCGCTGTTGGCCACCGCGTGGTTCAAGGCGGACGCTATTTCGATAAGGCTGCTCTTATTGATGACGAGGTTCAGAAGCTTATTGAGGATTTGATTCCTCTTGCTCCCCTGCACAACCCCGCCCATCTCTCGGGTATCAAGGTGGCACGTTCGCTTCTGCCTGACATTCCGCATGTCGCCGTGTTCGATACGGCTTTCTTCCAAGGTCTGCCCGATGAAGCGGCCACCTATGCTCTTGACCGCGAGGTTGCCGAGAAGTATTCGATTCGTCGCTACGGCGCTCATGGCACATCGCACCAGTATGTTTCGGCGAAAGTCGCCGAGTTCTTGGGTCGTGACGATTTGAAGCAAATCGTGCTGCACATGGGCAACGGCGCTTCTGCTTCTGCCGTTGTGAATGGTCATGCCGTCGAGACATCAATGGGTCTGACACCGCTTGAAGGTCTTGTTATGGGTACCCGCACAGGCGATATTGACCCCGCCGTGGTATTCCACTTGGCTCGCGTGGGCGGCATGAGCATTGACGAGATTGATACTCTCTTCAATCGAGGCTCTGGTTTGAAGGGCTTGACAGGCTCAAACGATATGCGCGATGTTCAAGACGGTTACGCGGCAGGCGACAAGGACGCTACCGTAGCTATGGAAGTCTATGTCCACCGTCTTTTGAAGTACATCGGCTCTTATACTGCCGTTATGGGCGGCTTGGATGTTTTGACCTTTACCGCAGGTGTTGGTGAAAACTCCTCTGCTGTTCGCGCCCTGGTCGGTGAGCGTCTCGCTTCTCTTGGTGTCAAGATTGACGAAGAGAAGAACGAAGTGCGTTCGCGTGAGCCGCGCGTGATTTCCACTGACGATTCGCGTGTGAAAGTTCTGGTTGTTCCCACTAATGAGGAATTGGCTATCGCACGTCAAGCCATGGACATTATTGGCGCATAAGTGACTTCCCGTCATCGCGAGCACGCGAACGCGTGCGTGGCGATCTCGAGATTGCTTCGTCGGACGTGAAACGTCCTCCTCGCACAGCAAGGAGTGGAGAGTCGGAAAGCTCGCTTTCCAGACCGAAACGACGCAGCTGTGAAAGGCACGGAGTGCCGAACAATGACGGAAAAGACGACAATCGCGCGTGGGACTGAGTGTCTCACGCGCGATTTTGTATGCATAATTTGCTGGGCGTATCACTCGTACATATATCACAAGTCTTGCCGCTATTACACAGAGCGACTGCCAGTAGAATGAGTGCGCACTAATGAACTCTACAGTGGAGTAGAAATGACCGTGACATCTAAAGTAAGCACACGTAATTGGGGAATTGACCTGCTACGTCTCGTCTCCATGCTTTTCGTCGTCATCTTACATATGCTCCGCCACAACGGTTTTCTGAAGCTTCCCAGCGACACCTCCCAGTATGCGGCAGCGTGGTTTTTGGAGATTATGGCGATGTGTGCTGTTGATATTTTCGCCATTGTGAGTGGGTATGTCACCTATCGCGATACGCCGCGAAAATTCAAATTCTCCAGCTATGTCAATCTGTGGCTTCAAGTGACTTTTTATACCGTCATTCTTATGATTATCGGGCATTTCGCCTATCCCGAAGTTCTGCCAACAAAACGAATCTTCCTCGCTTTCTTCCCCGTCTCCACTAATCAATACTGGTATTTCACTGCCTATACCGCTCTCTTCTTTATCATGCCTATTCTTGACGCGGGACTGCGTGCAATATCAGTGGAATCGGCGCGACGTATCTTCCTCGCCTTCCTTGTCGCTTTTATCGCTATCCCCCAGTTCTCTGACAGTATCGGTATCGGCACTGGCTACAATTTCGCGTGGCTTGCTATTTTGTATATCGCCGGGGCGATTATGAAAAAGGCGAATATCGGAGCGAATGTGAAAGCGCCCGTTTCCGCGCTGGCGATTCTTCTACTGACGGCTGGTACGTGGGGCTTGAAAGTCACGGGGATTCTTGGGACGCCTCAGTACGCTGCGTTCCCGATTTTCCTTTCCGCTATTTTCTGGATTTTGCTCTTTTCGCGGCTGAACTTCAGCTCAGTCTGGGTGCGTTTCATTAAGTGGGCAGCTCCTACGTCTTTCTCTATCTATATTCTCAATATGCACCCGGCTGTTATGTACACCCTCTACAACCGCTTCTCTATTTCGGGTTTTGCTGACAGTCCCGCCGTGATAGTTGTGCTTGTTGTGCTTGGGGCTTCGCTGGCTTTCGTGATTGCGGTCGTCCTTGTTGACCGTCTGCGAATGCGCCTGTTCACGCTGCTTCATGTTCCGCAGGCTACCAAGCGTATTGAAAGTGTAGCGGAGCGGATTGTTACGGGCGTATCGGCGAAGCTTAGCCCTCGCGATAGCTGATTCCCATACCGCCTTCGGGGTAGTGCCAGGAGACGGCTCCGCGCCCCAGAGCAAGGCAGGTGCCGCATTCAAGGCAGGCGGCGTATTCGACGGCTAGTGTGCCGTCAGGATTACGCGAATAGACATGAGCAGGGCAAATACGGATTAGCAGCTCAGCCACGCCCTCTTCATCGATGGCCTGCTGGTCAACGATGATATGAGAATTTTCGTCGTCTGTCTCGTACTTGTTGACTGCCAGACGTGCGGGCAAATCCTGCGTATATGCTTGTGACACCTCAATCCCCCCCTACAGTTCCCTCAACGCCGAATAGCCTAAACGTACCAGATTCGAGATATTCAGCGACGATTCTTTGACGGCACGCAGAGCGAGTGCGGAAAGACGAGTGCGCGGGGTGCCGTCATGCGCATAGGCGCGATAGAAAATATCAGAGGCAAGAGTGCCGATATCTGAATACAGAGCCTTGTTGTCGAAGAAGTGCGGAGTGTCAGCGTATGTCACCATGTCTTTACCAACCCACGACGAGTCGAGCTCGTCAAGATAGGTATTCAAGGTAGCCTGCGAATAGTTTTCCGCTTCAAGCGCGTGATGTGCCGCTTTGGCTGCGGCGATAGCGGAGCCGGCAGCGAAATCCATGCCGCGAATCGTTAAACCCGTATTGACGGTGAAACCGGCAGCGTCACCGATAGACAAGAAACCGGGAGCGACAAGGCCGTCCATCATATAAATGCCGCCCTCGTTGACGAGGTGGGCGCCGTATTCGAGCAGCTTGCCGCCCTCAATCAGCGGAGCGATAGAGGGGTGATTCAGGAAAGCATCGTGAATATCGGAGGCTGACAGCGTCGAATCTTCCATCTCGTCGAGACGCACAACCACACCGATAGAAACGGAGTTGCTATTGGTGTAGATGAAGCCACCGCCTGCAAGGTTCGCGCTGGCTTTCCCAACAACCGCATAGGCGACGCCTTCGTTTGTGCCTTGCGGGATGCCGAAGCGCTCGCAGATGGTTTTTTCGTCAAGTTCGATGACGGATTTGACACCGAGCGCTTGTTCTTTAAGGGCTGGCGGGCGGCTCAATCCTGCTTTTCGGGCGAGGAAAGAGTTTGCGCCGTCTGCTGCGATAACGATACGCGCCGTGAGAGTGTCTTTGCCGGCGCGAATGCCGATGATTTGCTCGGGGTTGATGTCAGAGCGTACGAGCTCATCGACGCGCACGCCCGTCATCAGTGTCACGCCTGCTTCTTCGCATTGCTCGGCAAGCCACGGGTCGAGCTTCGAGCGCAAGACTGAGACGGCGTTGACTGGCTCGGTAAGTTTCTGGTCATAAGCTTCGAGAGTGACGGCAGAATCCTCGTTGAGAATCATCAGACGGTTGCGTGTAATGACGCGCTCAACAGGGGCTTTGTCGGCGAAACCGTCAATGACCTCGTCCATGACGCGCGAGTAGAAAACGCCACCGGATAGGTTCTTCTCCCCCACTTCTGCACCACGCTCGGCAAGAAGAACCTCGTGTCCTTTTTTGGCAAGTTCAAGAGCACAAACGCTGCCCGCGATTCCCGCGCCGACAACAATAACATCGAAATCGTAATCCTCTTCTGGGGTGAAAGCGCCAGAGGGTGTCAGGCCGAACTCCGAGCGGAAACTTGACGGAGCTTTTCGCCGTGGCTGCGCGAAAGGCGCAGGAGCAACGTCCGGCGGATTAGCGATTTTATTGCCAATGTTTTTGGCGGTAGAAACAGCAGCACCAGCGCCAAATTTCAGGACGCTCAGTCCTGTTTGCAGCGAGGAAGAGAAACTCATTTTTTCAGCTCCGCACTCAAGGCAGGGACAATTTGGTAGAGGTCGCCAACGATTGCATAATCGGCAATCTCAAAAATCGGGGCGGTCGAATCGTCATTGATAGCGACGATTGTTTTGGCTCCCGTAATGCCTGCGGTGTGTTGGATTTGCCCAGAAACGCCCGCACCGATATACAGCTCGGGAGCAATATTGACACCGGAAATGCCGATATAACGCTCGGTTTCCATCCACGCGATTCCCTCGGACAGCGGGCGGGTGCAACCGAGTTCAGCACCCAGAGCACTGGCGAGTTCGTGTGCCATAGCCAGGTCTTCTTTTTCGGCGAAGCCGCGACCGGCAACGACGACACGCTCGGCGGCCGAGAGTTCAACATTGTCTCCATCGGGAGCTGTCTCTGCGCTAATAGTTGCAGCATATGCGCCAGCGTTCGTGATTTCTTCCGCGTCACTTGTGCCTGCTAGTTCTGCGCCACCGTCGGCGATAATCACGACGGGCGTATTGAGCTCGACTTCGCTATCGGCAAGGCCGCCGTAGCGGGAAAGACGCAGGCGAGTCGTTTCCTCTGCACTTTCAAGGCTTTGGACAGAAGTGAAAATTGGTGCCGATAGGGCGACGGAGGCCGCTGCCGCGCACACACGCCCGACAGGAGTATCAGGTGCAAGCAGGACATCGCCGGGACTCACTTGAGAAGCAAGATACTGCGTAAGAACAGGGGCAAGAGCTTCTGCCGGCTGGCCCTCCGCAAGCGGAATACGCACAACCTTGTCAACGCCACCAAGCTCGACGTTTCCGAGGGTGACGGCCGTAAGAGAAGAAGCAAAGGTACGCGCAAAATCAGCGAGAGCGCCAACTTTCGGGGTGTCAGTGATAATAAAAGCCTGTGTCATTTCTCCTCCTACAAAACGCCGTCCGCGCGTAGCGCCTCGACAAGCTGGCTGGCTATTTCTTCAGGCGAGCCCTCAAGCGCAATATTCTTGCGGTTAACCTTTTGAGCCGGAGCGCTCTTGCGTGAAAGCGGCTCACAGGGCTGGAACTCGGGCACATCGGCAAGTGTCAGCACCTCGACGGGCTTCTTCGCCGCTGCCAGAATTTCTTTCATCGACAAAGCCTTGGGTGTTGCCGCATCGGATGTCATGGCAAGAACAGCGGAGCCGGTGACTGTGATTGTTCGCTGTGCGCCACCTTGAGCCGCCTGCTCAATCGTCCACGTCTGGCCGCCATCATTGGTCGAAAACGAGGTGACGTTTTGGAAACAGGGAAGGCCGAGCTGCGCTGCGAGAAGAGCGGAGACGAGACGAGCGCCCTCGTCAATGGACGCATCTCCCGTCAAAATCAGCTGCGGATTATCCTCGCGCTTCACCAATTCGGCGAGCGCTGTGGCAAGCGACAGGCCGCCCCAACCCTCGGTCGCGTCATCGGCGAGAATAACGCCACGGTCGAAGCCTTTACTCATCGCGTTTTTCTTGGCGCTGCCCGAAGCAATATCGGCGGCGCCCACAGAAATGCCGACTAGCTCTGTGCCGAGAGCGTCGGCGAGGTCGCGCCCAACTTGGGCTGCCACAGGGTCATATTCGGAAACAGATTTTTTGGCACGCGACCAGTCAAGAGTGCCGTCAGCGTTGACGCTCGCGTCTTGAGGGTTTGGCGCGTACTTATAAGCGACGAGAATGCTCATGTGCGTCCTTTCCTACATGAAGCAGTTAATCATTGTCGATTATTCCTTATTACCACTGGCAAAGCACCCTGACAGGCGCAACTCACACACCCGCCCCGTCATCGCGAGGAGGCGCTTCGCGCCGACGTGGCGATCAATAGTCCATTATTGCTGGCTTTGCAAATCAGTCAAATTTCCATTACTGATTGCTTCGGTCACTTCGTTCCCTCGCAATGACGGGAATGGGAGATTGCTTCGCCCCTACGGGGCTCGCACAACAACGAACGGAGGGTCCGAAAGTTTACTTTCGAGACCGAAGTGAGGAAGTTGTTGAAGGCGTGCGACGCACGCCGAACAACGACGGGATGGTTGGAATGCCGAGGAGTGTTGTGCCTCCAGTGTTTGACGAGCCTGCGCCGACTCCACACATCGAGTCCGAAGCACCGCCACAGCCACAGCCACCGGCGCTAGAGCCACAGCCGCAGCCAGCACTAGCACTAGCACTGGCACTGGAACCGCAACCGCACGAAGCGCCCGCATTCAACTCGCTCGGGTCAAAATCTCCGGCATTGTCAAAGTCCACACCGTCAGCAGCAGCAAAATCCAAATCGGCACTGCCGTCCTCGTGCAGCAAGAATGCCGTCGAAATCATCAGCTTAATACGGTTGAGCTGATTGACCTCGCTCGCGCCCGGGTCGTAGTCGATACCGACAATATTGGCTTTCTCGTACTTCTGACGCAAAGCGCGGAACATACCCTTGCCGATGACGTGATTCGGTAAGCAGGCGAAGGGCTGAGCGCAGATGATATTCGAGCAGCCGCGCTCAATCATATCCATCATATCGGCGACCAAATACCAGCCCTCACCAGCCTGATTACCGAGCTGGACAATCTCTTGGGCCTTCTCCGCCAACTCCTGAATCGTCGCGCCCTCTTCGAAACGCTCCGAGGCCGCGAGAGCCTTGCGGGCGGGCTTCTCGTACTGCTGAAGCGCCCACAACACAAACTTGTTGATATTGGCCTGCTTCTTCGTCAGATTGCCGATAACCTCATGGTCGTAATCGGCGGTGACGAACGAATTGTGGAAGAACTGTGCGAGGGAGGGAAGCTCGGCTTCGCAGCCCTCTTCCTCAATAACCTCGACGGCGCGATTATTCGCATCGGGGTGGAATTGGACGAGAATCTCGCCGACCATACCCACACGCGGCTTGCGTGGAATATCGAGCAACTCGACCTCGTCAAAAGCCTTCACAATCTCGCGGATTAGTTTGCCCAGGCGCATTTTGCGCCCCAAGGTCGGACTGTAGCCACGGTCATTCGACAGGTACTCTTCGCAAATACCATTCCACTTTTCGTAGAGCTCCTGCACATTATTGCCAATCTGGTACGGACGGGTACGCAGCACGACTTTTTGGAGCACGTCGCCCAAGGTAATCGCCTTGGCGACCTTGTGAATCATCGGAATGGTGATAGAAAAGCCCGTATTTTCTTCCAGGCCCTGAGCCGACGCGGCAATCACGGGAATATAGCCGTAGCCAGCGTCGCGCAGGCCCTTGCGGAGCAGGCCCGCATAGTTGGTGGCGCGGCACATTCCGCCAGTCTGGGTGATGACCATTGCGCATTTGTGCGGGTCAACTTCGCCGCGCAAAATTGCGCCGATGAGCTGGCCAATCACCACAATAGCAGGATAGCAAGCGTCGTTATTGACGTACTTCAAACCGACTTCGAGGTCGTCTTTCGAGGTGCTCTCCAGCAGGTGGATATTGTAGCCAACCTTGCGTAGGGCGGGCGCAATCAGGCGGAAGTGATAGGGCGACATTTGCGGGGCGAGAATTGTCCAACCCTCCTCGCGCATTTGTTCGGTGAAGGGCACGCGCTCATACATATGCTTCGCGTTGAACGCCTCGCCTGCCTCTGACAGCGGAACAATCTCCTCCGAAGAATCCAAGGACGAAACGAGATGGGAGGTATCGACTTCGGCGTGCTGCAAAGAACCGTCAATAAGGGCAACATTCTCGCCTGTTGCACGTCGAGCGTCACGCTCTTCGACTGCCGCAGCCAGCGAGCGCAAGCGAATCTTGGCAGCGCCCAGGTTGGAGACTTCGTCAATCTTCAAACCCGTATAGACATCGCCGCGCCCCTCGAGAATCTCAATGACTTGGTCGGCGGTGATAGCGTCCAGACCGCAACCGAAAGAGACAAGCTGGACGAGCTGCAAATCAGGATTATCGCCAG
>JAFYHO010000010.1 GCA_017539125.1 Actinomycetaceae bacterium | reverse complement strand
CTGGCGTTTTCGCCTGTGGTGACGTTGTTGACCACACGTATCGCCAAGCGGTGACTGCTGCTGGCTCTGGCTGCCGTGCAGCCCTCGACGCCCAGCACTACCTCGGCGAACTCTAAGCTCTTCCCCTTTTTTCGATTGTGCTACGCGGCGATTCTTTTCGGTGAGCTCTAGCCTTCCCTCTTATTCGATTGTGCTACACGCAATCCTTTTTCACGCGGCGATCCTTTTTGTCGAGGGGATCAAGCCTGACCGCCCGAGACAAAAACGGTCGCCGCGTACTATGAGAATAAAAACTTGCTTGGCGCACACTATGCCTTGGACATATACTTCCCTATAGACACTCGCAACTTGTGAGAAACATGAGGAGGTATCATGACCGTCACGAATTCAACAATCGAAACCCAACTCAATCATCGTTCGGTACGCCAATTTACCGATGAACCCGTCTCCGAGGAGATTATGGAGACTCTTTTCGATGTGGCGCGCCATACCGCTTCGACCGTCTTTTTCCAGATGTTCTCCATTATTCGCGTGAAAGATCCAGAGATTCGCGAGGTGATTCATCAGGCAACGGGCCAGCCGTATGTGGGCGGCGATAAGGGCGAGCTGCTGATTTTCGTTGTTGACCTGCACCGCAATGCGCAGATTCGCGCGGAAGCTGGCATTGACAATGAGCCTCTCGACTGGGTTTCTTTGGCAGGTTTCGGTCTCTATGACACTCTGCTTGCTGCGCAAAATCTCGTCGTTGCTGCCGAATCCTTGGGGCTGGGGACGGTTTATCTTGGCTCGATTGGCGGGAATCGTCTGGGGATTGCTGAGGCTTTGAAGCTGCCCAAGCACACCTTCCCTGTCCTCGGCATGCTTGTCGGTCACCCGGCTAATGTGCCACCGTTGAAGCCGCGCCTTCCTCTTGAGGTTCTCGTCGGGACGGATTCCTATCCTGAGGCTGACAATTACCACGAGGCTTTGGCTGACTACGACGACGAGGTGCGTCATTACTACGATGTGCGTACACCTGAACATCCCGAGCCGGCTTTTACCACGCAAATCGAGAAGAAGATTGGCGCGGGCGGAATCCAGCTCGAGCCCCTGTTGGCTCATTTGCAAGCTCAAGGTCTTGCCCTGCGTGATTGCGACCGTTAGATCTTATAGTGCATTCTGGAACTCCTATGGCACAGCACCCTTCGGCTCAGCGCGCGCATTTTTCCGCGCCAGCCGAAGGCAATACTGTACCGCCTACCCAACAATACATTCCGCACCCATCGGCACCTGTGCAGCCTGCCCATCAGGCTGTTCTTGCACCCAATCCAGTGCCTAATCTTGCGCCCGATCCGGCACCTGCACCGGCGCCTGCTCCACACAACCTGTACCCGTCAAATCTCCCATCTCCACCGCAGCCTTATAATCCACAAGCGTACAATCCGCAGCCTTATACCCCTGTTTCCTATACGCAGTATCCACCTCAGCCACGCGCATATCCCACACCCACATACTCGCCTTATCCTTCCTATCCTCAAACCGCATATGCCGTCTATCCGCAGGCGCCTTACCAGCAATTTCCTGTCACCTATCCCCAGCTTCCCTACCAGCAAGCCCCCCAGATTGTCTATCCTCACGTCCCCTACGCTCCCTATCCTTATCCGCAGACAATTTTGCCGCCGCCAAAACTCCCCGTCTTTGAGCGCGAGAATGAGATTGGCGCTCACGGTTACAAGGAAAGTCTGGACTATCCGCTTGAGCAGGCACGCAAAGAGCGCACCATTGCGCGTATCGTCTTTTTCTCCGTCATTGCTCTTTTGCTGATTTTTTTCTTCTCACCACTTCTCACCCATGTTCTTCCTACGACAATGAACGCATTCCACGCAATATTGATTACTTTTGCCTTTGAAATTATTCTCATCGTTGTTTTTTCCCTTATATTGCGCCACGCGTTTCCGCAGGGTTTACGTGAAAGCCTCGGGCTGAAAAAACCGCGCGGAACGCATGTGTTGATTGGGATTGGAAGCGCTTTTGGGGCGCTGTTTGTGGCTTTTGTTGGTGCGATTATCATTTATGCTTTAGGTGCAAATCTTGAGGATAGTCCCCAGGCGGAAAGCTATGCTAACTTGCCTGACTGGCAAATGCTTATTGTCATACTTGTTTGTGTTCCTCTTATCGCTCCACTCCTTGAAGAGCTGCTTTTCCGTGGTATTCTCGTCGGCGCTGCTGTGCGTGCTTTCCCTGGTAAAGTCGGCTTTTTCGTAGCAATTATTGTCACTGGTTTAGTTTTCGGCTCTCTGCATTTCCCCGGCACTTTTGACCTTCTTGGTGCCTATGTCATCATTCTTATTTCTTCCATAGGTATAGCTTTGGCATGGTTGCGCCTGACATTTAATAGCGCGCTTGTCACGATGGTAACTCACGCTGTCTACAACGGTTCTCTCGTGATTTTGGGCGTTATTGGTTCTCTAGCGGGTGTGGTAACTATTCCCTTGTTTCCTTAACACCCTCTTCTACATGGACGGTCTTGAGGTCCTGATTTTGATGAAATGGCAAAGATTTTTAGCAATTTAGTAAGCAATCGCGCACTTTTGCCCGAGCTTTGTGCCCTGCTATCGCACGTAAGAGTGGCAAACTTGTTACTTAGCGTGCAAGAAACCGCTATTGCATCGCTTCTAGTTCGAATACAGCGGAATATAGAAAGGAGAACAGCATGAGCGAGCAGCAGTCTTTAGACATTAAGGAAACGACGGCAGCCGCAGCAGCAGCTGATCCTTGGTATTCCGCTTATGCCGACCGCACCCTCCAGATGAAGCAGTCGGAGATTCGCTCTCTCTTCGCGGTTGTCAACCGTCCTGAAATTGTCTCTCTAGCCGGCGGTATGCCGAATATTGACGGGCTTCCTCTCGACTATCTTGCCGAGTTCCATGCCCGTATGGTGCGTGAGCGTGGCCCGAAAGTGCTGCAATACGGCTCTGGCCAAGGAGAGGAGCCTTTGCGTAAGGCTATTTGCGAAGTGATGCGCCCTGACGGTATTGATGGAAACCCCGATAATATCGTCGTCACAACTGGTTCTCAGCAGGCACTCGACCTCATTTCTCTTATTCTTCTTAACCCAGGCGATGTTGTTTTGGCTGAGGCTCCCTCGTATGTTGGTGCTCTCGGTACTTTCCAGGCGTATCAGGCTGATGTGCGCCATATTGAGATGGATAATGACGGTCTTATTCCTGAGCGTCTTGAGGAGATGATTGCCCAGGTACGTGCTGAGGGTAAGCCGATTAAGTTCCTTTATACCATCCCTAATTTCCATAACCCTGGGGGTATGTGCCTGAGTGCAGAACGTCGCCCGCAGATTGTGGAGATTTGCAAGCGTGAGCATATTCTGATTATTGAGGACAACCCTTACGGTTTGCTGGGCTTCGATGGTGATCCTATTCCTGCCATGCAGGCGCTTAATCCCGAGGGAATTGTGTATCTCGGCTCTTTCTCTAAGACTTTTGCTCCTGGTTATCGTCTCGGGTGGGCATTGTGTCCAACAGAGTTCACTCAACGCCTTGTTTTGGCGAACGAGTCGGCGACCTTGTGTCCGACAACTTTCGGTCAGGCTGCTGTTGCTGCTTATCTGTCTGAATATGACTGGTATGAGCAAGTCCAGAAGTACCGTGAGGTGTATCGCCAGCGTGGTGAGGCTATCCAGAAAGCTCTTGAAGATTTCTTGCCCGAACTGGAGTGGACGCACCCGACAGGTGGTTTCTATACATGGCTGAAACTCCCTAAGGGTATTGACGGTCGCCGTATGCAAGATAGGGCGATTGCTAACGGCGTTGCCTATGTGACAGGTACGGCCTTCTATGCCGATGGCGAGACTGGCTCAGACCATGTGCGCCTGTCCTTCTGCTTCCCAACCCCCGAGGCAATTCGTGAAGGAATTAAGCGCCTAGCCAAGACCATCGCCGAGGAAAAAGAAGAACTCGGCTTAGCTTAACATTCCTCCTCCCCGTCGTTGTTCGGCGCGCGTTGCACGCCTTCCACAGCTGCGTCGTTTCGGCTACACGAGAGTAAACTCCCGTGAGCCCTTCACTCCTTGCTGTGCGAGGGAGCCGAAGGCGACCGCGGCAGTCTATAGTCCCACAAATACTCGCGTGATCACTCGCGCAGTCATGCCACTATAGATTGCCACGGTCGTTCGTTTCACTCACTCCCTCGCAATGCCGTTTCCCCAGGGGCAAGAATTCCAAGAATACGGTTAAGATCGTCTCTGCCGGCAAAATCGATACGAATTGTGCCTTTGCGTGCTCCCATGCTCACTTTGACTTTTGTATCAAAGCGGTCACCAAGACGCACACTCAAATCCTGTAATTCTGGGCTTTGACTGCGCTGGCGTGAAGCGGGAGTTGCAACGATGTGTGCCTCGTCTGCCATGGCAACAATTTCTTCGACTTGCCGTACCGACATTGTCTCAGCAACGATTCTCTGTGCGAGCTTTTCCATTGCTGCTGGATCAGTCAAGGAGAGCAAAGCACGGGCGTGACCTGCGGAAATAACTCCTGCCGCTACTCGGCGCTGCACAAGAGGAGGCAGTTTCAACAGGCGTAGCGTATTGGAAATCTGTGGGCGTGAGCGGGCAATTCGACGCGAGAGTTCTTCTTGTGTGCACTGGAAATCCTCCAAGAGTTGCTGATACGCAGCTGCTTCTTCCAAAGGATTGAGTTGCGCTCGATGCAAGTTCTCTAGGAGTGCGTCACGTAAGAGATCTTCATCTGCCGTTCGGCGCACAATGGCAGGAACGAAGGTATTGCCCGCAAGCTTTGATGCCCGCCAGCGCCGTTCACCCATAATCAGCTCATAGCGTGCCTGCGGATTATCAGGAAGTGGCTCAGAAAGCGGACGGACGATAACTGGTTGAAGCACTCCAACTTCTTTAATGGAGTTTGCCAACTCAGCAAGCTCATCTTCATCAAAAACACTTCGTGGCTGGCGCGTATTGGGAACAATGCTATCGATATCAATTTCCCCGTAGGTCACTCCGGGTACTGCAACTAAATCGTCTGTTTCTGCGCTAGTGGCAGGGGCTTTTTTCTGTGTCTTTTTTTGCGTTGCCGCAGCGGCCCTTTTCTGTGTTTTCCCTGCTTGTGGGCTTTTTTGTGCCTTTTTCTGTGGCGTTTTTTCTACCACTTTCTCTGTTTTTTCTTCTGTAGCTCCAGAGAAAAAGACGTCAACTGGGCTGTCTTTGTTTTCTTTTTGATTTGAAGGAATGAGGTTTCCCAGCCCACTTCCTAATCCAGTTCTTTTGCGTGTTGCCATTGTTTTCTCCTTATGCTCGGTCAGCTAGTTCTTGGGCGGCGGCCATATAGGCGATTACTCCTGAAGAGCGCGGTTCGTATGTAACAACAGTTTCACCATAAGAGGGCGATTCTGCTACTCGCACCGAACGAGGTATTTCTACGCTCAATGTCTGTGTCGGGAAGAATTCGCGCACATTTGCCGCGACTTCTTGGGACAAGTTTGTGCCCTTTTGATACATCGTCAAAACAATTGTCGATACTTCCAGCTCCGAATTGAGTGAATCGCGCACACTCTCAATTGTTCGCAATAACTGACTCAATCCTTCAAGTGCGTAATACTCGCATTGCACTGGAATGAGCACTTCTCGTGCTGCAACAAGCGCATTAACAGGCAAAAGAGACATGCTGGGCGGGCAATCAATAAAGACATAGTCAATATGATGTCCTAATCCATCAAGTGTGTTTAGTGCTTCCTCAAGTGCTTGGCGTAGCTTTTCATTGCGCTCAGGGTCATTTCCTAAGTCAATGTCAACCATTGCTAAATCGATTGTGGAGGGTGCAATATAAAGATTGGGGAGCTGCTGTGATTGTTGAAGTATTTCGACAAGTGCTTTTTCTCCTGTCAAAACGTCATAAAGGGACGGTGTCCCTGCTTCATGAGCGATGCCGAGTGCGGTAGACGCATTGCCTTGTGGATCGTCATCAATGACAAGAACTTTAAGCCCGCCTGCCGCTAAAGCCGCAGCTAGATTGACTACTGTTGTCGTTTTGCCAACCCCACCTTTTTGATTGGCAACAGCAATAATACGAGTTGTTTCTGGCTTCTTAAAATCTGATTCTTGGATTCTTTTAAGCCGCTCCATATTTTGCGCAACTTCTGCTCCCAGAGGAGTTCCTTCAAATACACTACGGTGCCGTGCTCTAGCTTCCAATATTGGGTTATTGCTTCGGTCTATTTTCTTTCGTGGATCACTCATACCTGCTCCTTTCGTCTTTAGTCTACAGAGAGCAGTGGACAAGTTTCTGAACTTTGACTGCAATGTTTCACGTGAAACATCACT
>JAFYHO010000059.1 GCA_017539125.1 Actinomycetaceae bacterium | reverse complement strand
GCCGCAACGGGGCTTGCTAGGTCGGCTCCCTGCTGCGGGTATGTGTGTTGCCGACCGAGGTTGAGCCAAGCTCCCGTGGTCGGCATTTTTTATGCGCGACCTCCCAGACAAAATAACAGGAGGAACACAAATGAAAACGAGTGGCTTCGCAAATCGCCAGCAAAGCTCTGGAATGCCTTTTACTAAATACCGTCCTTTCCTGGACGTCAACCCTGTAGACCTGCCAGACCGCACCTGGCCCACAAAGCGTATTGAGAAAGCTCCGCGCTGGCTTTCCACCGATTTGCGTGACGGCAATCAGGCACTCATTGAGCCGATGGACCCTGAGCGCAAGCGCAAAATGTTCGATTTGCTTCTCAAACTGGGTTTCAAAGAGATTGAAATCGGTTTCCCTGCCGCCTCACAGGCAGATTTCGACTTCTGCCGTTCTCTCGTCGAGGATGATGCTATCCCTGAGGACGTCACCATTTCAGTACTCACACAGGCGCGCCCAGAGATTATTCACCGCACTGTTGAAGCTCTCCAAGGAATGCCGCGGGCGACCGTCCACCTCTACAACGCCACCTCGCCGCTCTTCCGCCGCGTCGTCTTCCATAACAACCGCGACGAGACCCGTGAGCTTGCCGTCGCCGGTACACGCGAAGTGACCGAGTATTTGGAGAAAACAATGGGGGAGGAGACCGTCGTCGGTTTCGAATACTCGCCCGAGATTTTCGTCGACACCGAACTCGATTTCGCTCTGGAAGTCTGCGAAGCCGTCATGGATGTGTGGCAGCCGAGCGCCGAGCGCGAAATCATCCTCAACCTGCCCACCACAATCGAGCGTTGCACGCCCAATGTGTACGCCGACCAGATTGAATACATGAGCCGCAATCTTTCGCGGCGCGAATTCGTTGCCCTGTCCGCGCACAATCACAATGACCGCGGCACGGGTATCGCCACCACCGAGCTTGCAATGCTCGCCGGTGTTGACCGCGTCGAGGGCTGTCTCTTCGGCCAGGGCGAGCGCACAGGCAATGTCGATTTGGTGACTCTCGCGCTGAACCTCTACACCCAAGGCATTGACTCCATGCTCGATATTTCCAATATCGACGAAATCCGCGACGTGGTCGAATACTGCACGCGTATGGACGTCGGCCCGCGCGTTCCTTACGCTGGCGACCTCGTCTACACTTCCTTCTCCGGGTCGCACCAAGACGCAATCAAGAAAGGCTTCCTCGACCGCGAACAGAAGGTCGCAGAGGCCGGCGGAGACGAAAACGCTGTGCCGTGGGAGCTGCCTTATATTCCTATCGACCCGAAGGACGTCGGGCGCAGCTACGAGGCGGTTGTGCGCGTCAACTCCCAGTCGGGCAAGGGGGGAGTGGCGTACCTGCTCTCCAGCACCCGCAATTTCGATTTGCCGCGCCGTATGCAGGTCGAGCTCTCGGGTATCGTCCAAGCCTATACGGACAAGCACGGCGGCGAAGTCAGTGCTGATTTGCTCTGGCATATTTTCGCTGACGAATACCTGCCTTACACCTCCGATGAGGGTCTTGAGCATTGGGGAATGTACGACCTCATTTCCACCAGTGTTACCCACGGCGGTGGCACCGAGGATAAGTCTGAATTGACCGCGACCGTCCGCAATAACAAGACTGGTGTCGAGCATACGCTGACTGCCAGCGGAAACGGCCCGATTGACGCTTTCGTTCAAGCCATGAGGCAGATTGGTGAGGACGTGAACGTGCTGGACTATGCCGAGCACGCCCTCTCTGCCGGTGGAGACGCGACCGCAGCATGCTATGTCGAATGCGATATCGATGGCCAAGTGCTGTGGGGCTGCGGAATTGACCCCTCGACCATGCGTGCCTCTTTCAAGGCAATCATTTCCGCTATTAACCGCGCCCGCCGCTAATTTTCTTTGACGTCGTCGTTGCGAGGAACGAGCGCCGAAGCAATCTCGAGGTTGCCGCGGTCGCGCTTCGCGCTCCCTCGCAATGACGGGGGGAGAGAAAAAGCTTGCCGTGTGCCTTGGCGTTTTTGTCCGTGGCGCATGCAAAGATAGAGTC
>JAFYHO010000058.1 GCA_017539125.1 Actinomycetaceae bacterium | reverse complement strand
GGTTTCCGCACGCTGCCGTACGACGATACGGGGGTGCCGCACATAATCGAGCACTCGGTGCTGTGTGGCTCAGAGAAATATCCCGTGAAGGATCCGTTCGTGCAGCTTGCGAAGGGCTCCTTTGCGACGTTTCTTAACGCATTCACTTCTCCAGACTGCACCTGCTATCCTGTATGCTCGCGCAACCAGCAGGAGTTGCTCAATCTCATGGATGTCTATATGGATGCAGTCCTCCATCCATTGAGCGTCCAGTCTCCATTGGCGTTTAAGCAGGAGGGCTGGCACTACGAGCTGGACGGGCCCGATGGCGAGCTTAAGCGCAATGGCATCGTGTACAGCGAAATGAAGGGTGGCTTTTCAAACCCCGAAAGGCTGCTTTACACCGAGGTCTCCCGACTGCTCTTCCCCGACACTACGTATGGCTTTGTGTCTGGTGGCGACCCCGCTTCGATACCGACGCTCACGTTCGAGATGTACAAGTCCTTCTACAACCGATTCTACCATCCGTCCAATGCCCGCATCTTTCTCGACGGAAACATGGACGTGAAGGCTGTCCTTGCGAAGCTCGACGGCTTCCTTTCGCCGTATGAGCGCAAGGTCGTGGACGCGCCCGTGAAGTTTCAGCGTCCAGTCAGCGCCGAGAAGACGATGGAATACGAGATAGGGGCAGACGAAAAGACCGAGGGCAAGGTGTATGTCGCGACAGGATGGGTTTGTGGGCGTTTCGACGAGCGCGAGAAAAGCCGCGCGCTTGAAGTGCTTGTCTCCGTGATTGCAGGCGAGAACTCGTCGCCGCTGAAAAAGGCGCTCGTCGACACGGGGCTTTGCGAAGACCTCTACTGGGGTTGCAGTAAGATGGCGCAGATAAGGTCGGGATTGACAGTCAAGGGCGTCAAGGCCGAGAATGTCGATGCCGTCCGCCGCACGATTCGCGAAACGCTTTCCCGCCTTGCCGCAGAAGGGCTCGACCATGCCCGCATGCTCTGCCGTGCAATGGTCGAGACCGGCAATCCCAACAGCGTGACCGACGCTGGCGTTGGCGCGCTTGCTGCCCGTGCCGCAGTCATCGGCGCCGGCATGAATGTGAAGATCAACGCATCGAGCCTGACCGACCGTGCTGTTGCAGAGAAACTCATTGCCGAAGCCAACGAACTCGTTGCCCAGGCCAACGCCGAGGAGGCCGAAATCACCGCAATGGTTGAAGAGAAAATCAAATAAAGACCATCAACTAAAAACCAAAATAACATGACCAGAGAAGAATTCATTGCCGACATTCGCGGTGGTATTCCCGAGGAATTGCCCGAATTGCAGGCCTACGACACCGAGATCAACCATGCGCCCAAGCGCAAAGATATCCTCACTCCCGAGCAGAAGAAACTCGCCTTGAGGAACGCCCTGCGTTACTTCCCCAAGCGCCTCCATGCCGCTTTGGCCCCCGAGTTTGCCGAGGAGCTGAAGAAATACGGCCGCATCTACATGTACCGTTACCGTCCCAAATATGAGATGTATGCCCGCCCCATCGACGAGTATCCCGCACGCTCACGCCAGGCTGCTGCCATCATGCTGATGATTCAGAACAACCTGGATCCGCGCGTGGCTCAGCATCCGCACGAGCTCATCATCTACGGCGGCAACGGCGCCATTTTCCAGAACTGGGCACAGTATCGCCTGGTAATGAAATACTTGAGCGAGATGACCGACGAGCAGACGCTCGTCATGTACTCGGGACACCCCCTGGGCCTGTTCCC
>JAFYHO010000057.1 GCA_017539125.1 Actinomycetaceae bacterium | reverse complement strand
GCTCTGGGTTTATTCACCTCGCGTAAGGCGGCGCAGCGAGCTGCCGACTATGTACGGGATAAAGTTGATTTCCCTGTGCTCTTGCAAGGGGACAGCCACCTTCCAGAGCTTATCTCGCACTATAAAGACGACGAGTCGGCTTGCCTTTTTGGTACGCGCTCTTTGTGGCAAGGTGTTGATGTGCCGGGGCATACGAATCGGCTTGTCATTATTGACCGTATCCCTTTTCCGCGCCCTAATGAGCCGTTGACGGAGGCGCGCACAAGTGAAGCCGAGAAAAAAGGAAAATCAGGGTTTTTTACGGTGTCCCTACCGGCTGCGGCGCTTCTGCTTGCTCAAGGGGCAGGGCGTTTGCTTCGCAGCCATGACGATAGGGGCGTTCTCGCTATTCTCGACCCTCGCCTGCACACCAAAAGATACGGGAGCTATTTGCGCGCTGCATTGCCCGATTTTTGGACAACTAATGATCTTGAACGTGTGTGTGCATCGCTAGAAAACCTCTCAAAACCTTCCTAAAAAATACGTTTTGACCTGCACATATGTAAAAAAGTGCGGAAAATATGTCCGTGGTGTCTGTTTCAATTATTTATGTCGAAGAACGATGTGTTCTTGAGGAATGATTAATGTAGAAAAGAGGACGATCATGTCTCAGTCTTTTGCTCCGTGGGTTGACGGTTCAACCGCGCTTGATTTATCTCAATTGGAACCCGCTAAGAAATTGCCGCATCTGCGTGTTGTGCCGAGCGCTCCTGAATGTGTAGAGAATGATGAACAGGTAGAGGATTATGCTGCTCCACAACAGAAGAACTATGAGGGGATATTGCTTTTTGCTATTAAAGCCTTGTCTGTTCTTGTCCTTTTATGCTGCATAGCAATTGCAGGTTTAGGGATTGGCTTTCTCCTCAGTGATACTCCTGAGGCAATCATTGTACAATCTGGAGACTCCCTCTATTCCATAGGGGCAAGCCTGTCTGATGCTCCTTCTCCGGCTCAAGCCGCAGCTGATATTCGCTCCCTTAATGCTCTCGACAGCGATGTTCTGTATGCCGGACAAAAGCTCATTTTGCCCCAATACTGAGGAGGTATGTTTCCGCGCTGGCAAAGACGCTGCTTAAAGGCTATTCTTAGCTATATGCATTGCCCATTTTGTCGACATAGTGACTCTCGAGTTATTGATTCGCGCGTGAGTGACGACGGACAGTCGATACGCCGTCGCCGTGAATGTCAAGAGTGTAAAAGGCGTTTTAGTACGCTGGAAACTGCAAGTTTGACAGTCATCAAGCGCTCAGGAACAAGCGAAGTATTTTCCCGTGAAAAAATTATCTCCGGTCTTGCTAAGGCCTGCCAGGGTAGGCCTGTTTCTGAGGACGATTTAGCGCGCCTTGCCCAGCAAGTTGAGGAAACTGTACGACAGATGGGCTCTTCGCAAATCGAATCGCATGAAATCGGTTTGGCAATTCTTGAGCCTTTGCGCGCTCTCGACCAAATCGCTTACTTGCGTTTTGCTTCTGTCTACTCTAATTTTGACTCTTTAGACGACTTTGATGAAGCTATTGCTCAGTTGCGCAGTGATGCGCGGGAGGAGAGCGCTCAGTAGCCTACTACTCGGCACTCTCGGCGGATTCATCAGGAGTTTGTGCAGAGTTGGCGTGGGAACCGCGCTTATCTAAAAACTCTTCGCTACGGGCTTTAAGAGCTTCGGCAGAGCGGGAGAGCCACGCAGAAAAATCCTCGCGCGAGAGTTCCATTGCTGCAAGGCGCTCTTTCAGTTCCTCAGTATCCAGCTTGTGATTAGCGAACCACGATTGCAATTCGTCAGCTGAATACCCCTTTTCCTCAAGCCAGTTATGAACTTGTTCGCGGGTGGCATGCGCATGTTCTGTCAAGGAAGCGGTAAAGCTTTCCCAGCGGTCGCTAACGGCTTCACCCAACTCGCTCGCTTTCTTCTTCCACACGCCCGATTGGAGCTCAAAATCTGCCAACTCCTCTCGGACAGAACGACGTTGAACCTTGCCAAGTTGTGAGCGTGGGAGATCGTCGAAAACGGCAATAGACTTCGGCATTGCATAATGAGAAATCTTGTCTTGAGTCCAGCGGCGCACAGCGGCCAAATCAACTGCCGCGCCAGGCTCTAAAACAAGAGCTGCGACAACAGATTCGCCGCGCTCATCAGCGGGCATACCTACGACTGCAACGTCACGCACCCCAGGCATTGTTTTGATTGCGTCTTCAACCTGAGAAGGATAGACATTGAAACCGCTATTGATAATCATCTCTTTCGCGCGATCGGCCATCACAAGAAAACCGTCATCCCAATACGCCAAATCGCCTGTGCGCAACCAGCCTTCATAGAAAACTTTTTCAGTTTCTTCTTCATTGTCGAAGTAGCCAGCAAAAACTTGCGGACCGCGCGCGAGAATCTCCCCGATTCCCTCAGCATCTTTCGACAAATCGTCCACATCAGCAATGCGCACCTCAGTCGAAGGGAATGGAATCCCCAATGTGCCCGGGCGGCGGTCTTTATTGGAGGGATTTCCAGAAATAAGCGGAGAAGCTTCGCTCATTCCGTAGCCCTCAACCATCAAGCCGCCAGTTGCTTCTTCCCATTCCTGAGACAATTCTTGAGACACAGGCATAGCACCAGCAAAAGAAAGAGTGATGGAAGAAAGATCGATATCTTTTCCAGCTTCTTGTTCTTTTTTCACTCCATCAAGGAAACGCTTATATATTGGTGGAACGCCAGGGAAAATAGTAATCGGGCGGCGGCGATGAGCGGCAATAAGTGCAGGAACATCAAACTTTGGCAGCACATGCATTGTTGCTGCACGCAAAACGCCCACTCCCAGAACAACGCCCAATCCAAAAGCGTGGAAGAAAGGCAAAACAGCAACAAAAGTTTCTTTGCCCTCTTTAAGAGCTGGAACCCATGAAGCAGTCTGGTGGGCGTTGGAGACAAGATTGCGGTGTGTAAGCATGACGGCTTTAGGTGAGCCCGTTGTGCCGCCTGTGTGAATGAGTACCGCAATATCGTCAAGCTCAGGCTTGTCGGTGAGAACATCGTCAGACATGGGGGGTGCTTTGCGAGTAATGCGGTCAAAGGAGAGAACCCCGGCAGGGACATTGCCACGCAGGGCAGCGCGAGATTCACGTGCAGCCTGCACAGGAAGTTTCAAAAGAAGGCGGGAGCGCAGAGGCAGCTCTGCCGACAAATCGACAGAAAGATAGGAACGCCCATGGAAATCGCCGTCAGCCAGCAGAGTCTCAATAGTCTGTTCCCATGCAATAACCACAGTTGCCCCGTGACGCTCAAGTTGTTCCTGCAATTCGGCAGGAGGAGCAAGAGGATTATGCTCTGCAACAGTTGCTCCCAAAGCGAGAGTCGCGTATAAAGCGACGATGTGTTGGGGGCAGTTGGGAAGAATCAGTGCGACGACATCCCCTTTGCGTACTCCGCAGCGGTAGAGGGCAGAAGTGGCCTTGCGAACTTGTAGGTCCAGCTCTTCGTAGGTGAGAGTTCGTCCCAAGAAATCAATGGCGATACGCTTGGGATAGGCACGCGCTGCATTCGGTAAAAGCTTATCGAGAGTGTCTGTGACAGGAGGAATATGAGTAGGGACATCTGTGGGGTAGTGCAGCGGCGTGGACATGTGAACTCCTAGTCTAAGTTACGGGAACGTAGGTTTTAACTCTATGGCGATTAGCAGCTTCGACCTTCCACATTCGCTTATGATTTCACTAACACTTGCCCCGTCATTGTTCGGCGACTTCGTCGCCTTCCGCTCGTCAACGTCACTACAGTCTGGAACGCAAGCGTTCCGACCTTTCGTTCGTTGTTGTGCGAGGAGCGCCGAAGGCGAGCGCGGCAATCAATAGTCCATTACTGCGTGCGTTGCAAGTCGGTCAACTGTCCGTTACTGATTGCTTCGTCACTCGCTGGCGCTCGTTCCTCGCAACGACGGGTGGGGGTTGTGCGGCGACTTATTTTCGACGAGGGGATCAAGCCTCACCCGCTCTGAACGGAGGGTCCGAAAGTTTACTTTCGAGACCGGAGTGAAGAAGGGTCGTAGCATTCCAAGGGAATGCGAACACCGCCCCGAGACGGAAATAATCGCCGCACCCTCGCCCCTCGCGACGACGGGGAGTGTGATGAAATATGAATGGTGACTAGTCGCCGCGTTTGAGGACGCGAAGGCGGATATTCAAGTCGCTCTGCTCCAAAGACTCAAGAACTCCGTCAGGAATCTCCGAAGAAATATCCGTCGTCATATAACCAATTTCTCCCTCAGTTGCCAACATCTGAGAATCAATATTAGCTCCACTGTCAGCAAAAGCCTGATTGACCATGGCGAGAGCGCCAGGGGCATTGTGGTGAATCCATGCGATGCGGTACAAGGACTTCTCGCCAGGTGAGGAATCGATATTCGGGATATTGACCGACAATTCCGTTGCGCCCTTGCGCCAATAGGTCAGCATCTTTCCAGCCACAAAATAGCCGATAGATTCCTGAGCTTCCAAAGTCGAGCCGCCAATATGTGGCGTCAGAATGACATTGGGGAAACGGGTGAGAGGGGAGTCAAACTCCTCGCCATTCGCATTCGGTTCATGCGGGAACACATCAAAACCTGCCCCAGCGAGAGAGCCGTCCTCCAAACGCTCAACAACAGCGTCAACATCAACAATAAAACCGCGAGCCAGATTCAGCAAAATAGAGCCTTTCTTCATCTGCTGAACCTCGGGGCGACCGAAGAAGCCGCGATTAGAAGGGCGGCCGTCAATATGAATAGAGACGATATCTGCTTGGGCGAGCAGCTCATCCAAAGAGCGCACGCGCTTGGCGTTACCAATAGCCAGCTTTTCGGCAATATCGTAAAAAACAACACGCATACCCAAGGCCTCAGCCAACACCGACAGCTGAGTGCCAATCGAGCCATAACCGACAATGCCCAAAGTCTTACCGCGCACCTCATGGGAACCGGAAGCAGATTTAATCCAGCGCTTCTTGTGCATATCGTGCGAACGCTCAGGAAGATGACGAGTCAGTGCAATCATCTCAGCCAGTGCCAGCTCCACAACAGAGCGCGTATTGGAATAGGGGGCATTGAAAACAGCGATACCTGCTTTTGAGGCAGCTGCCAAATCGACCTGATTCGTGCCGATGCAGTAGCAGCCAATCACCTGAAGCTGCGGACAAGCTTCAATGACTTCCGCAGTCACATTTGTTTTCGAGCGAATGCCCAACATATCTACGCCGTCAAGGGCGTCAATGAGATCTTGACCTTGCAAAGCGCCTTTGACGCGGATAACTTCATGCCCCGCATGCTCAAAGACCTCATCGGCGCTGGCATGAGGATTTTCAAGAAGAAGAATACGTGCCATTCCTCGACTATGCACGATACGAGAATAAAAATCAATTGGCTATGCCGTTGAGTCACCGATTTAACTCTTGTGAGATTCCTCGTCGAGCCCCTCGGGCAGATTGTGTGTGTAGAGGCATACTAGGTGGCGGGTTGCTCTCGTCATAGCGACATACAGATTTCCGGCTCCCTCATCAAGCACGTGTGTAGGCTCTACAAGAATCACGCTGTCGTATTCCAAGCCTTTAGCATCGCGCGCGCTGAGAATATGAACGCGGGCCTTATTGCGCTCGCCGCGGTTTTTATCAGCGCAGTTAAGCTGGGCGTCGCGGCAGGTCTGGAAAATCGTGTCGCACTCTTTTTCGGGCGCTATAACCACAACCAGTCCTTGCCCCTTGCCAAAGTGTGCATCGAGAAAATCTAGTTCTTCGCCGATGGTTTCGACAAGCCCGTGAAGTACATCTGGTACTTGTTTTGTGCGTAAGCAATC
This sequence comes from Actinomycetaceae bacterium, assembly GCA_017539125.1. Taxonomy (GTDB): domain Bacteria; phylum Actinomycetota; class Actinomycetes; order Actinomycetales; family Actinomycetaceae; genus RUG11864. The sequence goes on along the minus strand of JAFYHO010000057.1, from coordinate 2,327 downwards.
CTCTTCCTCTCGGGCAGGAGTGATTGCACCTGCTTTCCAGCCAGCCTTTTCCATGACGCGAGACGCGGCACGCAAAATAGCGCCTGGAGTTCGATAGGAAATACTGAGATTGTAATAGTGCGCTTGCTTATCGAGCCGTCCCAAAAGCTCAGCCCAGCCACCCTCAGGGGCACCCTCTTGGCGCTGGTCAAGATCGCCGACAATTGTCATGGAACGCGAAGGGCAACGCCTCGTAAGCATTTCCCACTGCATCTCAGTCAATTCCTGGGCTTCATCGACAACGATATGCCCATATGTCCACTCGCGGTCGCCCGCTGCGCGCTCGGATAAAGAGGACATGCGTGACGAAGCGTTATAGCGCTGAGCATAATCGTCAGCATTGACGATCCCTGCTCCCAAACCCATAGAGCTGAAAGTCTGAGAAATATAGGAATGTACTTCTTCGCGCTCAGCTTCAAGGCGCGCACGTCGCACCTGTTCGGACGGAGAAATGTAGACGCCAAGCAGCTCTGATAATTCGTCGAGCAGCGCAATATCTCCGCGACCAAAACCGCTGCCTTTTGGGCGGTAGAGCGCATCGCGTTCGTCCTCAGATAATTCAGGGGCAATCGTTGCAAGCAGATCGGGGCGAGAAAAAATGCGTTCGAGCAAGCTGGTGGCTGAGGAGGGCAGCCAATGCAAATTCACCTCACGCCGCACATCAGGCGAGGAAGCAATATCTTGAATAATCCACGGACTTTCTTCTAATGTCGTCTCCGATGATTCGGCAGCTTGACGGGCGAGAAGATTCACGAGGTAACGCGCGTATGTTTGACGGGCGACATTGTGACGAGAGGACGCCAAACGGGCTTCGGCTTGTGCAGCGCGTACGTCATCGGGGGTCAAAACCACGGTATCTGTCCCACAGCGTATACGAACTTCTTTTTTGAGAGGACGCTCTAGTATCTGAATTGCGCGCTTGCAAATATCTTTCCAGACCCGTCTGCCCTTAATTTCTTCAACCTGTGCCGTCTCTTGAATGCTGACATGTATGTCGGGAAGCAAGCCGTCAAGAGTAGTGGAGACGACATCGGATTCTCCCAGAGAAGGCAAAACATTGTCGATGTAGCGAATAAATAAATCTGACGGACCAATCACGAGGATACCCGAGCGCGCCAAGCGTTCGCGTTCTGTGTAAAGCAAATAAGCGGCGCGGTGAAGCGCCACAGCCGTCTTGCCTGTTCCCGGGCCGCCTTGAATGACTACAACACCCTCGGCTTCGGTACGAATAATAGCGTCCTGCTCGCTTTGAATAGTAGCGACAATATCGGACATCTTCGCGCTGCGGCTTTGACGCAAGGCTGCCATAAGCGCACCCTCGCCCGTGAGATTCAATTCGGAAGAAGGAGCCGAGGCGTCTAAAAGTTCATCTTCCACGCCAGTCACTGTGCGCAGGCGGGTAGCGATATGTCGACGCAAAATGACGCCGTGGCGGTGAGCTGGGGTAGCGCGATAAAAAGCCGAGGCCCCAGGGGCGCGCCAATCGAGCAAGACGGGCTCTTGGTTCGCGTCCGTCAAACCAATACGGCCTATGTGGTGACTCGTTCCGCCGTCCATATCAATACGGCCAAGCACAAGACGATTTTCTACCCCACGCAAACGCATAATCGCGTCCTCGTAGTGAGCGGCAAAAGAGTCTCGTTCTGACAATTCTCCGGCAGATTCCTGGCCTTTTTGTGCGCGTACAGCTCCAAGACGTTCGGTGTAGTCGTTTATATGCTGATCGAGCAGGCTATAGGCACGGTCAACAAAAACCTGCTCGTGAGCGATAGCGCGCTCGGCAGCGGTGCGCGCAGTGTCTTTCTCCATCAAATATCTCCATGGGGTGAAAAAGGATAGCTATCCATTATATCCCCTAAAGTACGCCCAAAGGAAAGTAGAGTACATACTGTGGGCACCACAGGCATAGTCATTGTGTCTACTGACGACGTCAAACTGCCCTTAGTTATGTGGTGTGGCGCTACCGTGCATGCTTGCGATATTTCTGGTAGTTGGCCAGATAACCTGCAAATTCGGCGGAGGTATCAGAGTTTCCTGAACGCCATGCCTTGTGGTCGATAATGCGTGATTCAAAAGCATAATAGGAGTCAATGTACGCAATAAGGTTATCGACCGCTTCAAGTTGTGCAGCAGGGTAACCTCCTCTGCCGGATACGTGAACCATTTCAATTCCGATAGAGTACGAGTTCATACCGTAATCTCTTGCCCACGAGCCAATGGGAACAGTTCCACGTCTGTCGTCGCGTGACTCGTCAGTAACCCCATACAGCGCATTATGTCCGGTATCG
>JAFYHO010000009.1 GCA_017539125.1 Actinomycetaceae bacterium | reverse complement strand
TGCGTCGCAAAAGCCTGCGTAATCACCAAATACGAATTCGCGTCAAAACGCGCCGCCAACTTGTAGGCGTGATAGTCCATATAGCTCTCGACAGCGAAACGACCACCATGCAGCGGATCCTCGCCGCCCTGCGGCAAACGCCCAAAGCGCGTCGTCAACTCCGACGCACAGCGATACGTCAAATGCGCAATCTCGCGCGCCAAACCCAAACCCTGATGTGGTCCTTGGCCGTCAGGAGCGTCATAATAATCGCCCCCACGCCAGCGTGGGTCGAGACGAATCGCCTCATTCTGGAAATGCGCATACGCCAACTGTTCGGCAGTCGTCGCAGGGCCAGCCACCAGCACAGCCAAAGCGCGGATACGTTCAGGATACGAAGCCGCCCACTCCATCGCGCGGCTACCGCCAAAAGACGGGCCGGCAATAAACGCCCACGAGGAAACCCCCAGCATATCGGCAAGTTTCACCTCAGCGGCACACATATCGCGAATCGTAATCTCAGGAAAACGTGAACCCCACGGCTTGCCGTCTGGGGCAAGCGAGGAAGGGCCAGTCGTGCCCTGGCAACCGCCCAACACATTCGGGCAGACCACGAAAAAACGCTCAGTATCAATCGCCTTGCCAGGCCCGACAACCTCTTTCCACCAACCGTCCGTGCCGTCGGCATTCGTCGCGTGTGAATCGCCCGTCAGGGCGTGGCAGAGCAAGACTGCATTCGAGGCGTCGGCGTTGAGAGTGCCCCATGTTTCATAGGCCATGCGGACATTCGGCAAACGCCCGCCCAACTCCAGCTCCATCGAGCCGAGGTCAGCAAAAAGACGGTCTTGCGGGTCGTCGCCCTCGCGCCACGCGCCCGTGGCAGGCACATCGCCGCCACGTCGCGGAGCATAGCCCGTGTCAAAATCGGCAATCGGAGCGGCGTCAGTGACAGGCTCGATAGGAGCGTGCCCGACGAGGAACTTCGGGCTCTTCGACTTGGTGGCACAATAGGTGATAGGCGTAGAGCGCAGCTCGCCTTCTTTGGCAACAAAGAGCTGCTTCTTCTTAGCCTTCTTCTCTGTCATGGTTGTCCTTAGTATTTTATTTCCCCGTCATTGCGAGGGAGCGCCTTTGGCGCGACCGTGGCAATCAATTGTCCATTATTGATTGCTTCGTCAGCCCTTCGGCCTTCCTCGCAATGACGGAAGTGGAGAGAGGGGGTGGTGGGGAGAGTATCCGCCTTTTTACTCTCCCCACCGATTCTCTACCCGTGGGTTGTCATGGGTAGAGAAGCTGTAGTGTTAGCCGCGGGCTGCGCGAGCTGCCTCGACCATAGCCGTCAACGCCGGCACAACTTCTTCATAGCGCCGCGTCTTCAAACCACAATCGGGGTTAATCCACAGCAGCTCGCGTGAAATATGCGAAGTCGCAACGGAAATCAACTGCGCAATATCCTCGCGGCTCGGCACGCGCGGAGAGTGAATGTCATAGACACCCGGGCCAATTCCACGATCGAAACCAGCACGCTGAATATCCTCAACAATCTCCATCTTCGAGCGCTCAGCCTCAATCGAGGTCACGTCCGCATCAAGACCGTCAATGGCCTCAAAAATCTGCCCGAACTCCGAATAGCACAGATGCGTATGAATCTGCGTCTCGGGGCGAGCACCGGCAGTCGCCAAACGGAAAGAACGCACCGACCAATTCAAATAATCCTCATGGTCAGCCTTCTTGAGCGGCAGCAACTCGCGGATAGCAGGCTCGTCCACCTGAACAATCTGCACGCCGGCAGCTTCCAAATCGGCAATCTCGTCACGCAAAGCCAGCGCCACCTGATTTGCCGTCACCTCACGCGGCTGGTCCTCACGCACAAAGGACCACGCGAGAATCGTCACTGGGCCCGTCAACATGCCTTTGACGGGCTTATCCGTCAACGACTGTGCATAGGAAATCCAATCCACGGTGAAGGGCTTGGGGCGCGAAACGTCACCCCACAAAATCGAGGGGCGTGTGCAACGCGAACCGTAGGACTGCACCCAACCATTCTTCGTGACGGAGAAACCGTCGAAGTTCTCCGCGAAATACTGCACCATGTCATTACGCTCGGCTTCGCCGTGAACAAGCACGTCAAGACCAATCTGCTCCTGCAAATCGACAACATAGCGAATATGCTCGCGCATCGCCTCGTTGTACTCTTCGACCGTGCTCTCACCGCGAGCAAAAGCCGCGCGAGCAGTGCGAATCTCGGGCACCTGCGGGAAAGAACCAATCGTGGTGGTCGGCAACGGCGGCAGACCCAAAGCCTCAGCCTGTGCAGCGGCACGCTCAGGATATGCTGCGCGCTCGAAATCGCTCTCTTGAAGCTGGCTCAGGCGCTCACTCACATCGGAACGGTGAACATTATCGTGTTCGCGGCGGCTGGCAAGAGCCTTGCGAGCCTCACCGAAAGCAGAATCGCGGGTTATGCCGCGATAAACACCGTCAACCGCAGCCACTTCGCCAATCTTCTCGTCAGCAAAAGCGAGCCAGGGGCGCACAGCTTTAGGCAAATCCGTCTCAACCTTAAGAGTGTGGGGGACGTGCAGGAGCGATGTTGCAGTCGAAACAACAACCTCGCTCGCGTGCTCTTCAAGCGCTCGTACCTTCTCAAGTGCCTTGTCCAAATCCGCACGCCACACATTGTGGCCGTCAATCACACCGGCCAGAACCGTCTTGCCAGATAGAGCATCGTCAGTAGGAACCGCGCCATGCACCAAATCCAGAGCGACCGCTTCAACAGGCGACTTGCCAAGCGCCTGGCGTGCCTCCGCACTGAGTTCGCTATACGAAGCCTGCACCAGAATCTTCGGGCGAGCGCTCAAATTGCCAAGATAGTCATAGGCACGCTCGGCAGCAGCCGCAAGTTCCTGCGGGCTATTCGGCAAAGTCTCGCTGACCAGCGCCGACTCATCCAGCTGCACCCACGGCGCATCGAGCTGGGCGAGCTCTTTCAGTATGGCGGCATAGACAGGAAGAAGATCGTCAAGGCGGTCGAGAGGATTGAAGCCCTCAGGTGCGCCTTGAGTGGGCTTTGCCAATGCGAGCAGCGTGACGGGACCGACCAGATACGGGCGGGTCACAAAGCCATTCTTGAGCCCCTCAGTGAAAGTAGCAGCAGCCAGATTGAGTGCGAGGCTGAACTGCGTATCGGGGCCAATCTCCGGCACAAGATAGTGGTAGTTCGTGTCAAACCACTTCGTCATCTCCAGCGGCTGAATCGAGCCCTGGCCACGGGCAGCCGTGAAATAGGTTCCATAGGCAAAATCGCCGTTGTTCTGCAAGGTGAAACGCTGTGGCAAAGCGCCGACGGTAACAAGAGTATCGAGCACATGGTCGTAGAAAGAGAAATCGGCGGGAATCGCGCCATTATCCGCAGACAGCCCGAGAGTGTGCAGATGCTGATAGGTCGACAGGCGTAGCTGTTTAGCTACATCTTCGAGCTCTGCCGCTGAAATCTTCCCTGCCCAGTAGCTCTCCAGGGCTCGCTTGAGTTCACGGTTCGCGCCAATACGGGGATATCCGAGGATTGTGCCGCCTTCAAAAGTGACGGTCGATGTTTGTTCTTGTGTCATTTTCTTCCTTTATGTCGTGGGGTCTTATGGACGGTTGCCTTGTGGTATGTCCCGTCAATACGTCATTCTTTGTATTGCAAACATACCGAAGTTTCTCTTACGTTTTCCCAAAAAATGGCGCAATGCGGGAGATAACACTTGCCGCAGTTGTATCGTCATTCATAGTGAAAAGCTGAATGCCAGGCGCGCCCGCTTCTGCCAAATCGCGCGCCAGCGTGACGGTCGTTTCGACAGCAATCTCACGGCAGGCCTCTTTATCGTCGCCGGCTTGTTGTAAATCGCGTGCCAAATCGGCAGGCACTTCTATAGACGCCAGCTCGCACATGCGTTCCAAGCGCCTATACGACGTAATAGGGCTCAAACCGGGCACGACAGGCAAATCAGAGCCCTGTTTGCTGACGAGATCAATAAATCGCGTGTAATCCTCAGCGCTGAAGAAATGCTGAGTGATAGCGAAATCTGCGCCAGCCTCCTGCTTGCGGGCAATCGTGAGCGCGTCCTCGTCTAAATCGCGTGACTCGGGGTGACCGGTCGGGAAAGCGGCGACAGCTATCTTAATCGGCACGCCAGCTGCTTCGCCGCGAGCGCGAATACGGGCAATCAAATCGGTCGCGTGGTCCAAAACAAGATGCTTGCCATCGCCACGCTCGTCCCCGCGCAGAGCGAGAATGCCCGTCACGCCCAACTCGAGCAGCTCGTCAATCGTCGCGTCCAGCTGGGCGAGATTATCGGCATGGCAGGTCAGATGCGCGAAAGTCGGAACTCCAGCTTGCGCCAGCCAGGTGACGATTTCCTTTGTTCCCTCTTGTTTGGAGCCAGCCGCACCGTACGTGACTGTCATAAAATCGGCACCCAGAGTGAGCATTTTGCGAATCGAGACGACATTTGCACGCAGGCGCTTCAAGGAACGCGAGGGGAAAACCTCCAAAGACAGGGTCGGGTTTCCGGCGCTGGGAAGAAAATTGGAATCCTTAAAACGGGCCGTTTGCTGGCGAGTTTCCCCCGCGCTCTCCTGGAGAAAGCGCAGAATCTCCTCGTCCGAATACTCGTCGTCACCGTCAAATTTACTGGCGGAGACGTGACGGCCCTCGTCAGGATAAAGGGTATGTACGCTACGGTCCTCTTCCGGGGACGGCGAGCCCTCGGACGATGAACGTAAAGGCGGTAATGCGTTCATGTGTTTCCTTTTCGTGTTCCCCGTCATTGTTCGTCTCCCTCGCACAACGAGGAGCGAAAGCCCCGAGGGAGCTCGCTCACTCGAGGGTGGAGCGAGGATGTTGTTGTAAGTCGCCGAAGGCGACGAACAATGACGGATTCAGACTAGTTAGAGTGCCCTCACTGCGTCAAGTCCGCGCTGAACGTCGGCAATAATATCGTCTGCGTCCTCGATGCCAATCGACAGGCGCACAGTGCCGGCGCTGATGCCCGATGCGGCAATCTCCTCGTCGGTCAGCTGCGAGTGCGTGGTCGAAGCCGGGTGAATGACGAGCGAGCGCACATCACCGATATTCGCCAAGTTGGAGAACAGCTCGAGTGCATCGACGAATGTCTCGCCCGCCTCGCGCCCGCCGCGCAGGTCGAAGGCGAACACCGAGCCTGCGCCCTTAGGTGCGTATTTCTGTGCGCGCTCATAGTAGGGCGAGCTGGGCAAACCCGAATAGGTAACCTTCTCGACGACATCGCTTTGTTCAGCGAGGAACTCTGCAACCTTCTGGGTGTTATCAAGATGACGCTGGACGCGCAGCGAGAGCGTCTCAATGCCCTGCTCGATAAGGAAAGCATTGAAAGGAGAAATCGCCGCGCCCGTGTCACGCAGGAGAGTCGCGCGGATGCGGGTGACGAAAGCTCCGGCGCCTAGCTCCGCAAAAACAAGACCGTTATAGGAATCGTCAGGAGTAGTGAAGGCAGGGAATTTGCCGTTCGCCCAATCGAAATCGCCACGCTCGGTAATCACGCCACCAATCGCTGTGCCGTGCCCGCCGAGGAACTTCGTCGCCGATTCGACGATAATATCCGCGCCATGCTCGAATGGACGCACATTATATGGAGTGCCAATCGTGTTATCGACGATAAGCGGCACGCCGTGCTCGTGGGCGAGGTCGGCGAGAGCTTCAAGGTCGGCAATATCGCCTTGGGGGTTGGGGATTGTCTCGGCGTAGAGGGCCTTGGTGTTCTCGGTGATAGCCGCACGCCACGAATCGATATCGTCAGGATTCTCGACGAAATTCGTGGTGATACCGAAAGTCGGAAGCGTGGTCTTGAACAGGTTGTAGGTGCCGCCGTAGAGCGAGGGGGAGGAAACAATCTCGTCGCCGGCGCTCGCAATGTTGAGGATTGCGTAGAACTCTGCGGACTGGCCCGAGGCGATAACGAGGGAGGCTGCTCCGCCATTGAGGGCGGCGATACGTTCTTCGAGGACGGCAACCGTCGGGTTGGTCAGGCGTGTGTAAATCGGGCCGAGGTCGGTCAGGGCGAAACGGCCTGCCGCCTGCTGTGCGTCCTTAAAGACGAACGAGGTGGTTTGGTAAATCGGCAGGGCGCGCGCGGCTGTTTCCGAGTCAGGGTGCTGGCCTGCGTGGATTTGCAGTGTGTCGAAGTTCCATTGTGTGTTTGTCATTATTTGCTCCTTTTGGTTTTGGAGCGGGCGACAGGTGTTTATCGCAGTTTTACACAATCCTCGTGACACACAATCATGGTGACGGTTTTGAGGTTTCCACGTTTGGGATTTTTTAGTGAGTGGAATGCGATGTTCAGTTATGTCCTGCCGACCCGCAATTTTTTCTTGGACATGGGTCGGGGCGCATGACCGGGGCTATCTGAGCCGCAAGGGTCTGCGCTACTTGGACATTCGCATTCGTTTGAACATGGCTGGAACGTTAGCACAGCGCTCGCGCGGCGCGCAAACATTTTTCACCGCATTGTGACCCATTCATCGTTGTCAGCCTTCCGTCGTTGTTCGTCGCCTTCGGCGACTTACAACAACATCGTCACTACAGTCTTGTGAAAGCGAGCTTTCACAGACCTTCCGTTCCTCGTTGTGCGAGCCTGCCGTCAGGCGGGCGAAGCAATCTATACCGACGTGAATTGCTGAGTTGCAAAGCGTGCTGTAAAAGGGGCTATAGATTGCCGCGTCACTCGCTCCGCTCGTTCCTCGCAATGACGAGAATGGCGGAATATCAAGGAAAAGTCACTATTCCCTTTTGAAGTTTTTTAGAGTACATTGGAAAAGGACTATTTTCTGTCAAGGCGACACGCCGCTGGAGTGCCGCTGAGAAGGAGTAGAAATCGTGAATCTACATCGCCGAATCGCAGTAGTCGCAGGGACGCTGACGCTTGCGTGGGGATCGTGCATTCCTTTCGCATATGCCGATGTGACAGATGACGAAATCGCTGCCGCGAAAGCGGAAGAGTCACGTGCCGCCGGATCTGTCGCCCACATCGAGACGCAGCTAGCTGCCCTTGAAGCCGAAGCGGGAGACTTAGAGCTCGCCTCTGCGCGTGCAGAAGTTGCCAATAGCGAAGCCCAATCACGCTTGCGCGAAGCGACCGAAGCAGCCCAGAACGCGCAAGACCGCGCCGATGAGGCTGCATTCAAAGTAGAAGAAGGACGTGTTGAGCTCGGACGTATCGGTTCGGCGATGTATCGCGAAGGCGCGGGATCTATCTCCGGTGCCAATTACCTTCTCGGTGCAGATTCGCTTTCAGAAGCTACAGATAAAGCGCGAGCCTACGACCTTGTTGGTCGTCGTGCCAAATCCGATTTGGGCGAGTTCCAAGCCCTCCAAGATGTCGCAGGCGCTCTACAAAAAGAAGCCGATAGCAAATTTGCAGAGCAAACACAGGCGGCAGCAGAAGCCGAAAAGACTGCGCGCGCACTAGAAGAGCAGGCTGCGCAGGCCGCTGAGCGTGTTGCCGCTATCGACGCTGAGCGCGACAAATTACTTGCGGTGCTCGCTGAGAAACAAGGTGTGACGCGCGAGCTCGTTGCCCAGCAGCAGCGTGAAAAAGCCGAAGCTGCCCGTAAGGCTGCCGAGGCGGAAGCCGCCCGTTTGCGCGCTATCGAACAAGAACGTCAACGTCAAGAAGCTGCACGCATTGCCGCCCAGCAGGCTGCGATTGCTGCCCAAGCCCAAGCAGAGGCGCAGCGTCAAGCGAGCAGGCAAAACTCCAGCCAAAACCAACAGCAGGTCGCTGCGCAAGCGGCTGCGCGTCAGCAAAGTCAAAACGCGTACAACAACCAGACGCAGTACGCACAGAGCACCGCAAGCGTTGTTCCCGCAGGAACCGCACAAGAGATTGCGCACGCTAAAGTGGGTGCCCGTGGTTGGGGCGATGACCAATTCTCCTGCTTGGTGACTCTATGGAATCGCGAATCGGGCTGGCGCACGACCGCAACAAATCCCTACTCAGGCGCTTATGGCATTCCGCAGTCTTTGCCCGCCTCCAAAATGGCATCTGCGGGTGCTGATTGGCGGACAAATCCCGCTACACAGATTGAATGGGGCTTGAGCTACATTTCTGCGCGGTACGGTACTCCCTGTGGGGCGCTCGGGCACTCCAATCGCGTTGGCTGGTACTAGACCGACTCCCTCAATGACGGGAAGAATACAGGACAAAAGTACTAGTAAAATGAGAAAGTGGCGGAATATCAAGGAAAAGTCACTATTCCCTTTTGATATTTTTTAGAGTACATTGGAGAAGGACCATTTTCTGTCAAGGCGACACGCCGTTGGAGTTTCGCCGAGAAGGAGTGAGTTGTGAATCTACATCGTCGAATCACAGCAGTCGCAGGAACGCTTGTTCTTGCCTGGGGCGCTTTCGTTCCGATGGCACATGCAGATGTGACAGATGATGAAATCGCTGCCGCGAAAGCTGAGGAATCGCGGGCTGCCGGATCGGTTGCTGAAATTGAGGCACAGCTAGCTGCCCTTGAAGCCGAAGCAGGAGACTTAGAGCTTGCCTCTGCTCAGGCAGAAGTCGCCAATAGCGAAGCCCAATCGCGCCTATGGGACGCGATGGACGCTTCCGAGGCAGCACAAATCCGCGCCAATGAAGCAGCTGCCAAGGTTGAAGAGGGTCGCGCTGAGCTCGGACGTATCGGCGCCGCAATGTACCGCGAAGGCGCGGGATCTATCTCTGGTGCCAACTACCTTCTCGGTGTAGATTCCCTGTCAGAAGCAACGGATAAAGCGCGAGCCTACGATCTTGTCGGCCGTCGTGCTAAAACCGATCTAAACGAGTTCCAAGCTCTTCAAGACGTAGCCGATGCTTTGCAAAAAGAAGCCGACCGTTGTTTTGAAGAGCAGACACGGGCAGCAGAAGAAGCAGAAAAAACTGCCCGCGCATTAGAGGAGCAGGCTGCGCAGGCCGCTGAGCGCGTTGCCGCCATTAACACTGAGCGCGACAAATTACTTGCGGTGTTGGCTGAGAAACAAGGCGTGACGCGCGAGCTCGTTGCCCAGCAGCAGCGCGAAAAAGCCGAGGCTGCTCGTAAGGCAGCCGAGGCGGAAGCCGCCCGTCTGCGCGCTATTGAACAAGAACGTCAACGTCAAGAAGCTGCCCGCGTTGCCGCCCAGCAGGCTGCTGCCCGAGAAGCTGCCGCCCGAGCCGCCGCACAGGCGCAGCGCCAAGCCGCAGCCCAAGCACAGCAACAGGCTGCTCCTGTGCAAGCCCCTGCGCAAGTGCCTGCGCCCAGCAATGTTGCAAGTGTTCAAAACGCCGCTGGGCTCGGCGATAAAATCGTTGCCTACGCACGCCAATTCCACGGCGTACCATACGTGTGGGGTGGCACCTCGCCGACAGCTGGCTGGGACTGTTCCGGCTTCACCCAATACGTTTACACGCAATTAGGTATGCCCATTCCCCGCACGACATACGCAGTTATAGCTGCTGGATACAGGGTTATACCAGCGGCACAGGCGAAGCCTGGTGACCTTGTCATGTGGTCAAATGGTGAGCACATCGGTATTTATACAGGCAACGGCAACCATATTGCCGCGCGCAGACCTGGTGACATCACGCGAGAAGGCCCGCTGTACGGCAGCTACTACTTCCTGCGCGTTGCGAACTACTAACCTCCTACCGACAATTTTCCCCACCTGCCATATAAAGCGGGTGGGGAAAATTTTTGTGAAGATATGGAGGATTAGTGCTTGCGGGCGAGGGGGTCAACAAAGCCGGCCTCTTTGGCACGCTCGAATGACGCCTGAATCTCCGCCTCGGCGTCCTCACGCCCAACCCAATGAGCGCCCTCAACCGACTTGCCCGGCTCCAAATCCTTATACACCTCAAAGAAGTGCTGAATCTCCAGGCGGTGGAACTCAGAAACGTCATCAATCTCCGTACGCCACGAGGCGCGCTGGTCGGCAGAAGGAACACACAAAACCTTATCGTCACCGCCCTTTTCGTCCGTCATACGGAACATACCCAGCGCACGGCAGCGAATCACGCACCCGGGGAACGTCGGCTCGTCCAGAAGAACAAGTGCATCGAGAGGATCGCCGTCAAGACCCAATGTGTTGTCAATGTAGCCGTAATCGTCAGGATAACGGGTTGAGGTGAACAGCATGCGGTCTAAACGGATACGCCCAGTCTCGTGGTCTACCTCGTATTTATTGCGGTTTCCCTTGGGAATCTCGATGGTGACGTCGAACTCTAGCGCGTCGTTCATAGTGTTAATCTCCTTCGTAACAGAGCGTCTCGGTGCGAGATCGCCGCGAACGTGCGAAACTTAAGGCTGTGAAGCGTCAAGCTTTTGTATTCGTTATTCTAGCGCTTGCGTCGGGTTATGTGTTCGCTGACGCCTACGATTTTGTGCCCGGTTTTTTGACGGTGCGTGAGCCAGAGCCCGTGGCGAGCCCGTATCCTGAGCTCAATCCTGTTGAGCAGGAGGGGCAATCGGAGCTCGCGCTGGCGTCTTTTGCCGATGCGCCAATGCCTAAAGCTGCCCAGGTACAGAAAGCTCTTGACGGTTTTTTGGCAGATAATGACCATTTGAAAGGGCACGTTTCAGCCCTCGTCGTCGATGCTATTACGGGGGAGACTCTCGGCGAGATCGACCCAGACACCCCGCGCACGCCGGCGTCCAATATGAAGGTGACGACTGCTTTGGCTGCTTTGGACGTCCTCGGAGGGGACACGGCATTCTCGACTATTACAGCTTTGGACGGGAACACTGTCTACCTCATTGGTGGCGGTGACGTGCTGCTCGGCATGGAGGACCCAGACCCCAATGCTGCTTATGGGCATTCTTCTATTCCTCAGCTTGCCGAGGCCACTGCGAAGGCGCTCAAAGATAAAGGAGTGACGTCGATTAGTCTGCGCGTCGATTCCACGCTCTTTGCCGAGCCGCTCTATCACGAGGGCGTTGAGCCGGCTAATAGGCAGTACGTTATGCAGGCGCGCCCGCTCGGTACGAAAGAAGCAGCGAACACAGAGCTGTTTGGCGAGGACCCCGATTTGCGGGTTGCCCAGCTGCTGACCGAGAAATTGCGCGAGCAGGGTATCGAGGTGGACTCGGTTGAGCGTACTTCTACGCCCAGTCCTGAGAGTGCCATTGAGCTTGCGCGTGTTGAGAGCGCGAGCGTGCGTCAGCTTGTCGATTACATGCTCACCAACTCGGACAATTCGACCGCTGAGACTCTCGCTCATCTCGTTGCCGTCAAGAGCGGAAAGCCGGCGAGCTTCGCGGGGGGCGCTGACGCGGTGCGCAACACCCTGGATTCTCTTGGGGTGCAGACTGACGATTTGATTTTTGCTGACGGTTCAGGGTTGTCTAACGATAATCGTTTGACGGCGCGAGCGCTGGTCGAGATTGCCGACCTCGTGTGGCATGACGGGGGCGAGAAATACGGTGCTCTTGCAGCGGGTTTGCCTGTTGGGGGTTATAACGGCACTCTCAACTCGCGGTTCATGGAGGACGGCATGGGCGGCCTTGTTCATGCAAAGACGGGCTCGCTTTCAAAGGTTGTTTCTTTGTCTGGCTATCTACAGACGAAGCAGGGGCGTTTGTTGGAATTCGCGGTTATTGTTGACGACATTCCCGACAAGCGCGTGAATCCTGAGACGGAAGAGGAAGAGCCAGTTCCCGCAGTCAAGCCTGCAATGGACAAGACCTTGGTTGCGATAGCGAATCTTTAGGTTTTGAGGAGTAGTGATGAACAATCGCCGCCCGCTGACTGACCCTCGCTCGTTGGGTGACCGTCATCCTCTGGCTGACCGTCATCCTCTGGCTGACCGTCGTCCTCTGGCTGACCGTCGTCCTCTGGCTGACCGTCGCCCGCGCGCACCTCATCCCGCTATCGCTGCGGCGCGTCTGGATTTGAGCAGGCTGCTTGGGGGGTGCGCGCCTGACGCTCCTTTGGTGCTTGGTATCTCTGGCGGCTCCGACTCTATGGCACTAGCTCTGGTCGCCCAGTATGTTGCGCGGCATGAGGGGCGCGAGTGCGTCTGCGTGATTG
>JAFYHO010000056.1 GCA_017539125.1 Actinomycetaceae bacterium | reverse complement strand
TGTTCTGGTTGCTGATGCTACGCAGGGCCTTGGCGATGTTGAACGCGAACTCCTTGACCTTTTCGCTGAGCTAAAAATTCCCCACCTTGTTGCTTTCTCTAAAGCCGATTTGCTTGATGACGAAGGCAATCGCGCCCAGCCTGAGCGCTTGCCCTCTGGCGCTCTAGCGCCTGTCTATGTGAGCGCTAAGACGGGTGCGGGAATTCAGCTTCTCAAAGACCGGCTGGCTTCGATCGAAGTGGCAGAGGGCGCGCCTCTTGTGCGGGATTTGTTGAGCCCCGGTGATGTGGTGGTTTTGGTGACGCCTATTGACGAGAGCGCTCCGAAAGGTCGGCTTATTCTTCCGCAGGTGCAGACGCTGCGCGATATTCTCGACGCCGACGCGATAGGTCTCGTTGTCAAAGAGACGGAGTTGGCAGGCGCGCTGGCTTCACTCGCTGAGCCTCCAGCAATGGTGATTACCGATTCGCAGGCTTTTGCCGAGGTTGCCGAGATTGTTCCCGAGGATATTCCTTTGACGTCTTTTTCTATTCTTATGGCTCGTCACAAGGGTTTTCTGGAGGAAGCTGTCGAGGGTGTTGTGGCTTTGCAGTCGTTGGGTGAGGGCGACAGCGTACTGGTGGCCGAGGGCTGTACGCATGACCGCAAGTGTAATGATATTGCGACGGTGAAGATTCCTCGCTGGCTCGAGAAATCGACAGGCGCAAAAGTGGATATCCAGACCTCGACGGGTTTTGATTTCCCGCAGGACGTGAGTGGCGTGCGCGCTGTCGTCCATTGTGGTGGCTGCATGTTGAACGCCCGCGAGATTGCACATCGTCGCGCTATCGCGCGCGCCTGCGGCGTGCCGTTCACCAACTACGGCCTCGCCATCGCCTCGATGCTCGGCATCCTCAAGCGCTCTCTCAGCGTTTTCCCCGACCTCGCCGCCAAACTCCACTCTTAGAGCAGTCAATATGAAAATGTTTTTCAGGTACACCAAGCAACTCATCCGTCAACATCGTCTTATTCTCATCATTGGCAACGAGTCAGCTACCGCAAGCTGTATTCTTCTTCTTCTGGCAGGGATTATTGCACTTGCCTTGCTTGGAAAACCCCGAACTCTTCCACTTCCGCCTACCCTCATCACAACCGTCACTATTGCACTGTGTGGCATTCCCATTTCATGGAATTACGACAAAAGCCCGCAACATCTGGGGCAACTGCGCTACCTCGGAGCGAAAAACTCTTTCTTTCTTGCGTGGGGTTTTACCTACAGCTTTATCCCTGCCTTTGTCCTATCACTTTTCATTCTCATCTTTGCCGCGCCCCCTTTCCCCTTCTTCATTCTTCTGGGAAGTACGCTTTTCATATCTCTTGTTAGTGCGTGCATAATTGCCTTAACCGAACACATCAGCCACACCACCATGCTGAATAAGGGTGGTTTTCTCCATCGTTTCAGCATCCCCTTTCCTACAACGCGTTTTCGCGCGTACAGTTTTCACCTTTACAAATCGGGCATCATTCTTCCTTATATCGTAGTTTTCATTTTTCTCAGTCCTGCCCTCTTGTATCTTGCGCGCAAGTTGAATCAACCTTACGGTCTTTTCATTGTCTTTATCGCTTTGTTGTGTTTCGATGCCCTTGCCTCTTTGACTCAATACGAGCAAAAACGCAGACCTCTTTTACAGAGCTACTATTATCGCGTCACAATGAAAGAATCATGGGGCGCCAAAACTTTCCTTGTACTTCTAACGCTCGTTCCCTTTGCAGTAGTCACCCTCGTCGATATCGCCGTATGGAGAGATATAAATTCGTCTCTTGCTATTGCCATCGTGGTTTATTTGGCTTGTGCCGTGTGGGCTGTGAGCTATTTTTACACGTATCAAGCTCAACAAAAACGCTTGACCTCACTCTATAAAAATGCGATTTCAATCCTCGCCTTTGTACCTCTGATGCCGTTTGTGCTTGCGTTCTATGCGCATATTCAGAAGAGAAGTTTAAGGAGAATATATGTTGACCATTTCTGATCTCACGAAACGCTACCGGAACGGTCGGGGTTTCGGAGCTGTCAGCATGAGAATCGAGACAGGAGAAATCGTCGGAATCGTCGGCCCTAATGGCGCTGGCAAGACCACTTTCTTCTCCATTCTTGCCGGAATCACAACACCCCAATCTGGCACAATCACTCTCGCGACAGACAATGAGACACATACGGACGTGCGCATACCGAGCGAACATGTCGGTTTTCTTCCGGAAATACCGTTTTTACAGCGAGCCTTCACGCCTCTTGAGGCTGTCCAATTCGATGCCGCTATGCGAGGAGAGCCTATTAGTAAAAGCAAGGCAAAAGAGCATCTTGTTGCTTTTGGAGCGCAGGCTTATATGAATCGTCCAATTCGCACCTTGTCGCAGGGGCAGTCGAAACGCGTAGAACTTGCCTGTGCTTTTCTGGGGTCACCCACTACTCTCGTCCTCGACGAGCCTCTTAATGGCTTGGATATTCAAAGCGTTATCAATCTGCGCGAAAAAATCATCGCTGAAAAAGAGCATGGCACAACAGTTCTAATCTCCTCGCATATTCTCACTTTTATTGACGAGGTCGCTGACCGAATTGTTTTCTTGAACGATGGACATATCGTTGGAGAAGTTGACCCACGCGAACAAGAAGCCGAAGCCGCCTACCGCGCACTATTCTTAAGCTGATTTTTGACCCTATCTTTTCTCGCCAACCGTCGTTGTTCGTCGCCTTCGGCGACTTACAACAACGTCGTCCCTCCAGTCTCGTGAAAGGGAGCTTTCACGGACCTTCCACTCCTCGTTGTGCGAGGAAGCCCAAAGGGCTGACGAAGCAGTCTCTACCCACACAATTGCTTGCTTTGCAAGGCTGGCAGCATAAAGAACTATTGATCGCCACGTCGCTCGCAAAGCTCGCTCCTCGCGACGACGGGTTGACGGAAATAAAAATGTGGCGAGCCCAGAAGGACTCGCCACACTTAATGAGAGATTATGGAAGCTATGCTTTCGCCGCAAGCTTTTCGGACTCATCCTCAAGCACAGCAACTTCTTCTTCCATCCAACGCTCGTAATGCTCTTTTGCATAATCGAGGTCGACAGTGCCGTCACCGAACATGGAGTTGAGTGCCGGAGCATTCTTAGCCATGAGGGACAAGAAGATGTGCGAGAGAACAAGGACAAGCATGACAATCGCAACCACAAGGTGGATTCGCCACAAGACGTCCTTGGTGCCCTCACCCACGTGAAGCGTGATACCAAAGGTAGTTGTAGCAAAAGCCATGATAAGTCCGCTAATGCCAAGCAGAATGCCGCAGATTACCATAAGCAGACCAACGAGCTTCTGACCAGCGTTGTACTTGCCCTGAGCAGGAAGCTTAGCAGGATCGCCACCAAGATAGCCGCCGCCCTTAGCCATCCACTTCATATCATCAGCATCATAATGAGTGATGTCGTCAATGAATGCAGAGAAATGGCGGAAGTTGGTGAAAACCCAGAACAGAGGAATGGCAATGAAAACCAAACCGAGAACAGCATGGAGAACGCCAACAAAACCACTCATGTCTTTCATTCCGGCCCACATCAGGAAACCAGTAAGAATGAGGGCAAAGGTGGTAATGATGACAAGCGCATGCCGTGTGCGAGTAGCCTTCGTATGGCGAAGAACAACTACGCGGGTATCATCCTTGGCTTTCAAAGCAGGATTTGTGTATGTAACTTCTTTCTTAGCCATGTCAATTCCTCCTATCCAAGCACAAGATTGTCTTTAATGAACGTATCGACTTCTGACGAGCCAGCCTCTAGTTCCTGCATTTGCTTATCGGCTTCTTCTTGAACTTCTTCCCAAGAAGTTTTCGTCAGCTCTTCGATATGCTCAGGAATGGCATCACCATAGACCGTGTGGCACATACGGTGTGACAGTTCTGTGTAGGCAGGCAAAACCTTACCCTTTGACAAAAAGTCCTTGTATAAATCAACAAGTTCTTGGTTTGCATGGGAAACGCGCACATCATAGGCCTGGTCGAATGCTGTAAGGGTGCCAATACGCTTGGCGATATACGACTTTGCCTTGCCATATGTGCCGATTGCGAAACCGCCAACAGCAGTTCCAGCAATGAAGGCACCAACAGCAGCAATTCCGCCCTTAATGAAGCCACGACGCGAGACGCCGGAGTGATCATCACCAACGACTTGAACCTTTTGTGTTTCTTTCAATTCTTCGGACATAATTTAACTCCTCATATCCTTAAGCGTCGCGCCTAATGGGCTGACCGCCACCGTTAATACAACCGCCAGGGCAGTTCATGACCTCAACGAAAACGTAGAGCTTCTTGTTGGGATCATTGTCGTCCAACTTGGCGTTTTCCTCAATGCGTCGCCACATTTCCTGAGTGTTCTTCGAACCGTAAATGACAGCGAAGGTTGCAGGAACTGTTATGTCAAGCGCCTTAACGGGAATGTCGATGGTTGCTTCACGAATCATCTTGTCGTCGTCAAATTCCATCTCACCATCAAGACGGATATTTGTCTCCTTGAATACCTTATCGTAAGCCTCGACGGGCAACTCTTCGCCAGCCAAAACGCGATAACCAGTACGCAACGCCGCCTCCATAACACCACCGGTGTTACCGAAGATGATAGCTGCACCTGTCTCCTCACTCATGCCGGGATCAGGCTTTGCGTTCTCATCCAAGGAAGCATAGTCAACACCAGTCTCACGAACCAGCTGAGCGAACTCGCGCGTTGTGATAACGGCATCAACGTCGTTGTAGACCTTGTCCGGACCGTTACTGGAAGAAATGAACTCGGGGCGAGTGACCTCGAACTTCTTCGCAGTACACGGCGAAATAGCCACGTCAAAGATCTTTGCGGGATCTTTTCCAAGCTTTTCAGCACCGTAAGTCTTGGCAACGGGACCAAACATCATCACTGGGGAGCGTGCCGACGAAATGTGGGCAAGCCTCGGGTTACCATTGAACTCTTTATCGCCAAAGCGCGTCTCGGCGTAGCGAACCCAGCCTGGGCAGCAGGAAGTGAACTGAGGAAGCGGACCTGCTTCTTCAAATCCTTCAACACCGAGCGCATTCAAAATACGCATAACGAGCTCGTAGCCCTCTTCGGTAATGGTCATATCAGCGGCGAAGTTAGTATCCCATACTGTGTTCATACCAACCTTGCGGATAGCGTCGAACATCTTAGATTCAACAGCCCTGATGTTGTCACCAGTCGCAGGCTCATCGAATTCCTCACCAAATGCAACACGCACGGACGGAGCCGGCTGTGCAATAACGTGAACATCAGGATCAGCGATAGCAGCCTTGACGTAGTCAAGCATGGAAACCTCATCAATGCGATCAAAGGGGCAATGCACGCGGCACTGTCCGCAGTTCACGCAGAGGCTGTGATCAATCTTGTGACGACCACCAAGGCCATCAGTAGTAATCGCATCGGCAGGGCACCACTGTACGCACTGGTCACAACCCTTACAGTCATCACGAATATCGATGACGCCTTTGCCTTGAATTACTTCGCGTACATAAGCTTCAGAAGCCACAGAAGCCATAGCATTCCTATCTCTCGAAACGTATTCCTCTGACATTCTCAGGCTCGCAAGCGATGACTTTGAAGCAGTAGGCTTGCGCGATCTAACACAGGTACAGCACGGGGCTGCTAGTGCGATAAACCGCTTTAACTCGTTTAGAAAGTTTACCACCTCACTTTTATGAAATCCCACCTCAGACACCTCTTTTTTTTACGCAAAACAATATGCACAAAAAGAGAAAAGCCCCTACGTGTATCGTCAAAGAGTAAGGAGGATAAGGAAGTACCCTGAGATTCCGTAAAAGCCCTGCATAGAGGCATAATTGGTGGCGAGAAAAAAAGCTATTTGTTTACTGGCACACACTCTTAGGCTTTTTGAGTGATGAAACTCTCTCTTTTGCCCTCACCTAAGCTATAGAAAACCTTAAAAACTTTACTATTTCTTTACTATTTTCTTTTCATCTTCAAGATTTACCCCCAAAGAGACGTTATTAGGAAAGAGTTTCTGACTATTGACATGTCTATTACTAATGCCAAAGCACACAAAAACGCCTTCGTTGCCCGTATTTTCCCCTTCTCACCTGCAAAAACACGTATTTTAGGATTTTCTCATATTTATCTTGACTAACTAAAAAGAAACACTATAATGTACGCAATACTTAAACGAGCCTATTGCCGGTTTCATATGTTCGTAACTATTAAAGCAAAGGAGAATCCTATGTCTGAAATCAAAGAAAATCTGGCTAATCCAGGCCCATTAGGTCTCTGTGGCTTTGCTGCCACTACATGGCTATTGAGCTTAATCAATAGCGGTTCATTTGAAGGCACCAACATCGGATTGGTGCTAGCTATGGGACTCGCTTTTGGCGGTTCCGCACAAATCATTGCAGGAGTCTTTGAATATAGAAGAGGAAATACTTTTGGATTCACTGCATTTACAAGCTACGGCGCATTCTGGTGGTCTTTCGCATTGTTCAAGATGTTCTTTGCGCAAGACGTATCCCCTAGCTTCGTTGCTTGGTATCTGGTTGTTTGGGGCACATTCACACTAATGATGTTTGTCGCTACTTTGCCGAAGAATCGTGCTTTACAATCAGTCTTTCTCGCCCTAGCAATTACTTTCTATTTGCTCGCGATTGGTGATTTCACCTCAACGGCTTTGATTACACACATCGGTGGATATTTTGGCTTCCTTACTGCCCTATGTGCCTTCTACTTGGCAGCTGCCGAAGTGATAAATGAAAGCTACGGAAAAGTGGTTTTGCCTATCGGCGAGGTTAAGAAATAAAATCCGCACTCCGGCATTGTGCGTCAGTTTCACTGGCAAACAATGCCGGAGTGGGATTAAAAAAGCCTATCCTCAGGGTTATCAAGACCGCGCATATCGTCGTAATCCAAAATTAAACACTCAATACCACGATCCTCGGCTAAAGTGCGAGCCTGCTTCTTAATCTCCTGAGCCGCAAAAACACCACGTAAAGGCTGCAAATGCGGATTGCGCCCCAAAAGTTCAAGATAGCGGGTAAGCTGTTCTACCCCATCAATCTCGCCACGTCGCTTAATCTCGACGGCAATATGCCCACCCTCGCTGTCGAGCACCATGAGGTCAACCGGGCCGATAGCGGTCGGATACTCGCGGCGCACAAGCTGGCAGCCCTGCTCAATGCGCTCGACCTGCTCGGCGAGAAGCTTCTGCAAATGCGCCTCTACCCCATCTTTGACAAGTCCCGGTTCTTCCCCGAGGTCGCGCTCATAATCCGCACAAATCTCGTAGATAGAAATAATGAGCTTATCATCAGTCTTAGAATGCTCAACAGTCCAAACCTCGCGCACACCAGCTTCCGCATCTTCCTCGCTCGGCTCAGACACACTCATCGTGCACGGCGGGCTCATCCAATTCAAAGGCTTATACGAGCCGCCATCAGAATGAACAAGGACCGAGCCATCTGCTTTGACCATAATCATGCGCTCGGAGCGCTCCAAATGAGCGTCCAAGCGCCCCGAATAATCGACGGCACAATCAGCGAAAACAATGCGCATAAGAAGCTTCCCACCTCGCACTCTATATTTTCAGACCACCGCTACCCTACCACTTATTCGTCCCTCCCGTCATCGCGAGGAGCGCCAGCGACGCGGCGATCAGTAGTCCGTTATTGCTCGCTTTGCAACGCTGACAACTTTCCATTATTGATTGCTTCGGTCGGGCTTCGCCCTCCCTCGCACAACAAGGAGCGGAGGGGTCACGGGAGCTAGCTCACGTGTAGCCGAAGCGACGATGTTGTTGTAAGTGAGCGAACAACAACGAACGGAAGGTCGGAACGCTTGCGTTCCAGACTGGAGTGACGTTGACGAGCGGAAGGTCCGTGAAAGCGAGCTTTCACGAGACTGTAGCGAGGAAAACGTCGAAGGCGAAGCCGAATAGGAAGTTGCCGCAAGCGGCGAAGCCGCGAACAGCGAACGAACAATGACGGGTGGCGTGAAAAGAATAAGGCGCGCAAGAGCGAACTCTCACGCGCCTTATTCGTTTAGCTAAGCTTTTACAGCTCTGTCACGATATAGACATTGTCATTGTCGACCGTGACGAAACCCGAGTTGACCTCGAAAGCCTGCTCTTGATCGTTCGCATCCTTGACGCGAACAGTACCGGCTTTCAGAAGTGCCAAAGTCGGGACGTGCCCAGCGAGAACTCCCATCTCACCGTCAGCAGACGGGAAAACAACGGAAGTTGATTCGCCAGACCAAATTGGCCCTGAGCGGGCAACGATACTAACATTCATCACAGATCCGCCTGAAGCTTCGCATAAGCACGCTCAATATCTTCGATACCGCCGATATTGAAGAATGCCTGCTCTGGGACATGGTCATACTCGCCGTCACAAATGCGGCGGAATGCTTCAACCGTCTCGTCAACAGGAACTGTCGAGCCCTCAACGCCCGTGAACTTCACAGCCGTGTAAGTGTTCTGCGACAGGTACTGCTGGATACGGCGAGCGCGTGCCACGGTAATCTTATCCTCTTCGGAAAGCTCATCAACACCAAGAATCGAGATGATGTCCTGGAGTTCCTTGTTCTTCTGGAGGATAGCCTTAACGCGAGTTGCAACCTCGTAGTGATTCTGGCCCACAATCTGGGGGTCAAGAATACGCGAGGTCGAAGCAAGCGGATCGACCGCAGGATACAAGCCACGAGAAGCAATCTCACGCGAAAGCTCTGTGGTTGCGTCCAAGTGGGCGAATGTGGTGGCAGGAGCCGGATCGGTGTAATCGTCAGCAGGCACGTAAATTGCCTGAAGCGATGTAATCGAATGGCCACGGGTCGAGGTAATACGCTCCTGGAGAGCACCCATCTCGTCAGCCAGTGTCGGCTGGTAACCCACAGCCGAAGGCATACGACCGAGCAGGGTGGAAACCTCAGAACCTGCCTGTGTGAAACGGAAGATGTTGTCGATGAACAAGAGCACGTCTTGGTTCTGAACATCACGGAAGTACTCCGCCATTGTCAGACCAGACAGGGCGATACGGAGACGCACGCCCGGCGGCTCGTCCATCTGACCAAAGACGAGAGCGGTCTTATCGAGAACACCCGCTTCTTCCATCTCGTTGATAAGGTCGTTACC
Organism: Actinomycetaceae bacterium; assembly: GCA_017539125.1. Taxonomy (GTDB): domain Bacteria; phylum Actinomycetota; class Actinomycetes; order Actinomycetales; family Actinomycetaceae; genus RUG11864. The sequence continues at coordinate 8,967 of JAFYHO010000056.1, read as the reverse complement.
CTCACGAGTACGCTCACCAACACCAGCGAAAACGGACACACCGTCGTGGTCTTGTGCCACGCGCTGAATCATCTCTTGGATAAGAACCGTCTTACCCACACCAGCACCACCGAACAGACCAATCTTGCCGCCCTGAACATAGGGGGTCAGAAGGTCGATAACCTTGATGCCCGTCTCGAACATCTTGGTCTCGGACTCCAACGCGTCAAACGAGGGAGCCTTGCGGTGAATTGGCCAGCGCTCGGTAATCTCGAGCTTCTCGCCCTCTTCAAGGTTCAAGCAGTCACCCGTCACGTTAAAGACGTGGCCCTTGGTCACGTCACCAACGGGGACGGAAATGGGAGCGCCAGTATTCTTGACAACAGCGCCGCGCACCAAACCGTCAGTCGGCTTCAGGGCGATAGCACGAACGACGTTATCGCCGAGGTGCTGAGCGACCTCGAGGGTCATCTTCAAGGTATTCGAACCTTCACCTTGAGCCGACAGATCAATCTCGGTGGTCAGCGCGTGGTTAATCTCTGGCAGCGGACCGTCGGGGAACTCAATGTCAACAATAGCGCCCAGAACTTGGACGACACGCCCCTCGGTCAGCGTATTTGCAGTTGCAGTAGTCATTTTGTTTCTTCCTTTGGGCAATGCCCCTAGTTCGAAAGCGCGTCTGCGCCCGAAACGATCTCGGTGATTTCTGTGGTAATCTCCGCCTGGCGAGCGTTGTTCGCCTTGCGGGTGTATTCCTCAATGAGGTTCTTCGCATTGTCGGTCGCTGCATGCATAGCCTGCTGGCGCGAAGCCAACTCGGAAGCAGCTGCCATGAGAAGAATCGCGTAGATACGCTGATGCATATACAGCGGTAGGAGCTGCGCAAAGACTTCATCAGCACTGGGCTCGAAGTCATACAGGGGAGCAATTCCAGCCGTTTCCTCACCGGAAACAACCTCTCCTACGAAATGCGTATCTAGTTCCATAGTGTCATGGACAATCTCAATGGGGAGCATATGGCGGGTTTGCACAACTTGGCGAACCATCGTCTCAAAACGAGTGAATACGAGGATAACCTCCGCGACTCCTCCCTCATCGGCAGGAGCCAAGAAAGCGCGCATCAGCTCATTGCCAATATCCTCAGCAACAGCGGGATCTGGCTTGTCTGAATCGCCCGTCCACGTCTTTTCAATCTTGACACCACGGAAGCGATAATAGGATTCGCCACGGCGTCCAGAGACGTACAGGACAGGGTCTTTGCCTGCTTCGCGCAATTCTTCGATAAGGTTATCGGCCTCGCGCAGAACGTTCGTCGAGTAAGCACCAGCCATACCACGGTCAGAAGTCACCACAAGAACAGCAACGCGGTTCGTGTCTGTCCGCTTACGGAGCAAGGGCTGAGAATCCACATGCGAATGTGCTGCTACAGCGGCAATAGCCTCTGTCAGCGCCTTCGTATATGGGTCAGCTCCCATTGCCGTGTCGCGTGCCTTAGCAATACGCGATGCGGCAATAAGCTCCATAGCACGAAAGACCTTTTCAAGCGTTGTTGTCGCTTTGATCTTCTGCTTATAGACTCTTTGTGCTCCAGCCACGTTTAGCCTCGCTTTGCAACGATCTGCTCTTGTTCGTCCTCAGTCTCGAAGTCATCATCACCACTGGTAATGCCTTCAGCTGCGCAGAACTGCGCGACGAAGTCTTCAGTTGCACCCTTGAGAGCTTCAAGAGAGTCATCGTCGAACTTGCCAGTCGAAGCGAGAGTATCCATCACGTTCGTATTGTGGCGCACATGGCTGATGAGGCCCTTCTCAAAATCGAGAACTTTCTCAACAGGAATCTCGTCAAGATAGCCGCTTGTGCCAGCCCACACCGAAACAATCTGATCTTCAACAGCATACGGCGTGTACTGCGGCTGCTTGAGCAGCTCCATGAGACGCTCACCGCGAATCAGCTGCTGGCGGGTTGCTGCGTCCAAATCGGAAGCGAACATAGCGAATGCAGCCTGAGAGCGATACTGAGCCAGAGTAATCTTGAGCGTTCCAGCAACCTGCTTCATTGCCTTAATCTGAGCGTCGCCGCCAACACGGGAAACGGAAATACCCACGTCAACAGCAGGACGCTGGTTAGCAAGGAAGAGATCGGACTGGAGGAAGATCTGTCCGTCAGTAATGGAAATGACGTTCGTCGGAATATATGCAGAGACGTCATTTGCCTTTGTCTCGATAATGGGCAGACCCGTCATTGAACCAGCGCCGAGCTCATCAGAGAGCTTTGCGCAACGCTCCAAAAGGCGAGAATGCAAGTAGAAAACGTCACCAGGATAAGCTTCACGACCCGGTGGGCGGCGGAGCAAGAGGGAGACGGCGCGGTAGGCTTCTGCCTGCTTAGACAAGTCGTCAAAAATGATGAGGACGTGCTTGCCGCCGTACATCCAGTGCTGGCCGATTGCCGAGCCTGTGTAGGGAGCCAAGAACTTGAAGCCTGCGGGGTCAGAAGCAGGAGCAGCAACGATAGTCGTGTACTCCATCGCGCCATGCTTTTCGAGCACACCACGCACGCCAGCGATTGTCGAGCCCTTCTGGCCGACAGCCACGTAAATACAACGTACCTGCTTGGTCGGATCTCCCGATTCCCAATTAGCTTTCTGGTTCAAAATAGTATCAATAGCCAAAGCGGTCTTACCGGTCTGACGGTCACCAATAATCAACTGGCGCTGACCGCGACCGATCGGGATCATTGCGTCGATAGCTTTGATACCTGTCTGGAGGGGTTCATGGACGGATTTACGCATCATAACGCCGGGAGCCTGAAGCTCCAGAGCACGACGCCCATCAAGGTCTTTAATGTCACCAAGTCCGTCAAGTGGATTGCCGAGGGGATCAACTGTGCGTCCGAGATAGCCATCGCCTACGGGCACCGAAAGGACTTCACCCGTGCGACGCACCTCCTGACCTTCTTCAATTGTGGAGAAGTCGCCAAGGACGACAACGCCGATTTCCCTTTCTTCGAGATTCATAGCCAGACCGAGCGTGCCGTCCTCGAACTTGAGCAGTTCGTTTGCCATAGCACCAGGAAGTCCCTCAATACGTGCAATACCGTCAGCAGTGGCGGTAACGTGTCCGACTTCCTCACTGGCAGCCTTGGCAGGCTCATAGGAGCTGACGAAGCTGTCGAGCGCAGCCTTAATCTCCTCGGGCTGGATTGTCAGTTCAGCCATTCCTCATTCCTTAACTGTTTCGCGGGCGAACCCGCTCATTAGGTCTTATTTACTGATTTCGTTACGGACGCGAGCAATACGTGTTGCCAGCGTTCCGTCGATAACATCGTCGCCGATGTGGATACGCAGTCCGCCAACGATTGCCGGATCGAGAGCTACGTGCAAAGCAACATCTTTGCCGTACCGCTCTTTCAAAATCGTTGCCAGACGTTCCTCTTGCTCTTTCGTTATCGGGCTTGCCGCGGTAACGGTAGCAACAAGGTGCTTGTCGCGCTCGGCAGCAAGAGCTCCGTAGTGCGAGAGGGACTGCGCAAGAGTAGCATCATCAGTGCGCTCAACAGCGCGAGCGAGTAGCTCGACTGTTTCAGGTGCGGCACTAGAGAAAACTTGACGGACAAGGGCTACGCGGTCGTCAACAGAACGCTCTGGTGCGACCAATGCATTACGCAATCCGCGCTCATCGCGCAGAGTACGCATTGCCCTGTACAACTCTTCTTCAACATTAGACAATGTGCCGTTGCGCTGAGAGGAAGCAAGAATCGAATCGACTCCGATTTCTTCCAAAGCCGTCAGCAGATCGTCATCGGCTGCCCAATGTTTACGAACAAGCCCTGTAAAGAGGTCAAGAACCTCTCCCGAGACTTTTCCGGAAAAGATATCCGAAGCAAGTTTTGTGCGGTCGTCCGCGGTGCGGGCTGGATCAGTCAGCGAACGCGAGACGACAACTGAGGAGCGAAGCGCTGATGCGACGGCGAAAATCTCGTGTGCGAAATCAACTTCGCCCGAGCCTTTCTCCACGAGCAGAGTATTCCACTGCTCTTTAGCAGCAGTAAGTGCTGCCTCGCTAACAGAACGCATTACGCCTCCTTCGATGCTTTCACAGCCGTATTAGCTTCCAGTTCGTTCAAGAAAGAATCGATAACTTTCTCAGAGACCTTGGGGTCAAGAACCTGAGCACCGACAATACGTGCAGCCAATTCGCTGGCAACAGTGCCGATGTCAGACTGGAGTGTACGACGAGCCTTTTCAGTATCAGAAGCAATCTGTGTATTAGCTTGCTCCAAAATACGCTGTGCATCGCGCTGAGCCGCTTTTTGCGCCTCAGACACAATCGATGCAGCATTGGACTCTGCCTGCTCACGAACAGCGGAGGCCTTCTTGAGGGCTTCTGTCATATCTTCCTCAAGCTTGGCACGCTCTTCGGCAACCTCAGCCTGTGCGGCTGCAGCAGCGTTCAATCCCTTATCGATCTTTTCTGCACGCTCATCAAGTGTTTTGCTAAATGCTGGCCACGCAATCTTGTAGACCACAACTGCAACAATGATGAAAGCAATTGTTCCCCACACTAAATCCGGTGTAGCCGGAAGGAGTGGGTTAATTTGATCTCCGCTTGCAAACAACATGATTACTGGAAGAGGAAGCCTGCCACCAAACCGAGCAAACCAAGAGCCTCGGAGAATGCGATGGAGATGAACATGTTAGTACGGAGCTGGCCAGCAATTTCAGGCTGACGTGCAGTAGCGTCCTGATTGTGACCACCGATGATACCTACACCGATACCAGGGCCGATAGCTGCAAGACCGTAGCCAACTGCACCGAGAGCTGCTAATGACATTTTCTTTTCCTTTCGGTTTTATTTTTTTGGGAAAATTAGTGCTCTTGCACCGACAGCTGAATATAAACAGCCGTAAGTAGAGCGAAAATATATGCTTGCAAAGCTGCGATGAACAGCTCGAAAGCAGTAAAGGCAATACCACCGGCAAAAGTGACAATGCCAAGACCATAGCCGACACCACCCATTTGCAAGAACAGATAATTCGTGCCCACGAAGCACATCACCAAAAGAAGGTGGCCTGCCATCATATTGGCAAGAAGACGGATCGTGAGGGTAGCTGGGCGAATAATAAATGTAGACATCAACTCAATAGGAGTCATAATGATGTACAAAGGCCATGGCACTCCAGCAGGGAAGAGCTGGCTCTTAAAGAAGTGACCCACACCTTGGACACGAATGCCGTGGAAGATGAAAGCCACATATGCAACGAGTGCATAAATAAGAGGCATTCCGATGATTGATGTACCTGCAATCTGGAGACCTGGAATAACACCGGTCATATTCATGAAGATAACACCAAAGAAGATAGTGGCAATAAGCTTTTCGTAGCGCTTGCCCTCTTCTTCACCGAAAATCTCAGCGGTAATTGACTTCTTCGGGAATTCTAGGAGCATTTCCATTGCTGCCTGTGCGCGCCCAGGAATTAGCTTTGCACGCTTAGCATAAATGACCATAAGAATGACCATGATGAGAACAGCAATAAGACGCACCAACAGCACTCGGTTCAATTCAAAATAAGTACCTTCAAACAGAAGTGCGTCAGGGAAAAACTCGTGAAGACTGGGACCTTCAAATCCACCGTCACCCTCGCCACCACTTAGTGGGAGAACAGGTGCCAACGTAGAAACTAAATGTAGCAACGTATGACCTTCCGAGAAGTTTTTCATTTACAAATTGTGTAGCTCCGCAGGAAATCTTCTCCTTTGAAAACACACAAGCGTCATCATACCCTGAAAGAAGTTTCTGGCATGGGGAAAACTGCCCATATAATTTCTTTTTCAAGGAAAACTTACTGTTATTTATCTCATAAGCCCTCGTTATACTAGCCCTCCCCGTCGTTGCGAGCGAGACGAAGGCGAGCGTGGCAACCTCCAGTCCCTACATTGGCAATAATCGGACTCGAGATTGCTTCGCCTGCTGACGCAGGCTCGCAACGACGGGGTGGGGTTACTCGTCGCTTGGGGCAATGTCCATAGCAACAGGGGTGCGAACGATAATCAAAGAAGAAAGTGCCAAGCGCGCCACAAGGAAAACAATCACAACGCCAGCGGCCACACGCACGTCAATAAAATCGCGAGCAAAACGGCTCAAAATAAAGAAAATAGCAATAAGAACAGCAAATTTCACCACATATCCCCCACCCTGCACAAGCGCGCTTTCCCTGCGAGTGATTGACCGATACCGCAGCGTAAAAAGGGAGATAAAAGAAAAAATTAGCCCAGCCACACCAGCACACAGCACACCATAAATCTGTGCAGAGCCACCAAAAATAGCCGCCCCTACAAGACCAATTGCACACACGATGAGCAGGGCGAACAGATTCACTTTCTCTACATACTCAAGCACCTGATCGCCCGTCGCTAGCTGCCCACGCCGCACTTTCGGTGTCAAAAAACGTCTACGGATCATGGGAGTATCGTCGCTGTGCTCCACGCGCTCTTCCTCAGACATTGCCCGTGGTGCTTTCTACAAGGGAAGCCTGCGTGTGCTTGCGGCTCACGCGCATAACAATAATCGTCACAATCGCAGCAACTGCAGCAACAGGCACGACAATCTCCGCCTGAAAAATAATCAAAGCCACCCATGCAAGCGAAGCAATAAGCGCCCACACATACAAGAACAGGACAGCACTGCGATGCGAATAGCCTTTCTGAAGCAGCCGATGATGCAGGTGCCCTGAGTCAGCATGGAAGGGCGACTGCCCGCGGGCTAAGCGCCGCACAACCGCCCACACAAAATCAATCATCGGCAAAGCAATCACCACAAAAGGAACAAGCAACGGCATCCACGCCGGCAACGCATAACCCAAAGCTGTATTGGCAGGGTCAATCTGACCTGTAATCTGGATTCCCGCTCCCGCAATAACACTGCCCAGCACAAGCGAACCAGAATCCCCCATAAAAATACGTGCAGGGTGGAAATTATGCGGCAAAAAGCCCAAGCAGACACCAGCAAGCGGAGCAGTAATCGCACAAGCAACCGAAGTGAAATCTCCAGGCGACACATTACGAGTGAGCACATAGGCATAAATAAAGAATGCCAAAGCGGCAATACCCAACATTCCAGCCGCTAAACCGTCAAGACCGTCCATAAAATTCACCGCATTGGCAACAACAATCACCACAAGAACCGTAATAAAAAGCGACATACGGCTTGACGTGACCGTCAAGCCCATAAATGGCACGGATTGCAAGACCACGCCCTGCCACGCCATAACTCCCGCTGCGAGGATTTCCCCTGCCAGCTTGGCGTACCAGGTGAGCTCGATAATATCGTCGAGCACCCCAACCACGCACATGACTCCTGCGCCAAGAAGCACTCCCCACGCTGCCGAACCTGGGCCGAGAACGCGCGAAAGATAGGGAATCTGGGAGGCAATCACAAAAGCAACGAGCATACCGAGATACATGGCAACTCCGCCCATACGCGGGATAGGAGTTGTGTGAACATCGCGCTCGCGCACCTGCGTAACAGCGCCCATTGCAAGCGCCAGGCGAAGCACAACGGGGACAAGCAGGTAGGTGACCGCAGCGGCAATGAGGAACATCAAGATGTAGACGCGCACGGTATCACCTCCCCGATTATTTCTGCGATATCTCTAGTGCTGATACTACCCTCTCGCAGGATTCGCGGCTCAGCGACAAGCGAGAGAATAGTGGACGCCTGGGTGTTTTCTGGGCAGCTGCCCGTATCGAGATAGAGGCTGACTTTGTCGCCTAGCATGGCTCGTGCTTGGGCAATTGTGCGGGCGGGAGCTTGGTCGGTGAGATTTGCCGATGAAACGGCAAGAGAGCCTGTGGCAGCAAGTAGTTCAAGGGTGAAATCGTGGGCAGGCATACGCACGGCAATCGTGCCGTTTGTTTCGCCGAGGCTGGCGGTGCTGCCAGCTTTGGCGGGCAGAATGAGAGTGAGGGCGCCAGGGAAGAATGCCTCAGCAAGTGCGCGAGCGCGTTCATCGCAAACTGCTAGGCGTTCAACATCATCCCAACTAGATACAAGGACGGGCGAGGGTTTGGAGGGGCCGCGACCTTTAGCGGCGAGTAGGCACGTGACAGCTTCGGGTGACTGTGGGTCTGCGCCAACTCCATAGACAGTATCGGTTGGCAACACAATGAGTTCGCCGCGCTGAATGCAGGTGCAAGCTCGACGTATTGCTTCGGCCTGTACTGGCTTCGTGTCGATGGTGATGACGTTTGACGTGGGTGGAGTGCGGGTTTGCCCTGCTGGGTTATGTGTTCCAGCGCGAGCAATGAGCCAACGGTCACGACCTGTCGCGTCCCGTCCCGTGTACACATCGGTAAAACCGCAGCTGCTCGCATACTCACGAAGTTCTACACTTTGGCTTTCCGCGTGCTCCATGACGAGTAGACCGCCCGTTTTAAGGAGAGTGTTCGCTCGCCTGATGATTACTCGAGGAAACTCTGTGCCTGTCTCTCCCCCGCCCCACAGCGCTATCTGCGGGTCACGCTGAGCTTCGACCGTAATTGGCTCGTTGGGAGGAATATACGGTGGATTAGAAATGACAATATCGACTGTGCCCTCTAGTTCAGGCAGCGCCGTGAGTGCGTCGCCGTGGATGAAGTGGACAGGATTGCCGTAGCGCTCATTGTTTTTTAGTGCGCTGGCGTAGGCGCTCGCGGACAGCTCCAGTCCCCACACCTCGCTCTTAGGTGCTTCAGTGGCAAGGGAGAGTGCAATCGCGCCCGAGCCCGTACATAAATCAACAATCCGCGCTCCTTCGCCGAGATTCTGAGCCTCACGAAGTGCCTCGTCAACCAGCCATTCAGTTTCGGGGCGGACGATAAACGTTCCAGGTGTAGCGTCAAGCTCAAGGAAACGAAAATGCATTGTGCCGGTGATGTGCTGGAGCGGTTCGCGCTGGCAACGGCGCTGGACGGACTGCATAAACTCGCTAAGGAGTTCTTCACTTGGGGTG